>VXRJ01000018.1:573086-728335 GCA_009838525.1 Acidobacteriota bacterium
TTGCCGCCAAGGTGCGGGAGGCGTCGCGCTTGCCGGTTGCCCCGGAGGTCCAGGCGCTGCTGAATGACATTCTGGCGGCCCTGGCGGATCGCGTTGCAAACCGGGCGCACCGCTTCGAGATAACCGCGCTGGCGGATACCCAGCGGGCCGCATTCGCGCTTCCCGGTGGTTACATTTTTGTCTCGACAGCTCTGGTGGAGTTGGCGGAACGCGACCACGACGAGCTGGCGTTCGTGGTGGCCCACGAGATGGCGCACGTGATCCGTCGACACGCTATCGACCGCTGGCTCACCGACAAGGCGCTGGCGGCGGTTTCGATGGCAACTCCCGCGACACGGCGACTGTCGCCCCTGATCCGGCGGCTGGGAATGGACGGCCTGTCGAAGGCTTACTCGCGCCAACAGGAGGACGAGGCGGACGAACTCGGGGTCAAGCTGGCCAGTGCCGCCGGTTTCGATCCGGCAGGGGCAGTCCGGGTCCTTCAGCGACTCGCGGCGGCCGACGAAGGCTTCTCGTTTCTCTCGACCCACCCGCCGACCGCGGACCGAATTCGTCGCCTGCGCGTCCGGCCGGAGTGACGGCACGTGCTATCCTGCACCGCCCCGCTCCCGATTCCATGCACGGCCCGACCGAGGAACGTCCCCACCAGGTAATCAGCCGGCCCGACAAGGGCGCCACCGCGTGGTCGCGCGAGGGACGGATCCGCCGGCGTTTCGATCGGCGCCTGCAGTTGCTCCGGATCCCGGACGATCTTTCAGGCTGGTCGGTTCTGGACATCGGTGCCTGGCACGGCTTCTTTTCGTTCGAGTGCGAACGGCGTGGTGCCGACCGCGTGCTTGCCGTGGACCGTTTTGCCTGGGACCGCTTCGGCATGGAGGAGTTCCTATCGGCCCACAAACGGCTCGGTTCGCGAGTCGAATACCGCCACGCCGACGTGCACGAACTGGACCCGAGGACAATCGGAGAGTTCGACCTGGTGCTGCTGCTCGGCGTCTTCTATCACCTGCGGAACCCGCTGGCGGCGCTCGAGCGCGTCCGCGCCGTCACCAAGCGGCTGCTGATTTGCGAGACGCACGTCTTGCTGCCGGCGCTCCACGAGCGCTACCCGCTAGTGCCGTTCTTTCCGGGCGACGAGGGAGCCCGCGAGGCGAGCGACGAACTCTGTGCGATGCCGACACTGACGGCCCTGAGGCAGATGCTACAATCTGCCGGCTTCAGCGACGTCGAAACCGTGTACACGCCGTCTTTCCGCTACTGGAAGAAGTTCCTCGCGCTCGTCACCAACCGGCCGCGGTCAGGGCGCGGGATCGTTCACGCACATGTGACGGACGAAGGAGTATCGAGACCATGAAGATTGCCGTGCTGGGAATGGGCACGATGGGCGCCCCGATGGCCACCAACCTGATCAAGGCCGGGTGCGAGGTTACGGTCCACAACCGGACGCGCGCGCGTGAAGAACCGCTCGAGAAGCTGGGCGCCGCGCGCGCCGATTCACCCGCCGCCGCTGCCGCAAGCGCCGAGATCATCCTGTCGTGCGTTTCCGACACCCCGGATGTCGAGCGTGTGCTTCTCGATCCCGAAGGCGGCGCGATCAACGGTCTTGCATCGGGCGGGCTCGTGATCGACTGCTCGTCGATAGCACCCGCCGCGACGCGCCGCATCGCCGATCAGTTCCGCGAAAAGGGGATCGGCTACGTCGACGCGCCGGTATCTGGCGGATCGGAGGGTGCGATCAAGGGAACCCTCACCATCATGTGCGGCGGGAGCGAAGAGGATTTCGCCCGCGCCGAGCCGGTCCTGCAGATCATCGGCGCCAAGGTCACACGCATCGGTCCGGTCGGCTGCGGCCAGATCGCCAAGGTGGCTAACCAGGTGGCGATCACCGGAACGTTCATGGCGCTTGCCGAGGCGTTGACGCTCGCCTACCGGGCGGGCGCAAATCCGGAGCGGGTGGTAGAGGCAATCGGTGGCGGTGTCGCCGGTTCCTGGATCCTCAACAACCGGTCGGACAAGATGCTGAACGACAAGTATCCGCTGGGCTTCCGCACCCGCCTGCATCGAAAGGACCTCGGCATAGCGCTGGAAACCGCCCGCGAGTTCCAGGTTCCTTTGCCCATCGCCAGTCTCGTCGCGACGATCGAGGACGCCCTGATCGCCCAGGGCTATGGCGACGAGGATATGTCGAATCTCGCGCGCTTCGTCCGCCAGGGCGCCGGTGTGCCCGAAGGCCCGATGAAGGCGTAGCGCCGTTCACAGCCCGAGATTGACGTGCGCCGCAAGGTCTATTCCAGTTCCGCCGCCGCCCTCGACGGCCTGCTGCATGACGGAATGACTGTCATGGTCGGCGGGTTCGGCCTTTGCGGCGTTCCCCGCAACCTGTGCATCGCGCTGCGTGATTCGGGCGTCCGCAACCTCACGTGCATCAGCAACAACGCCGGAGTCGACCATGACGGCCTCGGCCTTCTGCTCGACACACGCCAGATCAGGAAGATGATCGCAAGCTACGTCGGAGAGAACAAGACCTTCGAGCGTCAGTTCCTCGACGGCAGCCTGGAGGTGGAACTCAATCCGCAGGGGACGATGGCGGAACGGATCCGGGCGGGCGGGGCCGGTATCGGCGCCTTCTTCACGCCGACCGGTTACGGGACGCCACTCGCCGAGGGGAAGGAGGTCCGCGAGTTCGACGGCCGGCCGCAAGTCCTGGAGACCGCTCTACACGCGGACCTGTCGCTCGTCAAGGCATGGAAGGCGGACGAGGCGGGCAATCTGGTCTATCGGATGACGTCGCAGAACTTCAACCCTTCGATGGCGGAAGCCGGTGTCGTGACGGTCGCCGAGGTGGAGGAGATCGTGCCGGCTGGCGCCATCGACGCGCACCACGTCCACACGCCGGGCATCTACGTGGACCGCATCGTAGTGGGCGAGGATCCGGAGAAAGTGATCGAGAAGCGGACTACCCGCGCCGGCTGATGGCATATCGGCCGGTGGCGCCGCCGGAGCAGGACTAACGACCATGGCGTTGACACGGGTACAGATCGCTGCCCGCGCCGCTCGCGAGATGCGGGACGGCGACTACGTCAACCTCGGCATCGGCATCCCCACCCTCTGCGCCAACCTGCTCCCGGACGGAGTGCAGATCCTGCTCCAGAGCGAGAACGGCCTGCTCGGCATCGGCCCCTACCCGACGGAGGCCGAAATCGACGCCGACCTGATCAACGCGGGCAAGGAAACCGTCACCGCGGTTAACGGAGCCAGCTACTTCAGCAGCGCCCAGAGCTTCGCGATGATCCGGGGACGCCATATCGATCTGGCGATCCTGGGAGCGATGCAGGTGTCAGCCTCTGGCGACCTCGCCAACTGGATGATTCCGGGAGCGATGGTGAAGGGCCCCGGCGGCGCCATGGATCTGGTGTCCGGTGCGAAACGCGTCCTGATCGTGATGGACCACGTCTCGAAGCGCGGTGACCACAAGGTCCTCGCGGAGTGCACGCTGCCGCTGACGGGCAAGGGTGTGGTCGACACCATCGTGACGTCGCTCGCCGTCCTGAAGGTCACGCCCGAGGGGCTACGCCTGCTGGAGCGCGCGCCCGGGGTCGGCGTCGAGGAGATCCGCGCCGCCACCGGAGCCGAACTGCTCGCCGACGGCGATGTCCCGGAGATCCCGACAAGCTAGCGCCGCGGCCTGACGGCAAGACTCAGCCCCCCTGCCGCTCCGTCGTGAAACGCCCTTCCGCGAGTGCTCCGGCCAGCAGGTAAGTCAGCAGTTCCTTCATCGAGCGGTTGGCCTCCGCGTAGCGCTCCGTGGGGGCCTCGCGGAGATCAGCCTCCGATTGCACATAGGGTCCCGGGACCAGCTCGTCCCGGCAGTGCTCGACCAGCGACGTCACGCTGGCGGGTGTCGTCTCCAGATGGAATTGGAGGGCGACCACGTTTTGGCCGACCTGAAACGCCTGATTCTCGCAGGCCGCGCTACGGGCCAGGCGCACGGCGCCATCGGGAAGATCGAAGGTCTCCCCGTGCCAGTGGAAGACGAGGCTCTCGGGCGGGAACTGAAAGCACGGCGCTACGCCCGGGACTCCCTGAACGGGGAACCAGCCAATCTCCGGGGCAGAACCACGGTAGACGCGGGCGCCGAGCGCGCTTGCGATCAACTGCGCGCCCAGGCAGACGCCCAGCACCGGGATTCCGCGCGCCACGGCGTCGCGCACCAGTTGTTTCTCGGGCCGCAGCCAGGGCAGCGTGTCCTCGTCGTTGACGCTCATCGGCCCGCCCAGCGCGACAAGGGCGTCGATCTCGTCGGCGCCTGGCAGTGGGTCGCCGGCGAATAGCCGGGTGGTCTCAGTGTCCACGCCTTGTGCCGCGAGCCAGTCGCCGATACTGCCCGGGCCTTCGAACGGAACGTGCTGAAGCACCTGCACCTGCTTCATTTGCCGATGTGTGTGTCCCCTGAAAACGGTGGTGCCCCGGTCGTTAATTCCATATTAACTAAATGAGTGGTACATAAGAATAAACGGGATTTGGAATTGACTCAATATTAATTTAAAAGGGTTTGCATTTAATAAGCACCCCATGCGCACCGCAATGCCGTCTGGCTCCCGCGTTAAGCTGCTACAAGATCCTCGATGACAGGACGTGCGGCCCAACAAAGTGGGGTGAGAAATGATGCGACGCGCGAGGTTCCGGGTATACCTGGGCGGACCGATTTCCGGCTGCAACGAGACCCAGCGGCGGGAGTGGCGCCAGCAGGTCAAGAAGAAATACGGAAGCCAGTTGGACTTCATTGACCCGACCGACAACCTCGTCGGCAGAGACGCGTCGCCGTACGAGTTCGTGCAGGCGGATCTGAAGGCAATCGAAGATGCGGACGGGCTACTGGTCAACATGTGGCGCGAGTCCATCGGATCGGCGATGGGAGTAGTGCATGCGCACCGACACGGTAGACCGGTGGTGGTGGCCGATCCGAACCGATTGCGACAGAAGATGCTGGAGTTCTACGCCGACGAGGTGGTCGAATTGCCGCTCAAGGGAGCGAACTCCCTGCTCGATCTGTTAAGGGCGGAGGGGAACTGGCTAGTTCTCAAGTCCGGCGGCAAGCCTGAAGAACCATTCCAGCGCCAGAAGATCATCGAGGCGGTCCGCTCCGCCTGCCGGCAGGCAAAGTCGGACTACATCGCCGGGCCGGGACTCGTGCTGCCGGGTGTGATCAAGCACTTACGCGGCAGCACGCGGCGCCTGAAGCACTCCGTGACGACCAGCGACATCAATACGGCCGTCATGGAGGTCTTGGTGAAGCTGGAAGACGACCCGCTGGCTGCCGGTGCGATACACGGCGTACGTGAGGTCTGGCACACCCGGATGGAGGAGAAGCGCAGGCCACCGATGGGTACGACTCGCGCGCGTCCGGAAACGGCGCGTGACGGGACGAGCAGCCCCTACGGTTCGCGCGATGTAGCCTTGCCCATCACCAGCCCGAAGTCGCACGCAACGATCTGGGGGAAGGGCGTCAAGAAACTCGAGGACGTTCCGTCCGCCAAGGCACGCGAAGTGCTACAAACCATCATGTCAGTGCCCGGATTGACCTCAATCACGCTCGGACCCTTCGGCCGGAAAGGAACACGGAAGCACTGCCAAGCGACCGTGACGGCGTCGCCAACGCCATACGTCGTCGAGGGCATTCTCTACGACCATGGTCCGAAAGGAACGACGCAGACATTCCAGGTGCGCGTGCAACAGGAGCATGAGAAGGCGAGCATTGCAAACGAGATTGAGCGGAGACTGAGGGGCAGCGGCCGGTGGGCGAATTAGCGCTGGACCGCTAGTGCAGGCCGGTGGAGGCGGCCAGCTTCGGATCGGAAACCGGCAGGGTTGGAAAGCGCTCGAGGAAGGAGAGATAGCACCAGGCGAAGAGTCCGCCGACGCCTGCCGTCATCAGCAGCTCTGGGATCCCCAGCGGGAGAGTCGCCTCGTGCCAGAGCGACGGGGCAACGAGGATGAAGCGCTCCAGCCACATGCCGGCGAGGGCGATGCCGGCAATCGTGGCGAGCCCCTTCGGGCGCATCTTGAGCGCGCGGCTCAACAGCGTAGCGAACGGGATCGCGAACGCGGCGGCGGCAACGGTCCAGGCGATGACGGTCCATTGGCCGTGCATCCGGTGGTAGATGAACTCGGTTTCTTCCGCCAGGTCGCCGTACCAGATCACCAGGTACTGCGACCAGAACATGTAGGCCCAGAGAATCGAAAAGCCGAAGAGCAGCTTGCCGATGTCGTGGAGCTGCTGGCGACTGACCGCGGCGCCTATCCCGATGGGTCCGCTTCCAACCGCGGCGACGATCGCGAGGAACGCCAGGCCGGAGAACAGCGCTCCGATGAAGTAGTAGCCGCCGAAAAGGGTTGAGAACCAGTGCGGTTCCAGCGACATCACGAAGTCGAAGGCGATTAGCGTATAGACCCAGCCATAGGCGATCAGCAGCGCCACCGCCAGGCGGTCCTGCGAGCGCTGGCCAGCCTCGCGCTCGCTGCCGATGCCGCGCCAGTCCGCGATGCAACGGGCGGCAAGCCCGCTGACGGGCCGCTCGCCGGATTCGTGCAGCATCCCGACGTCGGGTCGGACCGAACGGTAGATATAAACCAGACTCAGGCCGCTCAGGAGCGCGATGGCGACCACTTCGCGCGCGACGAAGAACGGGACGTTCAGCCACGCGGCCTTTGCTTCCACCGGCTCCGCGACCCACGGCGCCCAGACTCCGATGCCTGCCAGCAGGACCAGCGTCAGGATGAATGCCGCGGGCAGGAAGGCGCCGGTCGCTTCCGCGACCCGCTTCAGGGGGCGTCCCCAGCCGGCCGACGTAGCCTGGAGCAACGCGGAAAAAACCACGCCCGCCTGTGCCAGGCCGGCGAAGAAGAGAACGTTCACGAGCAACGCCTGCCAGACGCGTCCCGCATCGTCCAGCAGGACATAGGCCAGGAAGGCGAGCGCGCCCGCCCCCGCAGCGGCCAGAAACACGTTCTTCAACTGCGGCGGCGCCACGTATGGCGGCGCTAGCGCGCCGCCGGAGTCCGTCGGCGTGTGATCCGTCGCGGTATTCACGGGGACGACCTCGCCCGGGCGGATGCGCCGTCGGGGTCAAGGGTTCGGAGGTGGTGAACCAGGGCCCAGCGTTCATCGATGCTGAGCGCATCGGCGAATCGTGGCATGTTGCGCCCACCCTCGCGGATGATCGAGTAGACGAAACCGTCCGGGTAGTTGAGGACGTAACGCTGCGTCAAGTCGGGCATCCGGCGGTACCGGTCGGCGAGTTGGCCGTCGCCGGCGCCGGCGTCACCGTGGCAGAGGGCGCAGTAGGCGGCATACAGGGCGGCCCCGTCGGCCAGAACTTCCGGCGTCGGCTCCAGGGGGTTCGTCAACGCAAGACGCGCCTCGCGCCGGTTCAGCAACCGGTGCCCGTCTATTGCCATTGTGTGTTCAGGCAACGACCGCGCCGCCGTTTCCTGCGGCAGCACCGCCGGTCCGGTCCACATGTTCCGGATCCAGGTGCGAGCCTCAGGGTCGCGCGGTTCCGTCTGCGCCGCGCAGCCAGCACCTCCGGCGGCGGCGACGAAGGTGGTCAGCGCGAGGACCGACAGCTTGGTTCTATCCATCGGATCGGATCTCCAGCGCGCCCGCCGCCTCGAGCGCGGCGCGGGCGACATCGCTCTGCGCTTCGCCGTCGCACGGCACCAGGACGCCGAAGCAGTCGTGCGAGAAGCGCGGGTCGAGAGCAAGGGTTGTGGCCGGACGCGACAATCCGGGCAGCCGAGGAAGGCGCGACAGCGTCAGGAACCCGAGCATGCCGGCGAGCGCGCCGAACAGGATTGTCAATTCAAACGCAATTACGACAAATGGCGGGATCGAATAGAGCGCCTTGCCGCCGGTAATCAGCGGCCAGTCGTAGACGGTGGCCATGGGCAGCGCGAAGCCGCTGGCGCAGCCGAGGAGGGCGCCCACCAGCGTGAACGTGCGGACGGGACTGACCGGGTCGTCCAGCGCCGCTTCGATGTCGTGGTTGGGCGCCGGCGCGTACGCCGTCACGCCACCCAGGCCGTCGTCGCGGAGCCGCACAATGGCACGCGCGGCGTTTGCGCCGTCGCTGAATACGCCGATCAGGTGCGTCCCGCTAGCCAAGGTCGGACGCCTCCTTCATCTCGGTGATAGACACCGCGGGGAAGTTCTTCACGAACACCAGGAACAGGAAGAAGAACATCGAGAACGCGCCGAGGGTAATCGCACCCTCCACCCAGGTAGGCGTGTAGATGCCCGCCCAGTTGGCCGGGTTGAAGTCGTGCGACAGCGACGTCACGATGATGACGAACCGTTCTAGCCACATGCCGACGTTCACGAGGAGCGAGATGACGAAAAGCGCCGGCAGACTCGTCCGGATCCGCTTGGCGAAGAGGAACAGCGGGACGATTACGTTGCAGGTGAGCATCGCCCAGGTGAACAGCCGGTACTGCCCGAACATCCGATCGTAGAAGGCCGCTTGCTCATACGGGCTGCCGCTGTACCACGCGATGAAGAACTCCACCATGTAGGCGTAGCCGACGATCATCGACGTGAGAATGATCATCTTCGCCAGGTTCTCGAAGTGGTGGATGGTGATGTATTCCTCGAGCCCGAGCAGCCTGCGGAGCGGAATGAGCAGCGTGATCACCATCGCCAAGCCCGAGAAAATGGCGCCGGCGACGAAGTACGGGGCGAAGATGGTGCTGTGCCAACCTGGCAGGATGGACATCGCGAAATCCCACGACACGACGCTGTGCACCGACACCACCAGCGGTGTCGCCAGCGCGGCGAAGAAGGCATAAAGCGCCGTATAGTGGCGCCACCGCCGGGTCGAACCGTCCCAGCCAAGCGCGAGAACGCGGTAGATCGGCTTCCGCCAGTCGGTCGTCCGGTCGCGCGCCGCGGCAATGTCGGGAATCAGGCCGAGGTAGAGGAACATCGCGCTGACCGTCAAGTAGGTCGAGATCGCGAAGACATCCCAAACCAGCGGCGAGCGGAAGTTGACCCAGAGCTGGCGCTCGTTGGGGTAGGGGATCAGCCAGTAGAAGAACCAGGGGCGCCCTATATGGATGATCGGAAAGAGCCCCGCCGTCATGACGGCAAACACCGTCATCGCTTCTGACGCCCGTGCCACGGCGGTCCGCCACCGGGCGCGGAAGAGGAACAGCACCGCCGAGATCAGCGTGCCAGAGTGCGCGATGCCGACCCAGAAGACGAAGTTCGTGATGTAGACGCCCCAGTAGATCGGGTGCTGGTAACCGGCGACGCCCAGGCCGGCGCGCCACTGCACGGAGAAGGCGTATGCGCCAAACGTCAGGCCGCCAAGCGCCAGGGCGAGCGCGCCCAGGTAGGCGATGCCGGGCGGGCGCATCGTCCTGAGGATGTCGGCGTCGATTCGGGCGTACCGGACGCCCGCGGCCGCGGCGCCGCTCGTGATGTTGCCGGCCGCCCCCACCGCTGCGCCGGATCCGTTCACCGGAGCACCTTCCGGAGGTAAGTCACCCCCGGCCGCGTATTCGTTTCTGACAGCGCGTGATAGCCACGAGCATCCGCCGAGAGTTGCGACACGCGGCTGTTCGGGTCGTTCAGGTCGCCGAAGACAATCGCCTGCGCCGGACACGTCTGCGCGCACGCCGGGGTAACGTCGCCATCCTGCATCGGCCGGTCTTCGTCCCGCGCCAGATCGCGTCCTTCCGCGATCCGCTGCACGCAGAACGTGCACTTCTCCATGACGCCGGCGCTCCGCGGGGTGACGTCTGGATTCAATTGGAGTGGCAAGGGGTCGGGGAACTCCGCCTGGAACCAGTTGAAGCGCCGGACCTTGTAGGGACAGTTGTTGGCGCAATAGCGCGTCCCAACGCACCGGTTGTAGACCTGCGCGTTCAATCCCTCGTCGGTGTGGTACGTCGCGTATGTGGGGCAGACCGTCTCGCAGGGCGCATGATCACAGTGCTGGCAGAGCATCGGCAGAAAGCGTGTCTCTCCACCGGTCGCGCCGGTCGCCCCTGGGTCCGCCGTCGGCTCGACGAACCGATCGATGCGTAGCCAGGACATCGCCCGGCGCCATTGCATCTGGTCGGCGCCCAGCGTCGGCACGTTGTTCTCCGCGTAGCAGGCCGCGACGCAGGCGTTGCAACCCGTGCACGCGTCGATGTCGATCGCCATTCCCCAGCGGTGCTCCGGGTGAACCAGCGGTGGGTTGAGGGTGAGGTGCTCCTCCTCATGCGGAATGTCACCCGCATCGAGCGCCTGCTGCGTAACCGCCCGAGCCAGACCACGGCCATGCTGATCGAACGTACCCTGCAAACGATGCACCGGCCGGTGCAGTTCACGCGGCGTCAAATCGACCCTCGTGCCGGCAAAGCGCAGGCCGCGTGACGCGCCCGCCGGAACCGGATCGAGCAGGGCCAGGGGATTCGCTCCCCTGCCGCTGGCGTAGCGGCCCGCAGCGGTCTGTCCCTGACCAATCGGCATCGCGGCGGCCCCCGCATGGAGGTGCAGGTTGAGCAGAACTGTCGCCTCGACACGGCCGTGATCCGATTCGACGGTGACCAGTTGGTTTTCCTCGGCGCCGATCGCCGCCGCCGTCTCCGGGTGAAGTTCGATCCAGCTTCCCCAGGTCGCCTTCAGGATCGGATCCGGAATCTCCTGCAGCCATGGCCGGTTGGCGGCACGGCCGTCGTAGAAGTGAAGTGACGGGTAGGGGAGGAGCGTCAGCGCGCGTCCGTTGCCCGTGCCCGCCGCGTCGCGTGCCAGGGCGCCGAAGTCGAGACCGTCGAATGAGTCGTTCAGACTGACGGGCTCGGGTTCGACCAGCCACCAGAGCCCGCCCCGGCGAATCGCGTCGGCCCAGAAGTCCTCGAAGTCCTGCGGTTCGGGCGCTTCGGCATCGTCCGGCGCCTCGACCTCGTCGGGCGCGGCGGCCGCCTCCGCCGCGATCCGTGCCGCCTGCAGCGCCCGCCACCGCTCGCGCAGCACATCGTAGAACTCGCCGTCCGGCAACGTCGCCGGAACTTCGTTGTCCCCGGTTTCCGCGGCCGTTGCGTCCGCCTGAGCGTCCGCCAGCGCCGCGCGACCCACCGCCAGGAAGATGTCGCCCGTGTGCCGCGTGTCGTACAGCGGTCGCATCGCCGGCTGCATCAACCCCTCGACACCGGTGGCGAGCACGTGATCGCCCCACGATTCCAGCGGCGTGTGCGCTGGCAGAACGATGTCGGCGCGAGCCGTTGTGTCGTTCGGACTGGAGGCAATCGCAACGGCCAGCGGAACCTGTTCCATCGCCCCGGCGAAGTCGGCCGCCGCCGGCATCGTGTGGACCGGGTTCACCTGGTGGAGCACCAGCAGATCGATCTCGCCGGCGTGCATCGCCTCCGCGAGGGACGTCATGTCGGCGTACGTTGCGGCGCCGTCCCACATCGTCTCCGGCGCCATCCGGACGGTCGCGCCGATGTTGCCGGCAACGTAGTTCAGCAGCGCGACCGCCGCTGCCGCCTCGGCCCCATCGCTCCCCGACGCGGCGACCGCGCCGCCCGCCGCCAGCGTCCGTCCCGCGCCGGCCACGGGATCCGAAAAGGCGCGCGCCAACTCGGCAATTCGCTCCGCGGGTACGCCGCTTCGTTCCGCCGCCGTCTGGGGCGTCCAGTCGGCGACGACGCCGGCGATCCGCTCGAGCCCGGCTTCGTCCTCGACCTGCGCGCGGCCCTCGGCAACGATCACCTGCACCATCGCTGCGGCAATCGCGCCTTCGCTGCCGGGCTCAATCGCCACCCATTCGTCGGCGTTCGACGCAGTGAGCGAGAGGCGTGGCTCGAAGTGGACGGCACGCGCCCGCGCGCCGGTTGTCGAACCATCCGGCCGCCGGGCGTCGGCGTAATCGCGCGCATGCGCCACGCTGGCAAGCCAGGTCTCCAGGAAGTCCGCACTGAACGAAACCACCAGCTCCGCCCGGCTGAAGTCATGGTACGGCGCAGCCGCCCGGCCGAAGAGCGCGTCGTTGGCCGCGCGCATCGCTTCCCAGGCGTAAGTCTCGTAGCGCAGGCGACGCGCGCCGCCCACCGCCTGGCACCAGCGGTCGATCAGTGCGTCGAGGGTGCCGGTAAGCGCCGGCGTTACGACCGCGATGCGGTCGCCACGTCCCTCCGCGCGTAACGCCGCGATGCGCTCCGCCACTTCCGTTTCGGCGTCGTCCCAACTGACCGGCGCCAGGCCGTCCCGCCCTTCGCCCTCCCGGCGGCGGAGCGGTTCACGGTACCGGTCCGGGTCGTACAACCCCTGCAGCGACGACTGTCCGCGCACGCACAGCCCGCCCCGATTCACGGGATGCCGGGGATTCCCTTCTACCTTGATCGCGCGCCCTTCCCGCGTCTTCACCAGCACGCCGCAGCCGGTGGGGCACTCCCCGCAGACACTGGCATACCAGGTGGCGATGCCGGGAACGACGTCATCCGGCGGAATCACGTACGGAATGATCCGTTCCGGCGGGACCGGCGAGCAGGCTGCGGCCGCGGCGGCAGGGCCGGCGCTGCCGAGCATCCTGAGGAAGGTGCGCCGGCCGACCGTCTCCGTCAATGGTGACATATCAGGCAGTCGCGGGACGCGTCGTTGGCCTCGTGGCACTGGACGCACCAGCCCATCGTGAGTGAAGAAACCTGCCGGGCGATCGTCATCCCGCCCACGTCCCCGTGGCACTCGGCGCAGCCGAAGCCGGCGCGAAGATGCGCCTTGTGGTTGAACCGGACGTGGTCCGGCAGGTTGTGGACACGGACCCAGGGAATGGGTTGCTCGTTCTCCCAGTAGTCGAGCACTTTCAGGATCTCGGGCGCTTCCGCCAGGATGGCCTGATGGCAGCCGGCGCACCGCTGGACCGACGGAATCCCCGCTACCGGGCCGCGCCTTGCGTAGGCGTGGCAGAACTGACAATCGATCCCCGCCTGCTCGACATGGAGCGCGTGACTGAAGTCAATCGGCTGCTGCGGCGGCGCGCCCGGCTCCGTCGCTTCCGCGCCGGCAATGGCTGCTTCCGGCTGGCCATGCAGCACGACGCCCGGGATCATGCCGACGCCGGCGGCGAAAAAGGCCGCGCCGGCGGTCAGCAAGACCGCCGCGCCCACGCGTAGCGCGAGCCGGACAAGGGTGTGATGCGTCATACGGGGTCCGTGGAGTCGAGCCGTGCAGCGCAGGGTCGAAAACCGCGCGTATCTTACGGCGATCCGGGCGTTTCGGACAAGGCGGATTCGGCCGCCTTGCCCGTTCCGGCAACGATGGTGGATCATGGGCGGTTATGAGTAGTGACACGTTCGGTGTTCATCGGACGCTGAAGCTGGGCGCCGGGGCGGAAGTGGACTTCTACAGCCTTCGCGCGCTTCAGGCGGCCGGATTCTCCGGGGTGGGACGCCTGCCCTACGCGCTGAAGATACTCCTCGAGAACATGCTCCGGCGGGAGGATGGCGAGAGCGTCACCGCGGCCGACATCGAGGCGCTGGCGCGCTGGACTCCGGGAGCGGGCAAGGAAATCGCCTTCATGCCGGCGCGCGTGCTTCTGCAGGACTTCACCGGGGTACCGGCCGTGGTGGATCTGGCCGCGATGCGGGACGGCATCGCGCACCTTGGCGGCGACCCGGCCCGAGTCAATCCCCTGCAGCCGGCCGAACTGGTGATCGATCACTCGGTGCAGGTGGATCACTTCGCGACCGCCGACGCGTTCGACCTGAACGCCCAGCTCGAGTTCTCGCGCAACCGAGAACGCTACGCCTTCCTCAAGTGGGGGCAGGACGCGTTCGACAACTTCAAGGTGGTGCCGCCCGATACCGGGATCGTCCATCAGGTGAATGTCGAGTACCTTGCCCGGGTCGTCTGCCGCGACGCGATCGACCGAGGGCGGAGCGTGGCGTATCCCGACACGCTCGTCGGCACGGACTCGCACACGACCATGGTGAACGGCCTGGGCGTCGTCGGGTGGGGCGTCGGCGGAATCGAAGCCGAGGCAGCGATGCTGGGGCAGGCGATCTCGATGCTGATCCCGGAAGTGATCGGCTTCCGGCTTGCCGGCACGCTGCCCGAAGGGGCTACCGCGACCGACCTCGTGCTGACCATCACCGAGCGCCTCCGGCAGTACGGCGTGGTCGGCCGGTTCGTCGAGTTCTTCGGGCCGGGACTTGCCTCGCTCACGGTTGCCGATCGCGCGACGCTCGGCAACATGTCACCGGAGTACGGATCCACGGTGGCGATATGTCCAATCGACGGGATGACCCTCGACTACCTTTCCCTGACCGGCCGCGATCCGGCGCGGGTCGAGCTGGTGGAGGCCTATGCGAAGGCGCAGGGTCTGTTCGCCACCCCGGATGACGACCCGGTCTACAGCGACGTAATCGACTTCGATCTGGGCGCCGTCGAGCCGAGCTTGGCGGGACCCAAGCGCCCCCAGGATCGCGTGCCGCTACGGCGCGCCGCGTCGGCGTTTGCCGCCGTGCTCGAGGATCTCGGCGCGGGCCCCGACGGGGGCGCGGCAACGAACGGACGTGAGTCTGCGACACCTGGCAACGGCGCGGGCGCGCTCGACGATGGAGCCGTGGTAATCGCCGCGATTACAAGTTGCACCAATACGTCGAACCCGAGCGTCATGTTGGCCGCCGGCCTTCTCGCGCGCAACGCCGTCGCCCGCGGCCTTCGGCCGAAGCCCTGGGTGAAGACGAGCCTCGCGCCCGGTTCGATGGTGGTGACGGAGTACCTGCGCGCCGCTGGATTGCTGGAACCGCTGGCGCAGTTGGGCTTTGGACTCGTCGGCTACGGCTGCACCACGTGCATTGGCAACAGCGGTCCGCTGCCGGACGAAGTGGCTTCCGCGGTAACCGACCGCAACCTTGTCGTTGCGTCCGTCCTGAGCGGCAATCGGAATTTCGAGGGGCGCGTGCAGCCGCTCGTGAAGGCGAACTACCTCGCGTCACCACCGCTGGTCGTCGCGTATGCCCTCGCCGGGCGGATGACCGCCGATCTTGCCACCGAGCCGCTCGGGACCGACCGCGATGGCAATGCGGTCCATCTGCACGACCTCTGGCCATCGGCGGCCGAGGTCCAGTCGGCGCTCGCCTCCGCCGTCCGGACCGATCAGTTCATCAGCAAGTACGCGGCGGTCTTCGACGGCGACGCGCGTTGGCGCGGCCTCCCCGCGCCGGAAGGCGACCGCTTCGACTGGTCCTCGGATTCGACCTACGTCCGGCGTCCACCCTTCTTCGAGTCGCTGGTAGCGGACCCGGCGCCGCCGGGAGATGTCACCGGCGCTCGCGTGCTGGCCCTCCTGGGGGACAGCGTGACCACCGATCACATCTCGCCCGCGGGATCGATTCCCGCCGACGGTCCGGCGGGGCGGTATCTCACGTCGCTCGGAGTCGCTCCGAAGGACTTCAATTCATTCGGTAGCCGCCGCGGCAATCACGAGGTGATGATGCGCGGCACATTCGGCAACATCCGCCTCCGCAACCGCCTGGCGCCGGGCACCGAGGGTGGCTGGACCCGCCATCTGCCGGACGGCGAGCAGATGGCGATCTATGACGCCGCGATGCGCTACCAGGAAGAGGGAACGCCCCTCGTCATCCTCGCCGGCAAGGAATACGGCTCGGGTTCCTCACGTGACTGGGCGGCGAAGGGAACGATGCTCCTCGGCGTCCGCGCGGTCCTAGCCGAGAGCTTCGAGCGTATCCACCGGAGCAATCTGGTTTTCATGGGGGTGTTGCCGCTCGTCTTTGCGCAGGGTGAATCAACCGGGAGCCTCGGCCTGGCCGGCACGGAACGCTACGACCTGACCGGCATCGCGGGCGATGCCCTCGCTCCCCGTGCCGGTGTCCGCGTCCGTGCCACGCGACACGACGGAACGACGATCGACTTCGAGGCCACCGCCCGCATCGACACCCCGGAAGAACTCCGCTACTACCACCACGGAGGCATCCTGCCCTACGTCCTGCGTCGCCTGGCGGCGGCGTGATCGCAGAAAAGCGAGACGACC
This sequence comes from Acidobacteriota bacterium, assembly GCA_009838525.1. Classification (NCBI taxonomy): domain Bacteria; kingdom Pseudomonadati; phylum Acidobacteriota; species Acidobacteriota bacterium. Next base: position 589,124 of record VXRJ01000018.1, read on the forward strand.
AGACAGACGGGAACGGCGATCGATCTGACGCTGGGCACCGTCATTCCGGGAGCACTGACGATGGCATCTGTCGTGACGGAACAACCAGCGCCGGCGCCCCTCGTGCCGGAGCAGATCGTGTGGGACCTGGCCGACCTCTATCCGTCAGTCGAGGCGTGGCGCGCAGCCAGGAAGGACATTGCGGGGCGGGCGGATGATCTTGCCCGGTTCCGCGGGACGCTGAGGGAGAGCGCGGGACAACTGGCCGACGCGCTCGACAGCGTGCGCAGTACCGAAAAGGACCTGGTCCGGCTCTTCGTGTATGCGTTCCTCAAGGCGGACGAAGACCGGCGCGTCTCCGAAGCCCAGGAGCGCCGCGGCGAGGCCTCGGCGCTGATGGCCAGGTTCGAGGAGGCGGCCAGCTTCATCGCACCGGAATTGCTGCAGATTGGCGCCGCGACGATTGAGCGTTTCATCACGGCGGAGCCACGCCTCGATAGGCACGCGTTCGGGTTGCGCGACACGCTTCGGCAGGCGGGCCACACGCTGTCCGACGAGTCGGAGGAAGTGCTCGCGGCGACCGGTTCGATGCGTCAGGGCCCGGAACGCATCTACGCCATGCTCTCCAGTTCGGACCTGCCGTTCCCGAGCGTGACGCTGTCGACCGGAGAGGAGGTACGGCTCGATCAGGCGGCATACGGGCGACACCGCGCGTCGCCCGTCCGTGAAGATCGGAAACTCGTATTCGACGCTTTCTGGGGAGCCTGGCGCAACTACGAGGCGACTCTCGGGCAGACGCTCGAAACGCACGTCAAGTCACACGTCTTCGAAGCGAAGGTGCGCAACTTCGACAGCGCGCTCGATCAGGCGCTGTTCGGGGCGAACATCCCGCCCGCGGTCTACCGCACGCTGATCGAAGCGGCCCACCGCCACCTGCCATCACTGCATCGGTACTTCCGGATCCGCCGGCGGCTGCTGGGTGTCGACGAATTGCGGTACTCGGATATCTATCCGCCGCTGGTGTTCTCCGACCGGGTCTACACATTGGACGAGGCTCGTGGCCTCGCCCTTGCCTCCGCCGCGCCGCTGGGGGCCGATTACCTCACGCTTCTCGGTGAGGGCCTCGCAAGCTGCTGGACGCATGTTTATCCGCAACCGGGGAAGGCGCCCGGGGCCTATATGTACGGCTCGGTCTACGACGTCCATCCGTACCTGCTGCTGAACTTCAACGGTGCCTACGATGACGTCACGACATTCGTTCACGAGTGGGGACACGCGGTCCACACCATGCTCGCCACGCGCGCCAATCCCTACGAAACGGCGGGCTACGCGACGTTCACGGCAGAAGTGGCGTCTACGACCAACGAAGTCCTGCTCCAGGAACACCTCCTTACGCGGGATCTGTCCGACGAGGAACGACTCTTCTACCTGGGCAGCGCGCTGGAAGGGATTCGCGGCACCTTCTTCCGACAGGTGATGTTCGCCGAGTTCGAGCTGGCGATTCACGAACTGGTGGAGCGGGACGAGGCGCTTTCAGGGGCCAGGCTGTCGGAACTGTACGAGCGGCTCGTCCGCCAGTACCACGGCTCTGACGAGGGAGTGCTCTCCTATGACACCGACTACGCGATCGAGTGGGCGTTCATCCCGCACTTCTACCGGAACTTCTACGTCTTTCAGTACGCCACGTCCATCGCGGGCGGGACGATGTTCGCCGACCGGTTGCTGACGGGCGACGGGACTTCCCAGGAAGCGGCTCGCCGGGACTACCTGGCGGTGCTCTCGGCCGGCGGCTCCGACTACGCCTACGACCTGCTTCGGAATGCCGGCATCGATCTCGCCACGGACGCTCCCTACGACGCCCTGATTGCCAGGATGAACCGTGTGATGGACGACATCGAGGCGATCCTGGCCCGCCGCGTCTAGCCCCTGCGCGCCGTCGTCCGTGCGCTTGGAGCCGGGCGCGGCCGCGTGGTACCATCCCCGGTTAAGCCGGGAGAGTACGGGACTGCCGACCGAGAGCGAGATTTCTTTTTCCACACCTGATGCATTCGGCCCCTACCGGGTAATGCACCAGATCGGTGTTGGCGTTCTCGGCCCCCTGTTCCGTGCCGCTGACGCCGCGGGAAACGTTGTTGCGGTCAAGTCCTTCCGGCTTGACCTGACGCCCGAGCAGGCGGAACGTTTCGGCGATGCCCTGCACGCCGTGATCGGCGTCGGGCTTTCCGATTCCTCCATCGTCCCGTTGCTCGACGCCGGTCTTGAGGCCGGCGTGCCGTTTCTCGTTTCCGAATGCGTCACCGGCAGCTCGCTCGACGTAGTCCTGCGCAACGAAGCAGGGCGTCCTGCCGGGGCGCCGGAAATCGTCGGCCGAATCGCTGCCGCGGTCGATGCCGCCCATGCCAGCGGCGTGATGCATGGCACGCTTCATCTGCGCGACGTGATCGTAGACGGCGACCGCGTCCGGGTGAGTGGTTTCGGGATCGCCAACGTGCTGGAACATGTGGGGTTGCGCGTACCCATCCGGCGCCCCTACGCCGCCCCGGAGCTGGTGGCGGGCCGACACTGGGGACCGGAGGCGGACCGCTACGCGTTAGCTGCGATCGGCTACGAACTCTTGACCGGGATGCGCGCAGCCGGCTCGGGTGAAGACGTGGTGGCGCGACTGCGTGATCTAGCCGGCATCGACGTGGCGGACCGGGCAGGGTTGCAGCAGGCTTTTCGGAATGGACTGGCCGAGGATCCGTCGCTCCGTCCTGCTTCCGCCAGGCGTTTCGCCCTGGCGTTCGCCACCGCGCTCGGCCAGCCCCTGGTCGAGCCGGACAGCGTTGGCGCGCCTCCGGCACCCGCGCCACTGGTCGAGACGGCGCCGCCAGAGGTGGACGGTGAGGCCGAACCACAGTCGTCGGGCGAGGCCGAATCCGTGTCTTCCGAGAAGGTCGAACCCACGTCGTCCGCGGAGGCCAGATTCGTATTGCCCGAGGAGACTGCATTTGAACTGGTGGCCGAACCGGCCACTCCCGATCCCGCACGAACCGCGAAGCCCATCGACTGGCCGAATGCGGCGGGAGCACCGTACCCGCCGGACGGCGCACGCGATGACCCCGACCTGCGCCCTGATGACGAGCAATTCACCGAAGAGGGCGACGAAGGGGACGGCGACACGCTTGCGGGGCCGGAAGCAGTACCGGTGAACCTGGCCTCCCGGCAAGGGGAGCACGCACCAACGGGGCGGGGACTGCTTCTACGGTCGGTGGGACCGGTGGGGATCGCGCTGGTGATCGGCGTCGGCTTGGCGTACGTCCTGGGCATGGAGGTGGGAGGGCCTGCGGAAGCGCCGAACGGCTCGTCCTCCGCTGCGACGACCGTTGCGGACACCGGCGGGGAAGCGGCGGCCCCGCCACCATCCCCGGCGGAATCCGTTAGTCCGCCTGCGGTGATGGACGGTGCGCCGCGGGCGACAGCCGGTTTCGAAGCGCCCGTACAGCGGCGGGTGACCGCGCCGGAATCGACACCGGTGGCCGTGCCGGGGGATGAGGCTCCCGCGCCAGCGCTACCGCCGACGGAAGCGTCCACGCCAGGCGAGCCGGTCGATCCCACTCCCGCGCGTCCAGCGCCCACCGCACCGACAGGCGCTGGATCGATCTACGTTCAGACGCGTCCGCCGGGCGCCATCGTGCTGCTTGACGGCGAACGGGTCGGCGTCACGCCACTGCTCTTGCCGGACGTCGCGGCGGGCCCCCACGAGGTGCGGTTCGAGTTGCCGGGCTACCTCCCGTGGGCGACTGATGTGGCAGTAGCGGCCGAGGAACAGAACCGCGTGGGCGCTTCACTGCAACCCGACGGAACCCGATGATCAAGACGGCAAAATGAAGGCGATCCTCGCGCTCGAAGACGGCACCTGGTACGAGGGAAACGCCGCTGGCGCCAGCGGTGCGGGCGACCGCGACGACGGCAGGGATTCCGCCGCGGTCCGCACCGCGTCCAATCCGCAGGCCGGCTCCGGGGCGGCCGCGGTCGGCGAGGTGGTCTTCAATACGAGCATGACGGGCTATCAGGAGATCCTGACGGACCCCTCCTACGCCGGGCAGATCGTGACGATGACCTGCCCGCAGATCGGCAACTACGGCGTCGCGCCGGCCGATGTCGAATCGGCGGGCCCGCAGGTGGCCGGCTTCGTGATGCGGGAGGAATCACCGATTCCCAGCAACTGGCGCGCCAGCGGATCGCTTCGGGATTACCTGGTGACGCACGGCATTGTCGCCGTTTCCGGCATCGATACGCGAGCGCTGACGCGTCGCCTGCGAAGCGCGGGGGTCATGCGAGGCGTCATCGGCACGGGTTCCGCCGTAGATCCAGCCGCTCTGGTGGCGCAGGCGAAGAATGCCCCCTCGATGGAGGGAGCGGACCTGGTGCGCGGGGTCACCTGCGGCGCCCCCTATGACTGGCGTCCGGACGAAGAGGCGGGAGCGCCCGGCTTCGTCCTCGACGTCGAACGGAACACCGGACGACGACTGCGCGTAGTGGCGTACGACCTCGGGATGAAACGGAACATCCTGCGCCGACTCTCCACCTATGGCTGCGACGTGCGCGTGTACCCGGCCGACGCGCCGGTGGCGGAACTGCTAGCGGAGAAGCCGGACGGTATCTTCTTCAGTAACGGCCCGGGCGATCCTGCCCCGGTCGACTACGCGATCCGGAATGCGCGCGGCGCCGTTGCGTCGGGACTTCCGGTTTTCGGCATTTGCCTCGGCCACCAGATTCTCGGCCTGGCGATGGGCGCGTCGACCTACAAGTTGAAGTTCGGCCATCGCGGCGCGAATCACCCGGTAAAGCAGCTCGATACCGGGAGGGTGGAGATCACGTCGCAGAACCACGGCTTCGCGATCGACCCGGAGTCGATTCCGGACGACGTGGAAGTAACGCACAGGAACCTGTACGACGGAACGATCGAGGGGCTGCGACACCGGAACGCCTCGGTTTCGTGCGTGCAGTATCATCCCGAGGCGTCCCCCGGACCGCACGACGCCGACTACCTCTTTGCCGGCTTCATCCAGGCGATGGAACGGCAGGCGGGTCGCCGGTGAACGGCCGATTCCCGACGCCTGCCCTGACGTAATGCCCCGCCGCACGGACCTCCAACGCGTCCTCGTCATAGGGTCGGGTCCGATCGTGATCGGGCAGGCGTGCGAGTTCGACTATTCGGGCACCCAGGCCTGCAAGGCGCTGCAGTCCGAGGGCCTCGAGGTCGTGCTGATGAACTCGAATCCGGCGACGATCATGACCGATCCGGATGTCGCCACGCGGACCTACGTCGAACCGCTGACCTGGGAGTATGCCCGCTCCGTGATCGAGCGGGAGCGGCCCGACGCGCTATTGCCGACCGTCGGCGGGCAGACCGCCCTGAACCTGGCGATCGAACTGGGCGAACGCGGCGTACTGGAAGAGTTCGACGTCACCCTGATCGGCGCCTCGCTCGACGCGATCCGCGTCGCCGAAGACCGTCTCGAGTTCCGGCGGGCGATGGAGTCGATTGGGATTGCCGTGCCCGAGAGCGCTTACGCCCGATCGTTCGACGAGGCGCTGGAGCTGGTCGAACGTTTTGGCTTCCCGGTGGTGCTCCGCCCGTCGTTCACGCTAGGCGGCGTGGGCGGCGGCATCGCCTACAACATGGAGGAGTACCGCGAGCTCGCCCGCCGCGGCATCACGCTGAGTCCGGTCGGCGAGATGCTGATCGAGGAGTCCGTCATCGGGTGGAAGGAGTTCGAGCTGGAGGTGATGCGCGACGGAGCGAACAACTTCGTCGTCGTCTGCTCGATCGAGAACATCGACCCGATGGGCGTGCACACCGGCGACAGCATTACCGTCGCGCCTGCCCTGACGCTGACCGACAAGGAGTTTCAGCGGATGCGCGACGCGGCGCGGCGCATCATCAACCGCGTCGGCGTGGAAACCGGCGGGTCGAACATTCAGTTCGCCATAAACCCGACGGATGGCCGGATGGTCGCCATCGAGATGAACCCGCGGGTCTCCCGTTCCTCGGCCCTCGCGTCGAAGGCGACCGGCTTCCCGATTGCGAAGATCGCGGCGAAGCTGGCCCTCGGCTATCGGCTGGACGAGATCCCCAACGACATCACGCGGCTGACGCCGGCATCGTTCGAACCGACGATCGACTACGTCGTCGTCAAGGTGCCGCGCTGGACGTTCGAGAAGTTCCCGAAGGCGGATCCGACCCTGACCACGCAGATGAAGTCGGTCGGCGAAGCAATGGCGATTGGCCGAACGTTCAAGGAAGCTTTCCTCAAGGGAATGCGTTCCCTGGAGATCGGTTCGAGCGGACTGCTGTTCCAGCGCAAGTCCGGCGATCGGGACGGTGGCCCGGACGACCTGCGCCGGCGGCTGATTTCACCCACCGACCGCCGGATGTGGGCCGTGTTCGAGGCCATCGAAGCGGGCTGGTCCGTCGAGCGGTTGCACGAGGCAACCGGCATCGATCCGTGGTTCCTCGCGCAGTTCACGGAGATCGTCGAATTGCGCCGCGCCGCGGCAGTGGTCGGCGCGCGCGAGATGTCGGACGAGCTGCTGCGCGTGCTCAAGCGGGCCGGCTTCGGCGACGAGCAGCTAGGCGTCATCCTGGGCATCGAGTCCCAGGCGATCTCCGCGCGGCGCGACGAAGCCGATCTGTATCCCGTCTACAAGCGCATCGATACGTGCGCCGCCGAGTTCGAATCGTTCACGCCGTACCTCTACAGCACGTACGAACCGGAGTGCGAGGCGGACCCGACGGACCGCCCCAAGGTGGTCATCCTCGGAAGCGGCCCCAACCGGATCGGTCAGGGGATCGAGTTCGACTACTGCTGCTGCCACGCCGCCTTCGCCCTGCGCGAGGAGGGCTACGAGACGGTGATGGTCAACTGCAACCCGGAGACGGTCTCGACCGACTACGACTCGGTCGACCGGCTCTACTTCGAGCCGCTTACGCTCGAGGACGTCAGCGCCGTCATCCGCCGCGAACGGCAGGGCGGCGGGCAGGTTTCCGCCATCGTGCAATTCGGAGGCCAGACGCCGCTCAAGCTTGCCCTCGGCCTGCAGGCGTCGGGCGTCAACATTATCGGGACATCACCCGACTCGATCGACCTCGCGGAGGACCGGAAGCGGTTTGCACAACTGCTTTGGGACCTCGGAATCCCGCAGGCGCCGCACGGCCTGGCTGTGTCGCGCGAAGAGGCGCGGCAGATTGCGAGCGAGATCGGCTTTCCGGTTCTGGTCCGCCCGTCCTACGTGCTGGGCGGCCGGGCGATGGCTATCGTTTACGACCCGGGCGCGCTGGACCGCTACGTCACCGAGGCGGTCGCGGCTTCGCCGGAGCATCCGATCCTGATCGACAAGTTCCTCGAGAACGCCTTCGAGCTGGACGTCGACGCGGTGGTGGACGCGACCGGCGCCGTCGTCATCGGCGGCATCATGGAGCACATCGAGGAAGCGGGGATCCACTCGGGCGACAGCTTCTGCGTCGTGCCGCCCTACCTGGTGGAGGAGCGGCACCAGGACACGATCCGCGACTACACCCGCCGGATTGCGCGGGCGCTGAAGGTGGTCGGCCTCCTCAACATTCAGTTCGCGATCCAGGATGGCACCGTCTACCTGATCGAGGTGAACCCGCGCGCGTCACGCACCGTCCCGTACCTGTCGAAGGCGACCGGCGTGCCGCTCGCCAAGGTGGCGGCGCGGCTGATGGTGGGGAAGACCCTCGCCGAGCTGGGACTCGAATCCGACCTGGACGTGGCCGGCGTGTTCGTCAAGGGTCCGGTCTTTCCGTTCGTCCGCTTCCCCGGCGTGGACACGATCCTGGGCCCCGAGATGAAGTCGACCGGCGAGGTGATGGGCGGAAGCGATTCGTTCGGAACCGCCTTCGCGAAGGCCCAGCTCTCGACGGGGCAGGGCCTGCCCGATGGCGGCCGCGCTTTTCTGAGCGTCAACGACGCGGACAAGCCGCTGTTGCTGCCAGTGGCGCGCGATCTGGCCGATCTCGGTTTCGACCTGCTCGCCTCGTCCGGCACCGCGGCGTACCTCCGGGCCCACGGCCTCGACGTGGACGTGGTCTACAAGATCAACGAGGGGCGGCCGCACGTCGGCGACCGACTGCTCGACCGTGAGGTGCAGTTGATCATCAACACGCCGCTCGGCCGCGAGTCGTTCTTCGACGACATCACGATGCGCCGGATTGCCATGTTCACCGGCGTGCCTTGCCTCACGACGATGACCGGCGCCGCCGCGACCGTCGCCGGGATCCGGGCGCTTCGCTCCGAGCAGCGAACCGTCCGGCCGCTGCAGGACTACCACGCTGGCGTCACGTCGGCTGCCGACACAGCGGGCGGCTGATCCGGTTACGGAGATGATCCGACCCGTTTGGGATCAGTAGTCCCCGGTCACGGACGCGGCTGCGGCCAGAAGTGCGGCATCCGGCGCCACATCCGTGGCGACGTCCAGTTCCAGCCCATCCCAGGCGAGCGACATGCTGTCAGGCAGCTCCGCGCAGGTCTGCGCGTGCGGGAGGTCGTGCGTCATGTGGGTGAACCAGGTCCGCCGGGCGCCGATTCGGCGCGCGGTCTCGACCGCCTCCGCCAGCGTGAAATGCGTCGGGTGCGGCTTGTGGCGGAGGGCATCCAGCACCAGCGTGTCAAGGTTCTCGAGCAGTGGCCAGGATGCCTCGGGGATGTGGTTGCAGTCGGTCAGGTACGCGAAGTTCCCGATCCGGAATCCGAGGACCGGCAGGCGGCCATGCAGGACCGGGACGGGGAGGATGGTGGCGCCGCCGAGCGTGAACGCTCCATCGAGCGGCCGGAGATCGAGCTGCGGCAGTCCGCCTCCCTTCTGCGCCGCAGCATCGAAGACATAGGCGAACATGCGCCGCACCTGCGTCAACGCGCGCTCCGCCCCGTACACCGGAATCGCCGCCCTCTGGCGGAAGTTGTAGATCCGCACGTCATCAAGGCCCAGGATGTGATCGGCATGCGCGTGCGTCAGCACGATGGCGTCGACGCGTGGGATGCGGAAGCGCAGCGCCTGCGCGCGCAGATCGGGCGAGGCATCCAGCAGGACCGAGCGGCCGTCGTCGAAGCGCAGCCAGAGGGATGGCCGTTGCCGGCGGTCGTGCGGATCGTCGGAGCGACAAACCTCACAGTCGCAGCCGATGACCGGCACGCCGGCCGAGGTGCCGGTCCCGAGGAAGGTGATCTGCATCGTAGGCCGCGGATGCCCCGCGGGCGACCTGCTAGCATACGCCACGGTGTCAACCATTCCCCCCGATGACGAGCGCGACAACGAACTGCGCGCCGCCGCCGACGGCTTCGCGCATCTCGTGTCGCTGATGCGCACGCTCCGTTCGGAGGAGGGCTGCGCCTGGGATCGCGAGCAAACGCTGGAATCGCTTCGCCCCTATGTGATCGAGGAGACCTACGAAGTGGTCGACGCGATAGATCGCGGCGACCCGGCAGCCCTCCGCGACGAGTTGGGTGACTTCCTCCTCGAAGCAGTCTTCCTGGCGCAGGTGGCGCACGAGCAGGGCGATTTCCATATCAGCGACTCGTTGCAGGCGATCTGCGACAAGCTAATCCGCCGCCATCCCCATGTCTTCCCGCCTGCTGCGGATGGGACCACCGCCGGCCACGGTGGTGTCGCGGCGGGAACATCGCTGACCTCCGATGACGTCAAGCGGCAGTGGGACGCCATCAAGTTGGAGGAACGGGCGGAGGCGGGAGAAGAACCGGGCCTGCTGGGCACGGTGCCGGAGAGCCTGCCCGCGTTGCTGCGCGCCTACCGGCTGGGCAAGCGTGCCGCGAGCGCCGGTTTCGACTGGCCCGATCCGTCCGGTGTCGAGGAGAAGGTCATCGAGGAGCTGGCCGAACTGGCGAACGCCCGTACCCAAGGTTCGCACGCCGCGATCGAAGAAGAGCTGGGCGACATGCTCTTCGCCATCGCCAATCTCGCCCGCCACCTCGGCGTCGATCCCGAAACGGCTCTGCGCAGCGCGAACCGGAAGTTCACGGAGCGTTTCACGAGGGTCGAGGCGCGCTTCCGCGATCGGGGCATAGAGCTGTCGGACGCCTCACTCGATGAGATGGAGGCGGAGTGGCGCCGGATCAAGACCGGCCTCTGAGCGGTTACCCGGTCCGGCTGTCTTCGGTACTCTCCGGTCAAGGCGCGGACAGCGTGAACCGACGGCCGCGGACGGTCGAAACGCCGACGCGGTCCCCGTCGGTGCAGAGAGCCACCGCGCCGTCGTAACCCGTCTGCAGTACTTCCACGCCGGCCCTCTCGTAGCGCGCGAGCACGTCCGGGTGTGGATGTCCGAAGAGGTTACGCCGGCCGGCGCTTACGACGGCCAGCGACGGATCGAGTGCCTGGATGAACGCCGCCGAGCTCGACGAACGGCTGCCATGATGCGGCGCTTTCAGAATCCGGAGCGCCGCAGGAACGAGAGCCGCCGCCACTGTCGGCTCCACCTCCTCGCCGATGTCACCCGGCAGGACAATCGAGACCTCGCCGTGACGCAGTTCGATGACGATCGAATCGTCGTTCCGGACACGGCGCCGCTCCCAGTCCGGGGCCGGCGGATGCAGAACGTGGAGGCCGATGTCGCCCATGGTGATACGGTCGCCGGCTCGTACCGTCCGCCACAACGCGCCCTCTTCCTCTGCGGCGGCCCGCAATCCGGCCAGAATCTCGGACGATGGCACGGGGACCCCTTCCCAGACCTCGCCCGGACGCAGGTCGCGGACGACAGCAACCCCGCCTCCCGCATGGTCCGGGTCACCATGGGTGATGGCGAGATAGTCGAGCGACCGGACTCCCAGAGCCCAGATTGCCGGCACGACGATGCGGGCGCCGATGTCGAACGGCCCCTGGAGCACGTCTCCCGCCGCATCCACCAGAAGCGTCTGCCCGTTTGGGAACCGGACCAGCGTGGCGTCCGCCTGATCGACGTCGAGCATGTGAACCCGCAGAAACCGTCGATCGGCGGGCTGGCCGACCCCGTCCCCCAGTAGCCCGCACGCATCGCCCGCCGGGGCGCCCGGCCACCCCGGAAAGGGAGCCGCGAGCATCACCACGGCGCTGGCGGTGACCATTCCCCGACCCAACCAGCGTTGCCACCAGCGGGCATCTCCCGAGAGCCAGACAATCCAACCGATGTAGTAGCCGCCGACAATGGGCAGCCACGGCGGTGGCAACCGCCAGGAGAGCGCGGGCGCCCAATCGGCGAACCGCGCCGATTCCACGATACCTGCCGACGCCAGGTGGGCCGTCCAGCCCGCGAGTGCGGCAGCGCCCACGAGGCCCGAGGCGTGCAGGCCGACCGCCGCCATCCCGGCCATCTGCGTTGCGGTCATCAACGGAATTGCCGCGAAGTTGAGCAGTAGGCCGGCGAGGGTGACCCGCGAGAAGTGGAGTACCGCAACCGGGAAGAGGGCCAGCTCCGCGCAAATGGTCGCAACCAGCAAACCGACAACAGCCGCCGCCAGATAGCGACTGCCGGTGGAGAGGCGCGAGCGGTTCGAGCCTGACGCAGGCGGAACGTCACCCGCGTTCGACTGGTCGGCCGAGGGCCACTGCGCGCCCAGCCACGCCATCATGCGCGGCACGCCGATGAGCAGGCCGGCCGTGGCGCCGAAAGTCAACTGGAATCCAGGATTGAACGGGGCGCGCGGATCGACCAGGGTCAGTCCACCAGCGGCCAGGGTCAGCGTGTTGATGGGGTCCGCACGCTGGTCGACAGCCTGCGCGGCCAGGACCACGATGGCGACGAACAGGGCGCGCGTCACCGAGGGCTCGGAAGCGACAACCTGCCCGTAGGCCAGCAGGGACACGATGACGATCACGGCCGGAAGGCGCCCCGCAAGACCCGCCAGCCGCAACAGGAGCAAGAGCAACGCGGTCAGGATGGCGATGTTGCCGCCGGAGATAGCGATCACGTGATACGTGCCGGCCCGCTGCAACCGATCCGTCATCTCCGGATCGAGGCCGGCACGGTCGCCAATCAGCACAGCCGTGACGATGGCGGCCGACTGCAGGTCGTACGTGCCGACCGTTGCGTTGATGGAATGACGTACCGCGGCCCGCATCCGTGCGCCCCACTCTTCCAGTGGAACGGCAGGCGCCAGCACGTTGACCAGCAGCGCGCTCTTGACCGATCCGATCAGGTGGATTCCGCGTGCGTAGAGGCGATCGAGCCCATCGGGTGTACCCGGATTGGCGTATCGCGCGGGTTGTCGCAGCGTCGCCGGCGCGCGGATCATGCGGCCGTTCCGCCACAAAGCGATGTGATCGGACACCAGTTCGCCGCCCACACTCAGGCGGACGACACCCTCCAAAGGGCGCCATCGGCCGTCGTGGCGAATCTGGCTCACGGCCACCGTGAGACTGCCGCCGTACGTCGTCGGCGCTGCATCCCCGACCAGCCGGCCCTCGACGACGGAGGTTCCTTCCGGTGTCTGACTCGGGTCTGGCCCGCCCCTTCCCTCGAACCAGTCGAGCAGCGACGGGCGCATTTCGCCTCGAGCGCCAATGCCTGCCGCAGCTCCCGCCATGAGCGTCCCCGCCATAACGAGCAGGAGCGTCACCCGCGGGGCTCGATCTACCTGAAGGAAGCCGCCGGCCGCCAACAGGGCTCCCGCGGCCAAGCCGACCAACGGGTGAAACCACACTTCCGGCAGCGCACCAGGGATCGCCGCAATTCCCCCACCGGTCAGAAGTGCGAACGCCAGCGGCGCCGCGGGGCGGATCACGCTCCGGGGCTGGAGCAAGATCCGGGCCAAGAACGGCAGGTGGCCTGCGCTACATCACGGCTCGAGAATCGTTGCGGCCGAATCGGTCAGCTCCACGATGTGCAGTCCGGTATCCGCCCGGTCCGCCAGGTAGATCAACCCGCGGTCATCGACCTCGACGTTGTTCGTCTGGATGGCGATCTGGCACGTCTCGACGCCATCGATGGTGGCGCAGCGCTCGGCCGTCCGTTCGGTGGTGGCAGGTATGTAGTACGCCACCTCGGCCATGTTGAACGGGTCGCGGATGTCGATGACTCTGGCTCCCGCGTTGAACCACGAGACAACCATCAGCTTCCCGTAGAACGGGGGCTCCATGGACCACTGCGGCGCATGCGGTCCGAACCGGCCGCCGCGCTCACAGAAATCGCCGCTCGATTCGTCCACCTGAAAGGTCCCGATCGGCAAGGGGTGCGCCTCGTCCGTGATGTCGAGCATGAGGGTGACGTGGCGTGTCTCCTGGCACCGGTTGGCGGTTGATTCGGAGACGACGAACAGGAAGTCGCGTGTGGCGTTGTCTCGGTTGCCGGCGTAGTCGGCAATCTCCACGTCGAGCAGCGGCATCGCGGTGTGGGCGCCCCAATAGGACGGCAGATCGACGCGGCCGATCTGCGGGTAGGCGAGGGCGCCGGGGCTCGTCCCGAGCGGCGCGGCGGCAGCGGGGTCCCCGTTCAGCAGCCGCTCGCGGTCGAGGATCTGGACGGCGCCGTCGGCGGACGTGCCGTACGCCATGTAGACGCGATTGCCCAGGATGACCGCCTCGTGCAGGCCCGATCCCCCCGGTATGGGTCCGCTCGCGTCGGGCTGGACACCGGGCAGGCTGAAGTCGCGGATCCGCCGCGGAGCGGCCGGGTCAGCCAGATCGAAGACCTGCAGTATGCGCGGCGCGCGCCAGCCGTCGACGGTCCCGACCAGATAGGCGACGCCGGTGTCGCACTCCCACCAGTTCTTGTGGGTGTGTTGTTCGCCGGACGGAGTGCGGCCCATATCGGCCGCCGTGCTCACGAACGCCGGGCTGGCCGGATCGGTGACGTCCCAGACTTCGTGGCTGATGTTCCCGTTCGACCGCAGCAGATAGAAGCGGCCGGTGTCCGCGCCGGGGAGCCGGTCGCCCTCGCACACCTGGACCATCTGCGCGCCGCTGGTACCACCGGTCGCGGGAATGTGGGCGAGGTAGACGGGAGCGGCGGGGTCGGTGACGTCGACCACCGACGTGCCATTGGCTTCAACGGCACCGGTCAGCGGATTCAGCGCCTCGCCGGCGTGGTGGCCGATGTACGCGATGCGACGCTCACCTTGCCGGACCGGCAGCGGCTGATAGGCGGAGCGCCCCTGGAGGTCGCTCATGCCGACGAGCCGGGAGTTGAAGCTCTCCTCGCCATGGCCGGTGTTTGCGGGCTGCGCGAGGGCGTGGCCGGCGACAACGACAACCAGGAACGCAGCGAGCCTAGGGAGAATCCAACGGTTCATAGTGACCTCCCGTCAGTAGATCCTGCCCAACTGTAGCGCCTTGTGCCGCAATCAACCGGCTTTGCCCGAAGCGACGTTACGGGGCATGATCACTCCTGGCATGGTACCGAAAAGGGCTTCTGCTTCGTCGAAGTCCTTCCACCAAACGGACACCGGCAATTCAAGTGAAGGGCACCTGCTGGCACAGGCCCGGCGCGGCAATCGATCAGCCTTGGACGCGCTGTTTGAGCGGTACAGATCCTGGCTCCGCCGGTGGGCGCGGGGCCGCCTGCCGGGGTGGGTGCGCGATGGTATCGATACCAGTGACGTGGTCCACGACGCACTCTGCCGCACCTTCGCCCGTCTGGAGTCGTTTCGGTCGAATCGGAGCAGCGCCTTGCGTGCGTACCTGCAGCACGCAGTGGAAAACCGTATTCATGACCAGTTGCGGCGTGCTCAACGACGCTCGGTCACGAACATCCAGGATGACGTCGTCTGGGTTGCCGGGGGTGGCGGATCGCGCCACGACCAGGTTCTCGACGACGAAGGGTGGCAAGCCTACCGGCATGGACTGGCGCGCCTCACGGACCGCGAACGCCGTCTGATTGTGGGTCGCCTGGAGATGGGCTACAGCCACCGCCAGCTTGCCTTCATAGAGGGTCTTCCAAGCAGTGACGCGGCGCGCAAGGCTCTGGGGCGGGCATTGAGAAGACTCATTGACGTCGTCGATTGAGTGAGCGCAACGGAGGCAACCACCCTCCGAGCCCCACCGCAGCCCCCGATTTGCGCATCGACCCGGACCGGCGGTTGGCCTGCGCCCTCTAACAAGGCGCCGGCCGTCCGGTTCCAGTTGGGTTGGACGTCAATACAAGTAGATCCGGGTAGTGCGAGTAGTCGCTGGGGGGTAGGGTCCGCCGGATGTCAGACAGCGATACCAGGGACGTCGTGGACGACGCGATCGATGCCGTCACCCTGAATCAGGACGTTCAGTGGGAGCGGTGTGCGAGGCTTGCCACACCCGTTGAACGTCGCGCGCTCGACAGGCTCCACCGGTTTACCCGGCTCTTCAGGTCCAGCGAGGCCACCGGACCCGGGTCGGCGACCTCGTCAGCCCCGCTCCGGTTCTCAAGCGGTTTCGCTCGCCGTGGCGTCCACATCCTCATGGCCCTTGCCGCGGTCGAGCTGCTCTTCACGCTGTCGCTGCTGCCGTGGCACTGGGACAACTACCATCAGGCGCACGGCGAAGTCGCCGTCTTCATGACGCTGCTGTTCGCCAGCCATGGCGTCAGTGCGGTCCTGCTGCTATGGGCCGGCCGCGATGACCAGCGGACCTGGTTGCTGGGCAGCTATTTCCTGTTCAGGGCCACGGTAGCGCCGCTCCACATGCTCCCGGCTTTTTGGGGACAACTGCCGTCGGCCGAATTGCTAGAGGCATCGGTTTTGGATGTGCCCGCGCCGGCCAGGATCTTCCGGCTCCTGTTCGCGTATCCCCTGGCGTTCGCCGTCGCGCCCGCGTTCCTCTGGGCGTTCGCCAGACAGTGCCCGCGGATCCATCGCAGGACCGGACTTGACGACCTCGCGCGCCACATGGTTCCCGTCAGCGTGGCGCTCGGTTGCGCCATATGCATCGCCTTGACGTTGGTGTACCTGGCCGGGACGGTCACGGACGCTGTCAACGATTCGCACTACTTAGCGGTTCTCGACGTAGCCATCGCCACCCCGAACGTCCTGTCGCTGGCCGCGGTCTTCGTCATCGCGTTGCGTGCGCGCACGGCGGCGGCCGACGAGGTTAGGCGCGTCATTCTGTTCAGCGCCGCGTTTCTGATGTGGATGGGCCTGGCGACGGCATACGACGTCGTCGAGGCATTCTCGCCGGGATTCTGGCTGTCCAACTATCAGCCGGGTTCGGTCCCCCAGCTTGTTCAACCGTTGCGTTTTCCCGGGATGATCCTGCTCTGGTACTCCGTGCTCGCGGTGCGCGTGCCCCACCCTCGCGAGTTGATTCGAGCGGGCTACAGGCGGCTGCTACTACGTCCGGGCCTGCTCGGCCTAGCGGTAACGGCGCCGCTGTTTGGCCTCGGCTGGCTACTGGTCAGCACTCCCGAGCGCGAGGTCGGCGCGGTCATCGCCGATCCACTGGCCCAGGCATTGGTCGTCGCCGCCGGAGTCATGTTGTTGGTCGTGCTCGGCCGCGAACGACTCCTGCAACGCCTGGATGCATGGATCGATCCCGCGACCGTGGATCAGGCGCCGGTACTTGCAGCCGCTGCCACTTCCTTGGCGAGAGCGGAGCGCGTAGCCGAGATCGGCCGAACGGTGACAAGGGCGGTCAAGCACGGCTGCGGCTCGCCCTCGACACTGCTCGTCGCCGACGAGGCACGGCACCGTTTTCAAGGGCCGGATGCCGCCGTTGCAGCGCTGCCGAGGACGTCGGCAATCGCCCAGATGCTGGAAACGGGCGGTGGCGCGTTGCGTGTCTGCCCCGGGAACCCGGAATCTGTCTTCGATCTGCTGCCGCCCGACGAGGCGGCATGGGTATTGGAGACGGCCGCCGACGTGCTCGCGCCGGTTCCCGGACCCGGCACTCAGATCGTCGGGATCGTCCTCGTGGGACGGCGTTTCGACGATCGGATTGTCCGCGCTGCCGACGTTCCGTTTCTCGAAGTCGTGGCGTCCGCAACTGGGCAAGCGGTCACGCGTCTGCAATTGCAGCAGGGAACGCAAACTCGGCTGCCGGAGGTTGCACTAGCGCTTGAATGCCCCGACTGCGGCTGCGTGACCGGGGGCGATGAACTGCCCGCGTGCGACTGTGGGGCGGTGTATGTCGTGACAGAGGTTCCGAGGCTTCTCGCAGGTAAGTATCGACTGACGCGGCGGCTGGGCGCTAGCGGAATGTCGTCGGTCTATCTGGCGTGGGACTTCAGCCTGCAGCGCGACGTGGCAGTAAAGACGCTGGGCAGGCTATCGGAGTCGGGCCTTCTCACGCTGAAACCGGAAGCGTGGGCCATGGCGAGGGTGGCGCATCCCGCGTTGGCCGAGATTCACAGCGTCGAGTCCTGGCGGGGACGCCCGTTCCTCGTCGTCGAGTTCCTACGCGGGGGCACGCTCGCCGATCGGCTTTGCAAGGGGTCGATTCCGGGACCCGAGGCGGTTGCCCTCACCATCACTCTTGCCGAGGCTCTCGGCACCTTGCACGAAGCCGGCTATCTCCACGGCGACGTCAAGCCGAGCAACATCGGGTTCACGTCGAACGGCTTGCCGAAGCTGCTCGACTTCGGTCTGGCCCGAGGGCCGAACGATTTGAGAGTCGCAGGTGGCACGCTGCGCTATCTGTCACCCGAGGTTCTGGAGGGGCGGCCAGCCGACGAACCGGACGATGTGTGGTCCCTGTGCGTGGTCTTGTACGAAATGGTGGCCGGTGGTCATCCGTTTGCCGCGAACGATGTTGACGGCGTGGTGGACCGCATCCGGCATCAGCGGGTGAACTCACAGGCACGTCCGGCCTCGGGTTCGGACGCGTCGTTGCGCGTGGCAACGTTCGCGGGATGGCTGCTGACGGCGCCCCGCTCGGCGCGACCGACATCCGCACGCGCGCTTGCCGACGCGCTTCGGGAGGCACCAATCGCATGACCACTCCACTGCGAATCGTCTTGATGGGCCTGCTTGTGCTGCCGCCGTTCGCCGCAGCGCAGGTCGAAGAGATCGACACCGTGCCGCGCCTGCCAGGGGGGGCGCCGGACCTTCAAGGCATCTGGCTTCGGCAGAGCAGCACACCGCTGGAACGCGAGGCCTCCGTTGCTGACAAGGCAGTCCTGACGCCGGAGGAAGCAGAGGCGTATTTGGCGGAGCGCCATGCCGCAATCAACCGCTATCTTGCGCTGGATCTTAATGCCGACTGGCCGTCACTCGGCGAGCTCACGGACCGCCGCACGTCGTTGATCGTCCGGCCTGCGAACGGGCGTCTTCCACCACGAACGCCTGCGGGGCAACGCCGAGCGGACACCCTCGGCCGCGGCCTGCGGGCCCGCGGCGCCGACGATCCTGAAGACCGTGAGTACTTCGAACGCTGCGTCATGGGGCGGTCGATCCCCTTCATCGCGCCCTCATGGGATGAGCGACTTCAGATCTTCCAGACCCCCGACCATGTCGGCCTCCATGATGAAACGGGCGAGTTGCGCCTCATTCCAACCACGCGGCAGGCGGCGCCGCCGCAGTCCATCCGGCAGTGGACCGGAGTCTCACGCGGGAGGTGGGAAGGCGACACACTGGTGATCGAGACCAGCCACTTCAACGGGAAGTGGACGTTCCACGGGGCCGGGCCAAACATGCGCCTCGTCGAGCGCTTCACCAGGGTCTCTGCGACCAAGCTCGACTATGGGTTCACCGTTCACGACGTCGAGTCCTTCGCCGAACCGTGGACCGTAGCCTTCCCCCTCACCCTGGATCCGGGTCCCATCTTCGAGGCCGCCTGCCACGAAGGCAACTACAGCATGGCCCTGATGCTCAGCGTTGCTCGTGCGCAGGAACGCGGCGGAGAGGATAGGTAGCCCCGCCCACCGAACCGACGCCACGACGTCAACTAGCGCCGCGCCGTCGGGCTTGCTCGTCTGACCGCTCCTGCTACTCGTGTCTGGCGAGCCAGTCGCGCAGGTGGGCGACCTCCTCGCCGGCGGACGGATCGAGCTCGGCCTGGTATAGCCGGCTGCGAACGACGAAACGGTCCAGGTCGCCGGGCGGTGTTTCCCGGACGAGGGTCTCCTGAACCTTCCGCCGGAAGAAACCACCCCAGTCCGGCTGACGTCCGTCGACGTCCGTGAACCCGTACTCCTTCGCCAGGGCCCAGCTTGACAGCAACTGGCCGCTCTTCCGTCTCACCCGGGGATCCGCGGCCAGCGCCGCCACAGCGCGACCGACGTAGCAGGGCGTCTCCGACTCGGCGAAGTACGGATCGTCGTCGATGGCCTCACGCCAGTTCGCCTCGGTGACGCCGAAGTGGTCGAGCACCTGTTCCGAGCGCAGAAACCCCGGTGTGATGGCGACAGCCGTCACCGGGTGGGCGTGAAGATCCGACGCCATCGCATAGGCGAGACGGATGACGGCGTTCTTGGCCAGGTCGTAGAACAGGTTGCCGCGGTATCCGAACGTGTCGCCGTCGGTCACCTCCACGATGAGTCCGGCGCCCCGCTCGACCATCAGCGGCGCGCCGTGCCGACTGGTGATGATGTGGCTGTGCACGGCCCGTTCGAGAAGCGTCTGCCCCTGGGAAGTGGAGAGCGTCCAAAAGGGCGATCCCCACTCGGTCAGCGCGTCGCCGCCCCAGATGTCGTTGACCAGCACGTCGAGCCGGCCCTCGTCCGAGCGGACGCGGTGAAACAGACGTTCGACTTCCGCCTCGACCGTATGGTCCGTCCTGATCCAGATGCCGCGGCCACCCTCCGCCGTGACCATCTCCGCCGTCTCCTCGATGGTCTCGGTCCGACCCGCGGTGGCGGGACGGCCCCGGACACTGCGCCCCGTGCAGTAAACGGTGGCGCCCGCCGCGCCCAGCATGCGCGCGATGCCGCGCCCGGCGCCGCGCGTGGCGCCGGCAACGACGGCCACCTGGCCATGAAGGGGTTTGTCGGACATGGTGCGCGGCGGGCGTGGCGTCATTTCGATGGGCGCGAGCCCGCGAAACTACGCGACGTTCAGCGTACCACGCTGCGGCACACACGGGGCGGTGACGCTATTCCGTTGAACCCGAGTCGTTACGGTCCACGGTTGCGACCCGCTCCACCAGGGCGTAGCATGGCCGTAGGGTTGCACAGGTCAGGGAGGGGCAACATGAAGAACCGATCTATCGTCGCGGCAGTCACTGTCGTACTCGCCGGCGGCGTGTTCGCACCCCTTTCGGCAACGGGCCAGGAGACCGCGCCGCGCACCCCGTGGGGGCATCCCGACCTGCAGGGCACGTACACCAGCAAGACCATCACGCCGTTGGAGCGCCCCGCGGGGCTTGCCGACCGCGAACGTCTGACCGCGGAAGAGGTGGCGGACCTGGAGCAGGAAGTCGTCGACCGTAACGCGGAACTGGCGGCCCGGCCGGCGCGGCGGACCGAGGTCACGGAAAGCGTGGACGTCGGAGAAGACGGCGCGCCCGGGTTCTACAACAACTTCTGGCTGGATCGGGGCGTCACGTCGACCGGCCGGACGTCGATAATCGTCGACCCGTCCGACGGCCGACTCCCATCCCTGACGCCGGAGGCGCAGCGGGACGAGGACGCGCGCCTGGCCGAGCGCGCAACCCGGGGGCCGGCCGACACCTGGACCGACATGGACCTCAACGACCGGTGCATGCTCTGGTCGGTGGGGCCGCCGATGTTGCCCACCGGCTACAACAACAACTACCTGATCCTGCAGACGCCCGACTACGTCGTCATCCACGTCGAGATGATCCACGACACACGCATCATTCCGCTCGACGGCCGGCCGCGCCTCGACCGCCCGATCCCGCAGTGGCTCGGCGAGATGCGCGGCCGCTGGGAGGGCGACACGCTCGTCGTCGAAACCCGCAACATCGCCCGCAGCGAGGAAGGCTCGTCGTTCGGCAACGACGTCGTCCGCATTCGCGCGGCCAACGGAGGCCGCACCGAGAGCCTGCGCGTGATCGAACGGTTCACGCGGGTCGACACCGACACACTTCGTTACGAATTCACCGTCGAGGACCCGACGCGCTGGACCCGGCCATGGTCCGGCGAGTTGCCGCTGCGGCGCACCGGCGACTCGCTCTTCGAGTACGCCTGCCACGAGGGCAACTACAGCATCGTCAACATGCTGAGCGGCGCGCGGGCGCAGGAGCTGAGATGAAGTTGCGCCGACCCGGTACATGGCCAACGGTGCTTCTCACCACATCCACTCGAACATGAAGATGACGAGCGGGACGCAACTTGCAATCGGATACAGCGCCGCCGCCTCGCACAGCATCTCCATCGTCGCATCGGGCTCCTCGCGCTCCTGCTCGAGACCTTCCAAGTGACGCAATAACCGATTCTCGGCTGCGAGGGAGCCGGAGATCCAAAAGACAAAGCTAGCTGTCATAGCCACGCGGAACATCGAAGACAAGCCCGGCCCCGCTACGGCGTAGAACAGGATCGCCCCCAGCGCCACGCCGAACAAGATGTAGGCCTGGATGCGGACGCTTCGCAGCGTGCCCAGCTTGTACCGCATTGATCAGTCGGAATATCACGGCCCTGCGGAGCGATCAACCAGCAACACGCGGCGTTCGTTCTCCCCGTAGCCGCCTGCGGTTGCGACGCATCACCTCGAGGCGAGCATGGCATCAGCGAAGGCTCTGTGCGACATCGCGCACGGCACCCTGCGGTACCGATGCAACGTCCGCGAATCCGGTGCCGGCTGACCCGCCAGCACGCGGGCGGGTATCATCCCTGCGACCGTGGACGTCATTCACTACCCGGACGATCCGGCGCCGGCCGTGCGCTGGTCGCAACCCGTTGTCGCACTCGGCAACTTCGACGGCGTGCACCGCGGCCACGCGAAGATCCTGGAAGAGGTGTACCGCCGGGCGGCGGCCCGTCGGACGACGCCGGCGGTCCTGACGTTCGATCCGCATCCGTCCCGCGTGGTCCGGCCCGATCGGGCGGCGCCGCTCATCATGACGATGGCCCAGAAACTGGAGGCGTTCGCGGCGGCGGGCATGGCTGGAACCGCGATCGTGCGCTTCACCAAGGCGCTGTCACAGTGGGATCCCGATCGCTTTGTCCGGACCGTGCTGGTGGAATGGCTGCAGGTGGGGGAGGTGTGCGTCGGCGCTAACTTCCTTTTCGGGCGCAACCGGAGCGGGAACTTCACGCTGCTGCGCGAACTGGGCGCCCAATACGGATTCGAGGCGGAGAAGGTCGAGCCGGTTCGCTACAAGGACTTCGTCGTGAGCAGCACGCGGCTGCGACGGCTGATCGCCGACGGCCGGGTCGACGAAGCCGGCGCCCTGCTGGGGCACCACTACACCCTGGACGGCAGGGTAGAGCAGGGCGACGGCCGGGGACGCGGCCACGGCATCCCGACGGCCAACCTCCGGACCGACAACGAACTGCTTCCCGCGGACGGTGTCTACGCAACGACCGCCGTGATTGACCGCGTGCTGCACCCATCGGTGACCAACGTCGGTGTCCGTCCGACCTTTGGCGAGGGCGGGCCGCGGACCATCGAAACCCACCTTCTGGACGGTGGCGGGGATGGCGCACCGGTCGATCTCTACGGAGTGCCCCTACGCCTCGCGTTCGTGCAGCGCCTGCGGGACGAGCGGACGTTCGCTGACGCGGCGGCCCTCCGGAGGCAGATAGACGACGACTGCGCGCGGGCGCGCACCCTGTTCCGACAGATTTCCCTATGACCGTGACGCCGCTTCGTCTTTACAACACGCTCACGCGCCAGGTCGAACCGTTCGCGCCCCTGCGCGACGACACCGTCCGCATGTACGCCTGCGGCCTGACCGTCTACGCGCGGGGACACATCGGCAACTTCCGGACGTTCGTCTGCCTCGATCTGCTTCGCCGCACGCTCCGGCATGTCGCCGGCTATCGGATGCAGCAGGCGATCAACTTCACCGACGTGGACGACAAGACCATCGCGGGGGCCCGGAAGGCGGGGGAAGAGCTGCGCGCGTACACCGACCGCTACATCGACGCCTGGCGGGAAGATGCGGAGGCGCTCGGCCTCGAGCCGGTCGAGGAGAACCCCCGTGCCACCGACGACGTGAACCTGCGGGCGATGGGCGAGATGGTGCAGCAGCTCGAGTCGCGCGGCCACGCCTACCGGAGCGACGGCTCGACCTACTTTCGTATCGCATCGCTGCCGGAATACGGCAAGCTGGCCCGCCTCGACCATGCCGGCATGCAGGACGGCGCGCGGATCGACAGCGACGAGTACGCCAAGGAGACGGCCCGCGACTTCGTGCTTTGGAAGGCCTCAGGGCCGGACGAGCCGAGCTGGGAGGTCGGTGTGGGGCCAGGCCGTCCAGGCTGGCACATCGAGTGCTCGGCAATGGCGCTACGCCTGCTGGGCGGACCGCCCATCGACATCCATGCCGGCGGCGTCGACCTGATCTTCCCCCACCACGAGAACGAGATCGCGCAGGCGGAAGGGGCGACGGGGGAGCCCTTCGCCCGCTGGTGGGTCCATGTCGAGCATTTGCTGCTCGGCCGGGACGTAAAGATGTCGAAGTCGCTCGGCAACGTCCTGACGGTACGCGACATCCTCGATGAGGGACATCGCGCCTCGGCGCTTCGCTACGTCCTACTGTCGACGCACTACCGTAAGCAGTTGCGCTTCGACTGGAGCAGTCTCGCGCAGGCGGAAGAGGCGCTCCGGCGACTGATGGACTGTCTCGCCCGCGTGGAGGCGGTGACCGCGCCGGGCGGACATCCCGAGACCGCCCAACTGCTGGCCGCGGCACAGGAGGCGTTCGCGGCCCGGCTGCGCGACGACCTCAACGTCCCGGGAGCACTGGGCGCGGTTTTCGAGCTGGTTCGCGAGGTCAACGGAGCCATCGATCGCGACGAACTGGGCACGGACGACGCGGCGCGCGTGGGCGAGACGTTCGACCGGTTCGACGACGTGCTTGGGGTGATTGCCCTACGGAAAAGGGAAGAAGCGGCCCCGCCAGTGGATGCCTCGGAGATCGAAACATTGATCGAGACGCGCCGGCAGGCGCGGCGGAACCGTGATTTCGCCGAGGCGGACCGGATCCGAGACGATCTCGAATCACGCGGGATCGTCTTGGAGGATACGCCCGCAGGCACGCGCTGGAAGCGAAAATAGCTGCCGCGCCCTGACTCCTCGGACGGGAATCCGTAGCCGGAACGGCCCGCTGGCCAAGCTCTGGCACGCTTCTTGCGTCAACCCTCGGCGTCATGCCGGGCTCGCAGCAGGATCGTCTCGGTCGCCGGGGGGAAGACCTTGCCTGCGAGGAGTTGCGTCGCCGCGGATACGCCATCCTGGCACGCCGCTTCCGAACCCGTCACGGCGAGATCGACATTGTCGCCAGAGAAGGCGATGTACTCGTGTTCGTCGAAGTAAAGGCGCGCTCATCCTCTCGATTCGGTGGGGCACGTTCGGCAGTCAACTGGCCAAAGCAGCGGAAGATCGCGATGATGGCGCAGCGCTACTTGAAGCGCGTTGGATGGTCGATGCGCCCATGCCGCTTCGATATCGTGGCGATTCAGCAGCACAAGGACGGACGCCCGCCGGAGGTGGCGCTGATTCGGAATGCGTTTACCGCGGAGGGAGCCTGGTAACCGTGTGTGTTGGAGGCGGCTGTGCCGTCCTTGCTGGCGGACCGCTGGTGTGGTAGGTTGAATCCACGTGGCTCGGGACGGGCGGGAATAACTCAGTGGTAGAGTGCGACCTTGCCAAGGTCGAAGTCGCGGGTTCGAATCCCGTTTCCCGCTCCATTCTCCGTCGCCCGTTCAGCCCACGCTTCCGGTTCGACGGCGCCGTCGCCAAGTGGTAAGGCAGAGGTCTGCAAAACCTCCATCCCCGGTTCAAATCCGGGCGGCGCCTCCATTCCATCCAGGCTCGTAACGCTGGTTGACAAATGACGGTGACACCCTTCGTGCCTGCTCCGACTGTAATTGCCGCGACGAACGGCGCCAGCCGAACGGCGGAGTGGGCAACCGTGGTTGCCGACAGGGGAACGTCAATTCGCCAGCAACGCCATGGCACCCGCCGACAAATGCACCGCGCCGCCGGGCTGACGATCGTCGCGACCCTCACGCTGGCCGCGCCGGCCGCTTCGCAGCCCGACGAGCAGAGGCTCGTTGCCGATGCTCAACGCCTTTTGGCGCCCTCCAACGCCGAGCGGATTGCTGCTCTCGAAGCACTGCTCGACCAGCGTGGTCTGTCCTACGTCGCGCACGAGTTTCCCGGCCCGCGCGACCGGAACGACTCGCGACAAGTTGGGCGTAACCTGGTTCTGACCTTTGGGACGGGCCTCCCGGCGATCGTCGTCGGGGCGCACGCGGATGCGGCGCAACTTCAGGACGGTTCACTCAGCCACGGCATGGTGGACAACGCCGCGGGCGTCGTTGCCCTCCTCGAATTGGCCGAGTCGCTCCGCGACGATCCACCGGACCGCCAGGTGCGCGTCGTGTTCTTTGACATGGAGGAACTGGGGCTGGTCGGTTCGGAGGCGTTCGTCTCGACCCTCCAGCCGTCCGCGGTCGCCGGCATGATCAACGTGGACATCGTCGGCTACGGGGACACCGTGCTGTTCGGACCTGACGGATCGGACCGCGCCGAACCGCCCGGCGCCGGCGGCATGACGCTGGCGGACCGTGTCCGGCACGTCTGCGCCGGGCAGTCACTCGTCTGCGTGAGCACGCCACGCATGCCGCCGAGCGACGACCGGAGCTTCACCGGCGCCGGCATTCCCAGCGTGTCGATTGCGATGCTGCCGGCAGCTCAGACGCACCAGATCTGGCTGTTGCTCAACGGCGGGGAGCAAAGCGGGCTGCGGGAGGGCTGGGTACCGGAGATACTGCAGACCATCCATACCGACCGGGACACCACCGACCGGCTGGAGCCGCAGACACTCGGCCGCGCGGCGCGGTTACTGACTCAGCTCGTTCGGGACTTCGCGGCAGACGGCGGCTGACCGCGGCTGGATTCGAGGTCCCCAACCCTGCCAGGGGGTACAGGATGATGTCACCGGCGCGCGCGCGCATCGGGGGGCTCGCGCTGTTCGCGATCAACCTGGCTTACGCTGCCGGCCTGTTCGCCGCCATGTTCGGACCGAACGGGACCGGAACCCTCAATCTGGGGCCGGTGCTGGGAGCACCCCTCCTGCTGGTGCCATTCGGGCTGCTCATGCTGCGGCCGGTCGACCGGAACGCGTGGCTGCTGGCCCTGATGTGCAGCGGGTTCTTCGTCTTCGTCGGCGGGATCACGACGGGGCTGACTCCCGGCGCCACCGTGGCGATGGCCATGTACCGCAGCTTGGTGATGACGATGTCGCCGGCGCTGTTCGCCTGGCTGTTCCTAGTGTTCCCCGCCCGGACCCCTCTCGACGACCACGCCCCGGGTTTCAAATGGGGGCTCCTCGTCGTTGGAGCGGCCCTCGTGCTGACTTCCGATATATGGCCAGTGCTGCTCGGCGCGGCCCGGCCGGCTGACGCCGACGGCATGCTGCAGGTGCCCCTCATACAGGGGAACCTGCGTCGCGCAATCGATTTCCTGTACATCATGGGAGCCTTCGGCGCCGGTCTCTACGGCCTGATCTGGAACGCGTCGCGATCCCCTCGGTCGGACGTGCGCCGCAAGACCACGGTGCTGGCAACCGGCACGGCCCTCACCGTGGTCCCCTGGGTACTAGTCGTGATGGCGGAATTGCTGGGCATCCCAGCTCCACAATGGCTGGGAATCGTGGCTGTGCTGAACACACCGTTCCTCCCGGCCGCCGTCGCGTACGCCGTCGTCCGCCATCGGGTCATGGCAATACCGGTATTGCTGCGTCGAAGCGCGCGGTACCTGCTGGTGCAACGGGGACTGGCGATCGCGAGCGTGCTGGCGAGCATCCTGGTGGCCATCCTGCTCGTGGGGGTGGTGCAACGGCTGCTGCCGGAGGAGTCGGAATTCGGCGTACCGGGCGCGGTGGTGCTGGCGGTCCTGACGGGTGTCACGCTGGCGCGCACCGGCACGCAGGTCGAACGCCAGGTTTCCGGCCGGATCGACCGGCTGTTCTTCCGCGAGAGCTACAACGCGCGCAACGTGCTGGAAGCACTCGCCGAACACGCGAACTCCGCCGCGGGACGCGACGAGCTCGCGGAGATGCTGGAGGCCGAGATCGACGAGGCGCTTCACCCGGCAACCATCGCCATCTACTTGGAGGACCAGCACGACCGGCTGACGATGATGGCGTCCAAACCCGACGGTTCACGGGCGCCCCGGTCGCTGGATCCGCGGATGGAGACTTGGGCTCCTTTGGCTGGACGGCGGAAGTCGGTGCTTCTGCCCATCGGCCCCGGGATGTTGGTCGCGCAATCGGCCGGCGGGGATGGAGGAGTGGCCGGGCGGCTCTCCAGCCTGCTCCATCCCGTCGAAGCCGAATGCCTGGCGCCGCTCGCGGCGCGGCGCGACCACCGCCTGGTGGGATTGATCGCGCTCGGACCGCGGCTGTCGGAGGAGCCGTACTCGCGGGAGGATCTCCAACTGCTCGACTCGATCGCGGACCATGCGGCGCTGACGGTCGAGAACATCGGCCTGAGCGAAGAGATGGCCGAGCGCCTCGAGGCGCAACGGGCCGCAGAACGGGAGATCGAGGTTGCACAGGACGTACAGCGCCAGCTCCTTCCCGCCAGAGCGCCCGAATTGCCCGGCTTCGTCTGTGCCGGACATTGCACGCAGGCAAAGTCGGTCGGCGGCGACTACTACGACTTCATCCCGACGGGATCGGACGGCCTTACGCTGGTGCTGGCCGACGTGGCCGGCAAGGGGATCGCCGCCGCGCTGCTGATGGCCAACCTTCACGCCATTCTCCGTGGGCACCATGACCTGACGCGAAACGACCCGATCGGTCTGCTGGAACGGGTAAACCGGCAGTTCTACGCCTCGACCCCCGGCAATCGGTACGCCACGCTGTTCCTAGCCAACTTCGACCGCCCGAGCGGCCGCCTGCTATACGTCAACTGCGGCCATGTCCCGCCCCGTGTAACGCGGGCGGACGGCGGGATCGACAAGCTAGAGACGACCGGGTTGACGATGGGCATGTTCGACACGTGGATCGGCGAGTCCGCCACGACGACCCTGCACCCGGGTGAAACGCTGGTGGTCTGTTCCGACGGTGTGCCGGAGGCGATGAACGACGCCGACGAGCTCTTCGGCGACGAACGCTTCGACGACCTGCTGTGCACGCACGCCCACTTGCCGGTGCCCGAGCTGATTACCGCCATCAAGTCCGACGTGCAGGCCTTTGCCGGCGACCGGCGAAGCGACGACCTGACGCTGCTCGTCGCCCGGGTTACGGCGTAATCCTGCGCTCGACGAGGGCGTCGAGGGCGATCCGGAACCAGACCGTGAACGTCTCGGGTTGCTCCGCGACGGTGCGGCGCACGTCCTCCAGGGACATCCACTTCCAGCCGCCCACTTCATCCGTGTTCGGGACCGGCTCGCCCGCGTAGCGTCCGATGACGACATGGTCGTACTCGTGTTCCGTCAGGCCGTGATCCAGGTCCGTGCGATAGATGAAGCCGAAGGCCGTCTCGAGCGGACAGTCGAAACCCATCTCCTCGCGCAGCCGGCGGTGCGCCGCGTCCAGCACCGATTCGCCCGGCCGCGGATGGCTGCAACAGGTGTTCGACCAGAGCCCCCCCGAGTGGTACTTGCCCGACGCCCGCTGCTGCAACAACATTCGACCGGCGTCGTCGAAGACGAAGACGGAGAACGCCCGGTGGAGAAGTCCCTTCCGGTGCGCGGTCATCTTCTCCGCGACACCGGTTTCGCGATCCTGCGCGTCGACCGTCACGACCTCTTCGATCACGGACTGAACCATGGCGCCAAGACGCCAGCGTACAGCATGGCGCCAGTAACAAGGCCAGCCATCATCGCCGGAATCGCGATGGCCCTTTGTCCTGACGGGAAGAAACGCAAGAGCCACGTTCCGCTCACGGCCAGTATCGCGACGCCGAAACCGATCGGCCACTCTACAGGCACTCCCGTCAGGTAGCTGAATTGCAGCTCATCGAACACTCTGTTGTCCGGGATGGGCCTGCCCAGCAGCTCGTCGGCGATATGCCGAACGCCGGCCACGACACGGACCTGCGAGAGGTAGGCAATCGCGACAAAAACGGGAAGCGGCTTCCACCAGGCACATGCCCAGCAGCACAAGGCCACGACGAGATACGTCACAACCGGACCCGCCAGATGCGCCAGCGCCACCGCCCTGATGGGCGCGATGGCTGCCGCCGCTGCCAGATCGCCCGTGGCAATCGCCGTCCGGAACGGGATATTGGTCCACCCGACCGCCATCGGGTAGAAGCGCAGGTCCGGAACGTCAAGCAGCCAGTACACGACGTAGTGGCCTGCCTCGTGGGGCAATACCGCAAGCGGCGCGGCCGGAAGGCTCGCCAGGAACCACGGCAGTCCGATCCGCCAGAAAGGCCCGTTGGTTGCGAGGGTTGCCCGTTCCATCTGTTGCTATCGATCGAGGAACGTCAGTTCCCGAGCGCGGCACGATTCGCGACACGTCCGGGCGCGCTATGACACAGGTACGACAGCAACAGGTAGGCCTTCACATCGAAGGTGGCGTCGCCGTCGAGAACGAACTTCAAGTGGTTGACGCGCCGGTCAATCAGGCTCCACCAGAGTTCGTGCGGCAGAACGGCCACCGATCGCCCGGGCCATTCCAGGAGCGCGTCGCGCTTGTCGCTCGTGCAGGCGCCAAACCGATTGAGCAGCGAGAGCAACTGCCGGTCGTCATTCGAGATCCGCCCGGCGCGCTGACACGGGCGCGAGAACAGCCTTTCCAGGCCGACTCGCGGCAAGACGCCCTGGACCGGGTTGACATCGAGATGGAGCATCGGCACGCACGGCGTGCCGTCCAAACTGTACCGGAACGCGGAAAGCCGGACCGCCGCGTCGAGATGCCGGTGACGCGTCGACGTGAGGCCGGTGACATATGACATCACCGCGTCAGTTGGCACGTTGGCAAGGCAGACGCGAATGGTCGGCGTCGGGCGGTGCATCATCAAACCGATGTAGGCCACAGCGGCAGACCGGGGAAGCGGCTCGATACAGGTGTGGAGCGCGTCCCGCACGAGCCTGGCCACGGCGGCGGTCGTGGTGGCCTCGACCGCCCTCAGCACCTGATCGAACCAAGCCGACGGTCGGCCACGGCGCAACGGCGATAGCTTGACCAGACTGATGAACATCCCGGGTTCCGGAACGCGAGATGTGGCGCGACGCGTTCCGGCGCCCGTGACGCCCGCGCCGACAGCGACGTCGTACTCCAGCCAAACATGATCCAACGTCGCGCGGAGCGACGCACTGGTGATCCAGCGACGGCAGAAGGCCTGGAGACTCGCCCACCAGCCCGGCGCGCACCCTGCGTCTGCGAACTCGTGTCGAGCCAGAATCGCGGCGCCGCGCGGATAGATCGCCAGGACCAGATCGACTTGCGGCGCCGCATCACGCAAGCGGCACTCGAAGTAAATCATCTTCGACAATGCGGCAGGCAGATGATCAACTGCCGCTCCCAATCTGCTCAGGACGTCGTTCGAAACGAGCGGAAGTGGCAGTCGCGAACTCGCGGCCTGTAGGGTCGTGGTCAGCGAGTGCATTAGCGTGGACCCGCGAGCGATCCCCAACGCATTGCGCTACTCGCCACTCCAGTTGTAACTACCGGTCGGATCGTAGATGGTGGCCGGGCCATCAACACCGATGCCTCCAGCAACCGCCTCGAGTTCCTCCGCCGACAGTTCGTCCTCGGAGACAGGGTCGGGCAGTACAAACAGCACATCGCAATCGCTGCCCTTCTCGATGAATCTCAACCGAAGGTTCTCCGGGAATGGGTAGTCAGTCATCGTCTGGAGAGTCCTTCGTGGATCCGTGAGCAATCCCCTGCGCAAGTCTTCGTCCGCTACAGCCCGCGCCAGCACCTTGTCGATCTGAGCCGCCAATTTGGTATTCACCGTGATTTGCCTCCTGGAATCCCCTTGTTCGTGCATACCTAAACGCCCCGCGCGGCAGCAGGACCTCGCCCGGTGGCCCCGGCCATGCCGCCGGAGCCACCGGCGTTCGCTGCGCGCCTCGCTCCCTACTCGCCGCTGAAGATCCAGCCGTTGCACAGGTTGATGTGGAGGTCGCCGACGCCACCCGCAACCGCCTCGAGTTCCTGATCGGTCAGTTCGTCACCGGAGATCGGATCGGGCAGCACGAACATCGCGTCGCAGTCGCTGTCCTTTTCGATGAACTTCACCCGCAGGTTCTCCGGCACCGGCTCGCCGGCCATCTTCTCGAGCGTGGTGCGCGGGTCGCTCAGCAGCCCCGCCCGGAACTCGCTGTCGAGGGCAGACTTCGACAGCACCTCCTGCACGCGATCGTTAACGTTCTCAGCCATGTCATACCTCCTTGGGATGATGAGGGGAGCACCGCACCATGCGTTCGCTCCGATGGCCGCAATGAACGCAAGCTGCATGCCAAGTGACGACGAACGTGTCGCGGCGCCCCGTTCCGGAACCCGTAGGTTGCGTCAGCAACTTCCGAAGAACGACAGATCCGCCCACAGGTAACGACCGACGTGATCCCATGGTGCGCGGCGGGGCGCCAGAAGCCCCTCTCGATTCGGAAGAAGCACGTCTACGGCGACTGCAACCGGAGATACCGGCGTCGCCGCCCAGCCTCGACCGTGTGCGTGCTGCGGGAGCGGTTCTCCTCGAAAAACACGGAGTGCGGTCGGCGCCGAACGCCGGCACCAATGAGTAACGCCGGTTGACATCGCTGCCGACACAGGGTGGCGGCAAGCTCGCTGGCTGGGTAGGCACCGGCAGTTCGCAACTCAATTGCGAGCCCGTAATCGCCAAGGCCAGGGTCACCGACCGGCGGTTCCGGCACGGACTTTGCATCCCCGCCGGACGTGCATCGAACCGCAAGCCCGCGGCCCGGAGATTGCAAATGGTTTCTGCCAGTTGGTCGTGGCGACCTGCTTGCGATCCTGAGCGCGGTTCCCCTGGCATGCACGCCCGTCGCGTTCGGGCAGACCGCACCCGTCGGAATCAGCATCGGCACCGTGATGACAACTGTCCTGGCGGAGAGCCCCGACATCGAGCGGAGCACCCTCGCGATCGAAGCAGACGCTGCCGACCGGATCACCGCCGCCAGCCCGTTCGATTTCCGAATGCGCACGACGGTAGGCGGCGGGCGCGACAACATCGAGGTGAGCGGGGCGCTCGCGCCGACCGGCAACCTGACCACGCTCCTCTCGGGGACAAAGCTCTTCCGGTCCGGCGTCGCCATCTCTGCGGACGCTTCACTCGGAAGGTCCCGCGGTCTAGGCTCCCTGTCGCTCAATCAGGCGGACTCGTCGGTCTCCATCCGTGTCCCGTTGGCCGGCGGGCGCAAGGGGGGCGCAGCGGCAGGTATCGAACGCTCGGCGGAGCAATCGTATCGAGCAGCTCTGTTGGATCGCAGTCACGTGTCGGCCCT
Organism: Acidobacteriota bacterium; assembly: GCA_009838525.1. NCBI lineage: Bacteria > Pseudomonadati > Acidobacteriota > Acidobacteriota bacterium. The sequence continues at coordinate 621,562 of VXRJ01000018.1, forward strand.
CGCGGTATTGCAGGCAGTTGCAGGGTACTGGCAGTACGCCGCCGCGCAGGAGCGACTCGAAATCCACCGGGCTTCGGCCGAGCGTGCGGAAGTCCTGGTTGAAGTCACGCGGGCACTGATTCGCGCGGACGAAAGACCAGCCTCAGATCTCGATCTGGTGACAAGCAACCTGGCCAACAAACGGACCGCCGTATCGGCCTCCGAGCAGGGCGTGATCGACGCCCGCTACGCCCTGGGCCTCGCAATGGGCCTGCAAGCCGACCAGCTTCAGGGGCTCGGCCTCCCGCTGACGGCCTTTCCGGCTCCCGGAAGAGTCTCGGAGCGCGGACCCGGCGTGCTACCCGCTGTGTTGGTCCGCATGGCGATTGGCGCACGGCGCGACCTGGCAGCGGCCAGGGCGCGGCGCAACGGCGCGCGGCTCGCGTGGCAAGGAGCATTGCACGACCTCCGCCCCCGCTGGGACGTCGTAGCGACAGTCGGCCATACGAGCGTTTACCTGAGCCCGAATCAGGAGAAATCCGCCACACCGTTGGGCACGTCGGGCCTCAACACCTTTGTGCAGATGCGATACGAGCCAATCGCGACCAACAGCGCCGCCCGCGGGCTTGCCCTGCGAACGGAAACCTCGTACCGAACGGCGGCGGTTGCCGCAAACGACCTCACGCGTCGAATTGGAGCCAACGTACTGGCGGCGACTGCGGCGCTCAACAACACCGCAAGCGAGGTGGTAATCGCCCAGGATGCGGTCCGTCTCTCCGGACGCTCCGTTGAAACCGAAGAAGCGAAGCTCCGCCTCGGACTCGCCACGCTGTTCGACGCGATCCTGTCCACCGACGCCCTGACAAGTGCACAACTCCGCCTGACGGATGCGCGGTACCGGTACGCCATTGCCCTCGCTCGCCTGCGGTTCGAGACCGGCACGCTCCTGCAGCACAACGCGGGCGGCGTCTCCGCAGAAACCCATCGTGTCCTGACACTCGAACTGGAGGGCGAATCCCAATGAGCCGGGATCGAGTGTTTCGAAAGGTGGCGCTGGACCGCCTCGCCTCTCCCGAGCAGCTCGACAAGCTGCTGCAGGTGACGCGACCGCGCAGTTGGATTGCCCTGGCCGCGCTGGGGTGCCTGGTTGGATCCGCTGTTGTTTGGGGGTTTGAGGGCAGCATCCCTTCCAGGGTGAGCGGCCAGGGCATCTTGCTCAAGAGCGGCGGCGTCTTGGAAATCGCGACGGGCGCGGGCGGCAGGATCACTGATATCGCAGTGAATGTCGGCGATGTGGTTCGGGAGGGGCAGGTCGTGGCCCGAATTGCCCAACCCGACACCCTGAACCGCATCCGGCAGGTGCGGCTCGCGCTCGACAACCTCCAGGTCGCACATCGGCTGACGAGGACGCACCGAGAGGAAGAAACCAACCTGCAACTCGCCCAACTGGCACAACGTCGTGACGGACTCGAACAGTCAATCGACGCCGCGGCAGCCATCCTCATCTGGCTGGACAGCAAGATGGCCGCACAGGAGCAGCTCGTTGAACAGGGTCGATTGACGCGACAGGCACTGATTGACACTCGCCGTCAGCGTGACGGAACCGCGGAGGAAATGCGAGCTCGGCAAGACCAGTTGGCGGAGCTTCGAATCCAGGAAGTGGCAGCGCGAGCCCGTAACGCCCGTACTCTTCAAACCAGTGAATACGAAGTCGCTCGCGCGCGGACGGAACTGACCCAACTTGAGCGCGAGTTGAAGGAGATGTCCGAAGTGCTCTCCACTTTCTCCGGCCGAGTCATCGAAGTGATGACGGAGCAAGGCGATCTCGTCGCACCAGGACAGCCCTTGCTCCGGCTGGACCGCACCGGCCGCACTGTCACTGGCCTCGAAGCCGTCGTCTACGTGCCGTCGGCACATGGCAAGCGAATCCGATCCGGCATGACGGTGCGGATTGCGCCCGCGTCCGTTGCGCCGGAGGAGTATGGCTATCTGCTCGGCACCGTCACCTTCGTTTCGGACTTCCCGACGACATCACGCGCCGTTCAGCGAACGCTGCGGAATCCGGAACTGGTAGCCGCCCTCACCCGGGGCGACGCGCCGTACGAAATCCGGGTGGACCTGCGTCTTGATCCGACGACGGCAAGCGGCTACCTCTGGTCGTCATCGGACGGGCCGCCGATCGACATCCTTACCGGCACGCTCTGCAGTGTGCTCATCACGGTGGAGCGACGGCGGCCGATCGACCTCGTAATCCCCATGATTCGCGATCAGTTCGGGCTGTGACCGTGCCTTCCATTCCCGACCGGCTGCTGGCAGTCGTCAGTTCGTTCCGTGCAGGCCTGGAGGGACTGTCGCTACCTGGGCTTTCGGTCAGGTTTCCCGGGCAACGCCGGATCCACGTCCCGACCGTGTTGCAGATGGAAGCGGTTGAATGCGGCGCAGCCGCACTGGCCATGGTGCTCGGCTGGTTTGGCCGTTACGTCCCCCTTGAGGATCTGCGCGTTGCCTGCGGCGTGTCGCGCGACGGAAGCAAGGCTGCCAACATGCTAAAGGGAGCCAGGCAATACGGCCTCACGGCACGGGGTCTTCGCCGCGAACCGAACGACCTGCGACGGTTGCCGGTCCCGTTGATCGTCCACTGGAATTTCAACCATTTCGTGGTCCTCGAGGGCTTTGGGCGGGACCGCGTATTCGTCAACGATCCGGCGTCGGGGCCCCGCGCCGTGTCAGTGGAGGAGTTCGATCAAGCGTTCACCGGCGTCGTGTTGACGTTCGAGCGTGGCGCGGACTTCAGGCGAGGCGGGGCAAGGCGCCGCCTCGTTACGGCACTCCGGCCGCGGCTTGCCGGATCGTACCCGGCACTCGGCTACGTCGTCGGAACGGGGCTGCTGTTGGTCGTTCCTGGCCTGGTCGTGCCGACCTTCTCCAGGCTCTTCGTCGACGACGTTCTGGTCCGAGGCGCGGCTGAGTTGGCACGCCCGCTCTTCCTGGCGATGGGAGTCGCCCTGGCGGCAACCGCGACGCTGACGTGGTTGCAGCAACGCTACCTGCTGCGGTTGGAGACGAAGTTCGCCGTGACGACGTCAAGCCAGTTTCTCTGGCATGTGATGCATCTTCCGATGCAGTTCTTCTCACAACGATACCCGGGCGACATCGGTTCTCGTGTAGTCATAAACGACCGGATCGCCTATCTGCTGTCGGGGGAACTGGCGGCCGCCTTCATCAGCGCGTCCATGGCGGTTTTCTATGCGGCATTGATGTGGCAATACGACCGAGGGCTCAGCTTCGTAGCAATAGCGACAGCAGTGCTGAATGTCATCGCGTTGAAGTACTTCTCCGCCAAGCGGGTCCACCTCAATCAGCAGTTACTTCACGAGCAGGCGCGCATGCTCGGCACTGCCATGGGCGGACTGCAGAGCATCGAAACACTAAAGGCGATGGGCGCCGAATCCGACCTGTTCACCAAGTGGTCCGGCTATCAGGCCAAAGCTGTCGGTGCGGAGCAGCGGCTCAAGCTCCAGACAGAACTCCTGTCGACCGTACCTCGCCTGCTGATGCCGATCAGTACGGCATGCATCCTGGGGATTGGCGGCCTGCGAGTCATGGACGGAGGGATCAGCATGGGGATGTTGATCGCCTTTCAGGCCCTGATGCTGGGCTTCATCACCCCAATCAACCGCATGGTGGATCTCGGCAGCACGTTGCAGGAAGTCAAGGGCGACGTAGCGCGCCTCGATGACGTCCTGTCCGCTACCGCCGAGCTTCACCCGATGGATGACGGTTTCATGGTGATACCGGAGACCGGTACCGGCATGCAACAACCGTTGCAGCCCGCGACCGTCGGTTTCCAGGTCAAGCTGTCTGGATACCTGGAACTGCGGGACGTCAGCTTCGGCTACAACCCGCTCGAACCACCTCTGGTTGAACGGTTCAGCCTGAGGCTGCAACCCGGCCAGCGGGTAGCGCTCGTTGGCGGATCCGGTTGCGGAAAAACGACTATCGCCAGACTTGTCTGTGGCCTCTACCAACCCTGGAACGGCGATGTTCTCTTCGACGGCCGACCACGGCAGACGATCCCGAGACGATTGATGACCACTTCGTTCTCCGTCGTCGACCAGGACGTATTTCTCTTTGAGGGGTCCATCCGCGACAACCTGACACTCTGGGACTCAACCGTCGCGGAGGCAGACATGGTGCGTGCGGCGGCTGATGCTTGCATGCATGAAGAGATCTCCGCTCGCCCGGATCACTACAACGGCCCGGTCGAGGAGGCCGGGCGCAACTTCAGTGGAGGCCAGAGACAACGTCTCGAAATAGCCCGCGCGTTGGTAACCAACCCGACCGTGCTCGTGTTGGACGAGGCGACCAGCGCACTTGACCCGACCACCGAGGCCCGGATCGATGACAACCTCCGCCGTCGCGGCTGCACTTGCCTGATTGTTGCTCACCGCCTCAGCACCATCCGCGACTGCGACGAGATCATCGTGCTCGATCGGGGAGCGATTACCCAGCGCGGTACGCATGACGAACTGATGGAAACGGACGGTCCCTACAGCCGGCTCATCGCAGCCGCCTGACGGCGAGCCCGACCGGACGCACACGATGGAGATGAACGAGACGAGACATCGGGGAGTGACGCTGTTCTCCAAGTGCGATCCTGCCTACGAGACGGGGGCCAACCACCCGTTCCTGCTGGACGACGGCTCGGTGTGGTTCGTGCAGCAGGGAAGCCTGGACGTCTTCTGCCTCCGCCACAGCGCCGACGGCAAACTGTCCGGCCGAACGCTCGTGACTCGGATTGAAGAGGGAAGCTGCCTGGTTGGGGCGACCGCGGTCAGGGAAAGCGGCGGATCTCCGGGTGCGCTTCAGGCGGTGTCCCGCCCTGGAACGACGCTGCGCCACCTGGCCCCGGCAACCGCCCGCAAGCGGTTCGGGGAACCACAGGCGCGTGATGACGCGGCCCACCTTCTTGACCGCTGGATCGACGCGGTTTGTACTGGGCTGACCACCGACCCTCGGCCGCGGGACTGCCGTCCAGTCAGGCAAACGTCAAGTGTCCATCTCGCAAGAGGGGCAGCCGTCTCTTCGTTCAGTGGCGTTTCCTGGATTGCTCACCGCAAGGGCCGGTCGCGGTTGCTCGGGCAGGCCGCGCTTCCCATGGATGCGGCGCTGATTCCGTGCACGAAGCACATCTGGTTCGAGACCTACTGCCCGGCGGACGTGGCGGTACTCAGCACTCGGACCGTCCTGGCAACGGACGACATCTGGGCCGCGCTTGCCAACTTCCAGTCAGTCGTCATCCAGTGCGCTCTCTTGCGGATGGAACAGGCCGCAAAAACCGAGGCTGCCCGGCAGCAACGTCGCGACCTCAACCGGGTCGAATTGCTGACCGGTGCATTTGCCGACCTGCTTGCCGCGTACAACGCCTCGACCACCGGGTTGGCCGGCGACGTGAACAGGCCTGCGCGTACAGACGCAAGGAACAACGGCGACGGCGACGCGTCGTTCGCCAGGGCATGCGGCTTGATCGGAGACGGACTCGGCCTGCAGATCGCGACGGCGCCGAGCCGCGAGAGGGCGCCGGCAACCGACCCGGTGACGGCAGCGGCGAGGGCTTCCGGTATGCGTGTCCGGCAAGTTCTGCTGGAAGAGGGCTGGTGGCGAACCGATAGCGGCCCCCTACTCGCGCGGACTGAGGGCGAGCCGGCCCGATGGGTCGCCCTCCTGCAGGAAGCACCCGGACGCTACCTGCTTCACGGCCCCTCTGCTGCGGACGTTCCGCAGCGCGTAACGGGCGCCGTGGCGAAGACGCTGGCGCCTGTCGCCCACAGCTTCTATCGGCCATTCCCGGCGAGCGGGCTTTCGTTCCGCGGGATTCTGCGGTTCGCCGCCCGCGGATGCGGCCGGGACCTGACGAGGATAGTCCTGCTTGGCCTGGCCGGCGGTCTGCTCGGCCTGCTGACACCGGTCGCCACGGGCGCGTTGTTCAACACGATCATCCCGAGCGCGGAGCGCGATCAACTGTGGCAAGTGACCTCGATTCTCCTCGCCGGCGCCATCGCCACCGGGATGTTCGAATTGGGTCGGCGGCTGTCACTCGTTAGGCTCGACGGCCGGCTGGGCGCGACCGTACAGGCTGCGGTCTGGGATCGACTACTCAGTTTGCCGCTGGGGTTCTTTCGACCCTACTCGGCCGGCGACCTTGCGGTGCGCGCCATGGGCATCGATACGATGCGGCAGACACTGTCGGGCGCTGGTGTGACCGCGGCGCTGGGCGGAATGTTCTCGCTCTCGAACATCGGGCTCCTCTTCTACTACGGAGGAAACCTCGCGTGGTGGGCCGTCTTTCTACTCGTAGCCGCCATCGGCGCAACGCTGACGATTGGCTGCGGGCAGCTTCGGCTGCAACGCCGTATCGTCCCCCTCAGCACGAGGACTTCCGGCCTGGTCCTCCAGCTGCTGAACGGCATCTCCAAGCTCCGCGTCGCGGCTGCCGAAGGGCATGCGTTTGCCCAGTGGGCCAACCTGTTCAGTCAGCAGCGTCGCCTTCAAATACGGTCGCGCACGGTGAGCAACTCGCTCATCGTCTTCAATGCCATCTTTCCCTCTCTGGGCATGCTGGTGATCATGGCCGCGGCAACGGCAGGCGGGACTGCCGTCGCGGCGATACGGACAGGCGACTACCTTGCCTTCTCCGCAGCCTTCGGCGCCTGCCTCGCGGCATCGGTTTCGCTGAGCACCGCGGCGATCGAAGCGCTGGGCCTGGTGCCCGTCTACGAGGCGGTCAGGCCGATTCTGGCTGCAGCACCAGAAACGACCGACGCCGAGCGCGATCCCGGGGTGCTGAGCGGCCGGATCGAAGCGCAACACCTGACGTTCAGCTACCGGCCGGACGTGCCGGCCACGCTGATCGATGTGTCACTTTCGGTGCGGCCGGGTGAGTTCGTTGCGATCGTGGGACCGTCCGGATCCGGGAAGTCGACCCTGCTTCGCCTGCTGCTTGGCTTCGAACCACCAGACACGGGCTCGGTCTACTTCGATGGCCAAGACCTGGCCGGACTCGACGTGCGCGCTGTCCGCTCGCAGGTCGGCGTAGTCCTGCAATCGGGACGTATCATGGCAGGCGATCTCTTCACGAATATTGTCGGCTCGAGCATCCACACCCTGGATGACGCGTGGGCCGCAGCCCGCATGGCGGGACTTGATGACGACATTCGCGCCATGCCCATGGGAATGCACACCGTGGTCAGCGAGGGCGCCAATACCCTGTCCGGCGGGCAGCGCCAGCGGCTGCTGATCGCCCGGGCGATCGTCAACCGGCCGCGCATGCTCTTCTTTGACGAAGCGACCAGCGCCCTCGATAACCGTACGCAGGCGATCGTCAGCACCAGCCTCGCACAATTGAGCGCAACGCGCATCGTTATCGCCCACCGCCTCAGCACGATCGAACACGCGGATCGGATTCTCGTCATGGAACGGGGTGGCATCGTCCAATCCGGGCGATACGCCACGCTAATCAACCGGGATGGGCCTTTTGCCGAGCTGGCAAGCAGGCAGATGGCCTGATTTGGCAGGAACGGCGGCATCCATACGCGGTCACGCGCGCCGGAGGCAAGGAATGGGACGCTGGAATCTTGAACCCCTGCGTAACGCAATGGTCTCGATCGTACTGGCGGGGTTGCTCGGTACCGCTATGACCGGGTGTCAGGAGCATGAGTTCGCCAGAGGAGAGGAACAGACGCTCGCAGGGGGCCCGATCACCATTGCTGTGATCTGGCCGTGGGAATCGCGGGGAATGCTGCTCTACGGAGAAGGGCTGCAACTAGCGCTCGATGAAGTCAACGGCGCCGGCGGCCCCCTGGGCCGGCCGCTGGTCGTGCTGCGGGAAGACGATCACGAATCGGTGGATCGCGGACGAGTCGTAGCGCAGCGTCTCGCGCAGAACCATGACGTTGTCGCAGTGGTCGGTCACCTGCAGTCGTATGTGTCTCTTCCGGCGGCGGCCATCTATGACCTCTCCGGCCTGGTGCATGTTGCGCCGACCGCGACCGACCCGCGGCTGACGCAGCAGGGTTACCGCCGGCTGTTTCGCATCACCTTCACGGATCGGGAGACGGGTGCGCAGATGGCTGACGTCGCCGCGTCCCGTGGCTACCGTCGTCTGGCCATCTACTACATTCGAAACGCCTACGGGCGGAGCCTGGCGAACGCGTTCGAGGAGCAGGCGATTGAACGACGACTCGTAGTGGCGGATCGTCAGTCGTACGACCCGGACACGACGACCGGAAACCGCACCCTGTCAGACATCCTGACTGCCTGGCAAGACCTGGCGCTCGACGCGGTATTCGTTGCCGGAGAGCCGCGACAGGCCGCCACGATGATCGAGGCTGCGCGCGCCAGGGGGATCGGGGCCGTGATGCTCGGGGGCGACGCACTCGGCACGGTCGACTTCATCGATCGGGGCGGTGCGGCCGTAGAGGGAACCATCATTGCCACGGCATTCCACCCGCACGATCAACGCGAGGAAGTGCAGCGGTTCGCGGCGGGATTTCGGCAGCAGTACGGCCTGGAGCCGGATGCATCCGCAGCTCTCGGATACGACGCGGTTCATCTGATTGCCCACGGCATCGAGACGGCGAGATCGGTCGAGCCGGACCGAGTGGCGGACGCACTGCGCGCGACACGAGACTGGCGCGGCGTCACCGGTCGAGTGACATTCACCGACGCGGGAGAGCTGCTGGATCGCTCGCTCGGCACGGTCGTCGTGCGCAACGGCGGTTTCGACTGGCTGGGCGGTGCACGCGCCAATCCTCCGGAGAACGACTGAAGTGCCGGCGAGTATCGACGAGAGGGCTTCGGTGCTGAAGGACGCCGGCGCTTCGCCGGACGAGACGGAAGAACTGTTGTACTACAACGCCAATCGGTTCGATACGGCAGCACTCAAGACAACCGCTCATCTCCCGCTTGACGACGAACCGTTCGTGAAAACGTGGGAAGGATACGCCCGGGCCGCTGAGACATCCGGCGCATGGACCACGTTGCGCCAAGCGCTCCCTCAGCTCCGCTTTCCGGTCGAGGGAGGCATCAGCCGCAGACCCGCCTATCGAGCGTCGGTGCTCCGACTCGAACCCGTGCCGGAAGATACGCGGCCGCTGCGCCTGCATCGGCCAGAGGACCTTCGGATCACGCTCCACCAGACGCCGGCAGGCCGACTGCCGGTCCTTACCATTCCGCACAAGCCGGACTTCGTCCTACTGACGCAGGCGTTCACCGGATGGAACGAGCCGATCCCGGTCCCCGCGGCGCTGGGCGCGACAATGGTGTCCGGATACCCCAACGCGGATCGGATGCGACGTCTGAAGGCAAGCTGGCTGGTGTCGCATCCCGATGCAACCGAACTCGACTGGAGGATCGCGTTTCAGTCGTTCCGGTCGCAAAAAGGGAAGTACCTGGATCGGTTCATGCTGGCTTCGACCGCCCCCTACAGTGGCGTTCCGGGGGCGCGGCTCGGGCTCGATGCCAACACCTGGAAACGTCTTTCGCTCGCCATCCGTATCGAACACGAGGCGGTTCACTACTTCACGTGCCGCGTCTTCGGCTCGATGCAGAATCGTCTGCTCGACGAACTGATCGCCGACTACGCCGGTCTCGTTTATGGTACCGGCCGCTACCGCGCCGACTGGGCCCTGCGGTTCCTGGGCCTTGAGGCATTCCCTACGTACCGACGGGGCGCGCGACTGGAGTACTACCGAGGCGATCCGCCGCTCGGTGCTGGCGCGTTTCGTGTCCTGCAGTGCCTCGTCAAGCGCGCGGCACACAACCTGGAGGCGTACAACCGGGAACGTCGCACCAGTCTCCGCCCGGCGGGTCGTCTTCGGACAGTTGTGGCCCTAACCAGGCTCACGGTGGAAGACCTCGCCGCAACCAATGCCTCTCGACGGCTGGAGGCGGCTCTACACGAAGTGGAACCGCTATTCGCGCCAGCGGGCTCCGTCGAGCGGAACCAGGGTGACGAACCACCACTCTCCAGCGCAGGCGCCTTGCATCCCGGAGGGCCCCAACATGCCGTTTGAACCGAGGCTGGGTAGAGGCCTTATGGCCTTGTTGGACGCTGCCCGCCGCGCCGGCTACGCCTTTGAAGTGATCTGTGGCTACCCCGGGAATATCGTCCGCGTGGTGGACCACGACGCCTCGGGCTTCATCTTTCAGACCTGGCCTGGATTCCTGACGTTGCAGCGACGCGACGACTACGCCCGCTTGACTGACAAACCTGCGCAAAAACTGTTGCTGGCTGAGGTTGGATTGCCTGCGCCCCGGCTGCTTGCCTGTCTTGCCGCGGACGACGACGTGGGGGAGGTGCTTGAATCCGCACCGGTGTCCTTTCCCTGCGTGGTCAAACCATGCATCGGCACGTACAGCCGTTGGGTCTTCACTCACATACAGACGCGTCGGCTCCTCCGCATGGCTGTGGAACGGATCGCGGCCTCCGGCCACAGAGTGCTGGTTGAGCAACAGATCGAAGGGGCGCACTACCGGGTACTCTGCGTCGGAGGTGTTCTTGCCGGCTGCGTCGAGCGCCGGCCACCCCGGGTGACCGGTGACGGCGAGCGAACGGTGGCCGAGCTCGTCACCGAACGGAACCATGAACCAGGCCGCGATGGAAGCTGTGAAGACGGCCTGCTTCATCCGATCGTGATCGACAGAGCGGCCGAAGCATATCTCCGGCAGCAGGGTTACACACCAGAAAGTGTGCCACCGCCCGGAACAGCCGTGGCCCTCAACCGTCTCGTTACAGGGCTTGCGGGCGCCGACTTCATAGACGCCTCCGATCGGATTCACCCCGAAACTGTCCGCCTCTGCGAGACATTTGCCCGCCGACACCGCCTCTTCATCGCCGGATTCGATCTGATCACACCAGCGATCGATCGGTCGATCCGCGACGTCGGCGCGATCAACGAGGTAAACGTCCGCGAAGTCGACGCCACCTGCATCGAGCAGTGCAATGTCGGCAAGCGCCGTCCCGTTTCCAGCTACGTCTGGGAGCGACTGCCGTTCGACAGGATTGCAGCAACATCCTGCCCCATTTGGTAGTGGGCCCGCGAGGCCGGCGGGCGAGCCGAGGTCCGCTTGGCGGGATTCCCGCGTCCGGCGCGGATGGTAGAATCGCGCGACGGGCCGAATACCGGGGGGAACCATGTTCACGCGGGCTTCACGCGCGGTGATTCTGGGTGCGGCGGGAGCAGCCATCAGCCTCCAGGCGGGGCAGTCCGAGCCGGCGGCAGGGGCGGCACCGGTCGACTTCCAGCGCGAGGTGCGGCCGATCCTGGCCGACAACTGTTTCTCCTGCCACGGCCCGGACGAGAGCACGCGGCAGGTACGGCTGCGGCTGGACACGGAAGAAGGTGTGTTCCAGGAACGGCCGGCGGGGCAGCCGGTGGTCGTCGGCGACGCTGACGCCAGCCTGGTGATCCAGCGCGTCTCGCACTCGGACGAGCGGCTCCGGATGCCGCCCGCGGAGACGAACAAGTCGCTCACGGACGATCAGGTCGACACGCTGCGGCGCTGGATCGATGAGGGCGCCAACTGGGATCGGCACTGGGCCTTCGAGACCATCACGCGGCCCGATCCACCGGCGGTGGCGGACGCGGACTGGGCGCGGACGCCGCTCGACCGGTTCATCCTCGCCCGACTGGAAGCGGAGGGGCTCGCGCCGGCGCCGGAGGCGGACCGGCGGACCCTCGCGCGGCGGGCAGCCTACGACCTGACCGGCCTGCCGCCGACGCCGGAAGCGCTGCAGGCGTTTCTGGACGATGCCGCGCCGGATGCTTACGAGCGGTACGTCGACGGCCTGCTCGCAACGGAGCAGTGGGGCGAGCACCGGGCGCGCTACTGGCTCGACGCGGCGCGCTACGGCGATACCCACGGCATCCACATCGACAACTACCGCGAGATGTATCCCTACCGCGACTGGGTCATCCGCGCCTTCAACGAGAACAAGCCGTTCGACGAGTTCACCATCGAGCAGGTGGCGGGCGACCTGCTGGACGAGCCGACCCTCGATCAGTTGGTCGCCACCGGTTTCCAGCGGAACAACATCACCACCAACGAAGGCGGCGTCGTCCCGGAGGAGTACGAGGCGATCTACGCCAAGGACCGCGCGGAGACGATCGCCGGCATCTACCTGGCGCTCACCGTCGGCTGCGCCACCTGCCACGACCACAAGTTCGACCCGATCCGGCAGAGCGAGTTCTACGCGATGACCGCGTTCTTCCGGAACACGACGCAGTACGTGATGGACGGCAACGTCTCCGACCCGCCGCCCATTCTCGTGGTGCCGGAAGAGGCGGATCGCGAGCTGTGGCACGACCTGCGCACGGAAGCGGCCGAACTCGAGACGCGCATCAGCACGCGCGCCGCCGCGGTGGACGACGCGTTCGCGGAGTGGCTCGCCACCGGCGAGTACCGGACGCTGCGCGCGCCGCTCGAGGAGGCGTCGACCTGGATGGCGCTCGATCTGACGGACAGCGCGGCCCCGGCATTCGTGGTGGACGGCGAAGCCCATCCGGTCGAGTTCCACGGCGATACGCGGATTGCGCCCGGACCCCACGATCTGCCGGCGCTCCACTTCGGCGACGAGTCGTGGGCGGCTCTCCCGCCGTCGGCGATCGATAGCGACACGCCCTTCTCGATGGCCCTCTGGATCTACCAGCCGGAAGAGGAAGGGAACTACGTGGTGGCCGGCCAGTACGACCCGGACGACGGCAGCCGGGGCTGGTCTATGACCATCGGATCGCGGCAGCTCTCGTTCAGGCTGACCGGCGACAAGGACCCCGAAGACCCGGAGCGCCGCCCGGCCCCGCGCGTCTCCCCGACGAACCTGAAGCGGATGCCGCCGGGCGAGTGGACACACATCGTCCTCACGCATGACGGCACGGGCGAGCGGGCCGGCATGAACGTCTTCCGTGACGGCGACGTGCTGGAGGCGTCCGGCAGCGAGTACTTCACCCGGGCCATCGGCAGCATCCAGGTCGACACGCCGCTGGAGCTGGGCCGCGGCCGCACCACCGTCCGCACCGAAGACGCCATGCGCTACTTCGCGGGCGGGGGCGTCGCCGACCTGCGCATCTTCAACCGCGCCCTCACGGTGCAGGAAGCGGCCGTCGTCTCCCGCTGGGCGACGCTGGAGCGGGCGAGCGCGAAGGCGGCCGACGCCCTCGACGCCGGCGAGCTGGCGGCGCTGCGCCTCTACTACCTGAGCGTGCGCGACGAACCGTACCGGGGGATGCTCGCCCGCTCGCACGAGATCAACCGCGAGTGGCGCGAGATGCGCCGGCGGGGCGGCGTCACCCACGTGATGCAGGAATTGCCCGACACCGAGCCGGAAGCGCACATCCTGTACCGCGGCATGTACGACCAGCCGCGCGAACGGGTGGCGGCCGGCGTGCCCGCGGTGCTGCCGCCGATGTCGGAATCGCTCCCGCGCAATCGCCTCGGCCTTGCCCACTGGCTGGTCGACGAAGCGAACCCGCTGACGAGCCGGGTCACCGTGAACCGTTTCTGGCAGCAGGTGTTCGGCACGGGCCTGGTCACCAGCAGCGAGGACTTCGGCGCGCAGGGCGATACACCCACCCACCCGGAGCTCCTCGATTGGCTCGCTTCCGAGTTCCGGGAGTCCGGTTGGGACACGAAGGGCTTCTTCCGGATGCTGGTCACGTCGTCCGCCTACCGGCAATCGGCGCTGGCGACCCCCGACAAGCTGGAGCGCGATTCGGCGAACCGGCTGCTGTCGCGCGGCCCGCGCTACCGCATGGACGCCGAGATGTTGCGCGACACCGCGCTCGGGGCGAGCGGCCTGCTCGTGCCGACGATTGGGGGGCCGAGCGTGCGGCCCTACCAGCCGGAAGGAGTCTGGTCGACGGTCGCGATGCCGCAAAGCAACACCCGGCTCTACAAGGTGGACGACGGGGAGGCGTTGTACCGGCGCAGCGTCTACACGTTCTGGAAGCGTTCGGCGCCGCCCGCGTCGATGGAGATCTTCAACGCGCCGACCCGCGAGCACTTCACCGTGCGCCGCGAACGGACCAACACGCCACTCCAGGCGCTCGTGACGATGAACGATCCGCAGTTCGTCGAGGCGGCGCGGCATCTCGCCCAGCGTGCGCTGCGCGAAGGAGACAGCTTCGATGAACGACTTGATTTCGTTACCGTCCGCCTGCTGTCACGCCCGTTCGGCGACGCCGAGCGGGCCGTGAGCGAGAGGACGTTCGACCGGCTGCTCGACACCTATGAGGCGAATCCCGCCGAGGCCGACCGGCTGCTGTCGGTCGGCGAGTCCGAGGCGGACCCGGATCTCGGCGCGGCGGAGTCGGCAGCCTGGACGATGCTCGTGAACCAGGTGATGAACCTGGACGAGACACTGAACAAGTAGCGCTTCGGCAGGGAAGGGGTTCGACATGCATCCTGTGAAGGAAGCGGTTCTGGCCGAGACCCGGCGGCAGTTCTTCGGCACGGCGGCCAAGGGCATTGGCGGTCTGGCCCTCTCCACGCTGATGGCGAAAGACGCCTTCGCAATCCCGGGGCTGGTCCAGGCGGTCGAGGGAAGCGGCGAACGCGTGGGCGGACTGCCCGGGCTGCCGCACTTCGCGCCGAAGGCGAAGCGCTGCATCTATCTGCACATGATGGGCGCGCCGCCGCAGATGGACCTGCTCGACTACAAGCCGGAGATGCGCGACTGGTACGACAGGGATCTTCCCGAGTCGATCCGACAGGGACAACGGCTGACGACGATGACGTCCGGCCAGGCCCGCTTCCCGATCGCGCCGTCCGTCTTCGACTTCCATCAACACGGCCAGAGCGGGGCCTGGATCTCGGAGTTGCTGCCGCACACAGCGAGCATGGTGGACGAGATCGCCATCGTCCGGTCGATGCACACCGACGCGATCAACCACGAGCCCGGAATCACGTTCATACAGACCGGGCAGCAGATCCCGGGACGTCCCTGCATCGGCGCCTGGTTTGCCTACGGGCTCGGCAGCATGAATGAGGATCTGCCGACGTTCGTCGTCATGAACGCTGAAAAGAGCCATCCGAAGTCGGGCGTGCAGGCCATCTCGGCGAAACTGTGGAGCGCGGGATTCCTCTCTCCGGAGTATGCCGGCGTCGGTCTTCGGACGGGCGCCGACCCGGTGCTGTATCTCCGCGATCCGGAAGGGGTCTCTCGCGATGTCCGGCGCGAGATGCTCGACGGACTGAGCGAGCTGAACCGCATCCAGCACGAGCAGATCGGCAATCCGGAAACGCTCGCCCGCATCCAGCAGTACGAGATGGCGTACCGGATGCAGATGTCGGTCCCCGAGATGGCCGATCTCGGCAGCGAGCCCGACAGCACGTTCGAGCGCTGGGGCGAGGAGGCGAAGCAACAGGGCAAGTTCCAGAACGCGGCGCTGATGGCCCGGCGGCTGGTGGAGCGGGGCGTCCGCTTCGTCCAGATTTACCATCGCGGCTGGGACGTCCACGCGTTCGCGCCGGAGGTGCTCCCGGCGCAGGCGGCCGACGTCGATCGCGCGGCCTGGGCCCTGATTCAGGATCTGAAGGAGCGCGGCCTCTTCGACGAGACGCTGGTGATCTGGGGCGGCGAGTTCGGCCGCACCATCTACTCGCAGGGCCGGCTGACGCCGACCGACTACGGGCGCGACCATCACCCGCGCTGTTTCAGCCTGTGGATGGCGGGCGGCGGCGTGAAGGGTGGCGTCGTCTACGGTGAGACGGACGAGTTCTCGTACAACATCGTCAGGGATCCGGTGCACATCCGAGATTTCCAGGCGACCATCCTCCACCTGTTCGGCATCGACCACGAGCGCTTCACCCACAAACATCGCGGCCTGGATGCGAAGCTCACCGGCGTCGAGCCGGCAAGGGTGGTGCGGGAGCTTCTGGCGTAGCCGCTTACAGAGAACCGATCGCGGAGGGAATCGTGAAGAGACTGTTTGGCATCGTGGTGGCATTCGTGCTGGCGGCGACGCCGGCCTGGGCACAGGTGACGATTTCCGACTGGCGCGGAGCGTCAGTGACGGTCGAAGCGGGCGCGGTAGACAACGACGGGGTGCGGATTTCCTACCACACGGCGGGGGAGGGGCCGCTCGTCGTCTTCGTCCACAGCATCACCGGACCGTGGTTCGACTGGCGGCACCAGATGGTGGCGCTGGCGGCGGACTACCGCGTGGTCGCCATGTCGACCCGCGGCACCGACCGCAGCGACAAGCCGGAGGGCGTGGAGCACTACACGATGGCGAAGATCTCGTCGGATATCGACGCCATCATCCGGCACTTCGGCGAGGACAAGGCCATCGTCATCGGGCAGGACAGCGGCGGCTTCTATGCGTGGCACTTCGCCATGACGTATCCGGAGCGGGTGGAGCGCCTGGTTTCGGTCGGCACCGTCCATCCGGAAGGGCTGATTCGTCAGCTTGCCGTCGACACGGTGCAACAGGAAGCGAGCACGTTCCAGCGCGGCATGCAGGAAAACCCCAACGCGGGAGAGCAGTTCGGCCAGCGGATGCGTAACGCGCCGGCGCCTCCGGGCGAAGCCGAAGAGCTCGCGAGGCTGCGCAGCGAAGCGTACGGACGGCTCGACGGCCAATCGGTCGCCAATTTCTATCTCGCCAACTGGCCGCGGCCGCCCTTCACGCAGGAAACCGAAGGGTTCGGCTTCCGGCCCGGCGAGTTCCCGCCCGTGCAGGCGCCCACGCTGCTGATCTACGGCAAGGACAGCGGGCCGTTCACGAACGGTACGCTCGACGGCATGCATCAGTGGGTGGATGGCCGGCTGACGATCCACGTGCTGCCGGGCGTCGGCCACGGGCCGCACACCCAGGTCCCGGAGATCGTCACCCCCACCATTCTGGAGTGGCTCGCTTCCGAGTAGCGCCCGCGGATCGTCGACGGGCACGAGCGGCGTGCATATCCGGGTTGTAGACGGAAACGGCGCGCGGTGAGATAATCTGGGCTTGCGTTCTGGGGCCGTGGGTGGCACCCTTTGCGGAGCGTGTTCCGCAGGAGGATGAAATGACTCGCAATCTGAGCATCTGGAGCCTGGTGGCACTGCTGGCCGTCGCCGTGGCGTGTGGCGGTGGCAGCGGTGAGATGGAGTCGATGGACGAGGCACCGATGGCGGAGGCGCTGCCGCCCACGACGGGTGACGGGGCGCCGATGTTTGAGGTGGACCCGTTCTGGCCGAAGCCGATGCCCAACAACTGGCTGCTCGGCTCGACCATCGGTGTCGCCGTAGACGCGGACGACCATGTCTGGATCGTCCACCGCGGCAACCTGGGCGCCAACGAGCAGCCGGCCGCGCTCGACCCGCCGCTCGCCGCCGAGTGCTGCTTCCCGGCCCCGCCGATCCTGGAGTTCGATTCCGACGGGAATCTGATCCAGCACTGGGGTGGACCTGGTGACGGCTACGACTGGCCCGCTTCGAACCACGGGATCGCGGTCGATCACATGAACAACGTCTGGATCGGCGGCAACGGCGGCGACGACTCCCATGCGTTGAAGTTCACCCATGCCGGCGACTTCCTCCTGCAGATCGGCGAGCATGACCACGAAGGGCCCGACAGCATGTCGACCACGCGCTACTCGCAGGTCGCCAAGGTGTCGATTGACGCCGCGAACAACGAGGCGTACCTGGCAGACGGCTACGGCAACAAGCGGGTCGCCGTCGTGGACATGGACACCGGAGAGCTGAAGCGGTTCTGGGGCGCCTACGGGAACGAGCCGGACGACGCGGAGCCGCCACGGTTCGATCCGGACACGGCGCCGGCGAACGGTGACGTCAACACCGAAGCCAACGCGCACGATCCGCAGTTCCGCAACCCGGTCCACTGCGCCGATCCGACCCGCGACGGCCTCGTGTATGCCTGCGATCGCCCCGGCAACCGGGTGCAGGTGTTCACGACGGAGGGCGAGTTCGTCGAGGAGATCTACCTCCAGACGAAGACGCTGGGCGCCGGCGCGGTCTGGGATATCGCCTTCTCGACGGATCCCGACCAGACGTTCGCCTACGTCGCGGACGGCATGAACGAGAAGGTGCACGTCCTGCGTCGCCAGCCGCTGGAGTACATCTACAGCTTCGGCAGCGGCGGCCGGATGGCCGGCCAGTTCTACGGGACGCACAGCATTGCGGTCGACTCTCAGGGGAACGTCTACACGACCGAGACGTACGAGGGGAAGCGGGTGCAGAAATTCCGCTACACCGGCATGGGCAACCCGATGGGCGACGTCGGCGTGCCGCACCCCACCAACTAGGGCGCGACCGGACGGCGGAGTCTTTGATGGGAGGCCGGGTGCCCGATCCTGAATCGCGGCATCCGGCTTTTCACGTTTAGCGGGCTCAGACAGGACGGACCATGCGAATTCTTACTGGCTGCGTAGTGATGGTCACTCTGCTCGTCACCGGGTGCGGTGCGCCCGAGCCTCCTCCCGGGCCGCCGCTCGACCTGCGGCACAACACCCGCGATCTCATGGCCGGGATGATCGACGCCTCGGCCGACGCGCTCTGGGACGCGGTGGGCACCATACTCGACGACGAGGGGGAGACCTACTGGGAACCGGAGACCGAGGAGGATTGGCTTGCCGTGACCGGTGCCGCCATGACGCTGATGGAATCCGGCAACCTGTTGATGCTCGGCCCGCGGAAGCGTGACGACGAGAACTGGGTCCAGTTCTCCCAGGCGATGATCGACGCCTCGGCCATCGCGCTGGACGCGGCGCAACGACGCGATCCTCAGGCGGTCTTCGACAGCGGGGAAATCGTCTACAACTCGTGCAACAACTGCCACAACCTCTACTGGGTGGGAGACGAACAGCGCGGCCGCACGATTCGCTAGCGGCCCGTGGTGAAACCCCGCGTCGCACCGAGAGCGTCGAGGCACCCGGCTGCCAAGGCGCGACGAGAGAGCATAGCCCCAACCAGGTTTACTCGAATCGCCGTCGGCACGCCGGACCGGCGCGTCGGCGCGCGCCCTAGTTGGGCTGCGTCAGGTCGGCGATTGTGGGCGCCGACGCTTCCACGCACAGTTGCGCCCGGGCGTCGGAGCCGAGCGTGGAGACCGCGTCGTGCCGCGCTATATTCAGAAGGTAGAGACGATAGGCGGCCGGATCGCGTCCCGGGTGCCCGCACACCGCAACGGCATCCCCGCGCGTGAGTTCGGTGCCGTCGAGGCCGGCCCGCGCCAGACGGTCCGCCGCCCGCCACTCGACCGCCCAGGTGCGCGTCGCGCCGTCGCGGTCGGTCACGCGGATATGCAGAAGAGAGTGGGGGTTGCCGAAGAGGAACGCCTCCACTTCGCCCTCGAGGATCACCGTCCGCTCGTCGTCGTAGACCTCGGAGATGGGGTGATGGGCGCGCGCCTCAAGGCCCGCCAGAAGCAGGCTGGCGACGATCGGCGCGAAAAGCTTCCGGCTCACCACGAACCTGACCTAGTGCGTCATCATACTCCTGCTTGGCAGTGCGCGTACCTGACATTCCCCTGACACGGATTTACTGCCGGTCGTCTCGCCGGTAAGCTCGATCCGGATGGCATCCGCGATGCGCCTGCTGGTGGTCGAGGACGAACCAAAAGTGGCCGACGCGCTCCGCGACGGGCTGGAGAGCGAAGGTTACGATGTCGCCGTAGAGACTGATGGCGATGCTGCGTTCGCCCGGCTTGCAAGCGACCATTTCGACCTGCTGCTGCTGGACCTCACGTTGCCCGGCCGCGACGGCCTCGACGTGCTGGCCGCGGCTCGCCGCCTGGGGATAACCACCCCGGCGGTGGCGCTCACCGCCCGTGACACGCTCGACGACCGCGTCGCGGGTCTCGACGCGGGCGCCGACGACTACCTCGTAAAGCCGTTTGCGTTTGCCGAGCTGCTGGCGCGCATCCGGGCCATCAGCCGCCGAGGCCGCCCGCTGATGGTTGAACCGCTCACGGTCGACACACTGACAATCGACATTCCGGGCCGTCAGGTTACACGCGCCGGCCGGGTGCTGGACCTGACGTCAACGGAATTCGCGCTGATCGCCTGTCTCGCCCGGTACGCGCCGGGCGTCGTCACGCGCGACATGCTGATTCGCGAAGTCTGGCCGGACCAGTCCAGAAGCCTGACCCTCGACAACGTGATCGACGTCCATGTCTCACGGCTCCGCCGCAAGGTGGACGCGGCCGAGGCGGTGCCGCTGATACGTACCGTGCGCGGGATCGGCCTGGCGCTTCGGGCCGAGGAGAATGCGGAATGACCTTCCGGGTTCGTCTCACCCTCTGGCACATGGCGGCGATGATCGTCGTGCTCACCATCTATGCGGCCGCCGTGCTCACGCTGGTGACGCGCCAGCTCTCGGGTACTCTCGATGCACGTCTCCGCAGCGACTACCGCTGGGCCACCAGCATGGCGGAGCGGGCCCCGGACGGGTCGCTTACCTGGTTCGAGGGAGACCCATGGAACGAGGAGAGCCCCTGGCTCCAGGTCTGGACGCCGGACGGTCGGGAGCTCTTTCGGACGGCGGTTGCCTGGCGCCTGCCGGTGCCCGAGAGCGAGGCGCTCGCCAGTGCACCGGATGGGAGGATCGTGGCGGTGCCGGCCGAACCGGCGCCGTTCCGTATCCTGACCGAACGGACGACGGTGGGCGGCGATCCCGTGGTGATACAGGTGGGCCGTTCGGAAGCGCTGATGCGCGAGGAAGTGCGCGATCTGGCTCTGTTGTTGGCTCTCGGTCTGCCGCTCAGCGTCGCTGCAACGGGCCTGGGAGGCTACTGGCTCGCGCGCCGGGCGCTTGCGCCCATCGATCGCATGACGGAGCGCGCCCGCGAGATCACGGCGCGCCGCCTGCACGATCGCCTGCCGGTTGATCAGCCGAACGACGAGCTGGGACGACTGGCGTTTGTCTTCAACGAGATGTTGGCGAGGCTCGAGTCGTCGTTCGCCGAGATGCGCCGCTTCACGTCGAACGTCTCGCACGAATTGCGCACGCCGCTCACCGCCATCCGGAGCGTCGGCGAAGTGTCGTTACGCGGCGGCCGCGATGCGGCAGCGTACCGCGCGACTGTCGAGAGCATGCTGGAGGAGGCCGACCGACTCGCCACTCTGGTCGAACGCCTCTTGACCGTCGCCCGGGCGGACCAGGGCGACCGCCCGCGCGCCGACGAGCCGATCGATCTCGGGACGCTGGCCGATGCGGTGGTCGAGCAACTCGCCGTGCTGGCGGAAGAGAAGGAGCAGTCGTTGACCGTCACGTGCAACGGCGACAAGCCCGTCTGCCGTGGCGACCGTATCGTGCTACGCCAGGCCCTCGTCAATCTCGTGGACAACGCCATCCGCTACACACCCACCGGCGGCTCCATCGACGTGCGCGTCGACGCGGTGGACGGCGATTCAATCCTCGACGTGCGCGACAACGGCCCTGGGGTCCCCGAGAGCCGCGCGACGGCGCTGTTCGACCGGCTCCACCACGATCCGGCGGACCCGACCAACGCTGTTCCGCCAAAGGGCCTGGGCCTCGCCATCGCCCGGTGGGCCGTGGAGGCGCATCACGGCCGCCTCACCTATTCGCGAACCCCTACCGACCAAACCACGTTTCGCATCACGCTTCCCTCGACGTAAGGCAATCGTCAGGCCGATGGATCGGTAGACGGCTCGGGCCCTGGAGGGTAACCAGCTATCATCGTGACCATGCTGCGCCGCTGGCTGATCTGGACCCACCGCTACGTGGGCATTCCCCTCAGCGTGGTGTTCGTCATCTGGTTCGCCTCGGGAATCGTGATGATGTACACGGGCGGCATGCCCCGCATCACACCGGCGGAACGTTTCCTGCGCATCGACCCGGTCGATGCTGCGGAGGTTCGGCTGACGCCGGCCGAGGCTGCCGCGCGCGGCGGCCTGGACGGACCGCCGAGCCGCGTGGTACTGCTCACGGTGCTGGCGCGGCCGGCCTATCGCTTCGACGGCGTGACGGTGTTCGCCGATACCGGCGAACGGCTGGCGCCGATCGGATCGGCCGCCGCGGAGACGGTCGCGCTTCGATTCACTGGGGCGCCGGCGTTGGCCGTGACCTATGACCGGCTCCTCATGGATCCGGACCAGTGGACGCTGCAGTTCCGGGGCGCACTGCCGGCGCACCGGCTGCTCGTCGACGACGGGTCCGGGACGGAAGTGTACGTCTCGCAGCAGACGGCCGAAGTGGTGATGCTGACCACGCGGCGCAGCCGCGCGCTGGCGTGGGCGGGGGCGATCCCGCACTGGTTCTATGTTCGCGCGCTGCGGGTGGAGCAGACGCTCTGGACACGCGCCGTCGTCTGGACGTCGATCGTCGGTTGTGCGGTGGTGCTGCTCGGGCTCGCCCTCGGAGTGACGCAGTTCCGGTGGCGAGGAAACGGACGTCGGATTCCCTACGCCGGGTGGATGTGGTGGCACTACGTAACCGGCGTGATCTTCGGTATCGTCACCCTGACCTGGACTTTCAGCGGGCTGATGTCGATGGAGCCGTTCGCCTGGACCCGGGCCCGCGGCCTGGATCTGCCACGCGACACGCTGGCGGGGGGACCGCTTGACCTGGGCCAATTCCCGGCGATCCCGCCGGCCGCATGGAAGCGGGTCGTCAATGGACGCGAGGTGAAGGAAGTGGCGTTACGCCAAGTGGACGGCCAGCCCTTCTATGAGGCTCGGCTCCCGTGGGGGCCCACCAATGGGGCAACTGGCACCGGTCATGAGATCACTGGTAGTGCGTCCCCCGCGGCGGGATTCGACCGACTGCTGATCGCAGCGGATACGATGGAGGTTCGAAAGGAGCCGTTCGACGCCGCCACGCTTGTCTCTCGGCTGAAGGAAGCGTCGGGGGTCCCTGTCGTCGAGACGGAGCAACTGGAAGCGTACGACAGCTACTATTACAGCCGCCCGGAAGGCGCGCTTCCGCTGCCGGTGCTTCGGGTCCGTTTCGCCGATCCCCTGGACACCTGGGTATATGTCGATCCCGCAGCCGGGCAGATCGTCCGGAGTCTGCATCGGTACAGCCGCGCCGAGCGCTGGCTCTTCAACGGACTGCACAGCCTCGACTTCGGCTTCTGGTACAGCCGGAGACCGCTTTGGGATGTCGGCGTGATCCTCCTGAGCATCGGCGGCCTCGCGTCGAGCGGGATCGGCCTCTGGATCGGCGCTGGACGAATTCGCCGCGCGGTCTCGCGGTGGCTCGCGCCGGCGTGACGTGACGCCGCGAGCGGCGCACGAGGATGACCTCCGGACAATTAACCAGCTTACGCGGCGCCGGCAACCGAGACCAGCCAGTCGCCGTCGAGGCGTCGGACAGTCGCACTTACGCCGTACACCTGGGCGATCCGATCGGCCGTCAGCGTCGCCTCCGGCAGCCCGTCGGCAACGACGCGGCCTGCCGCCATCCAGGCTAGTCGGTCCGCGAACTGGGCGGCAAGCCCGATGTCGTGCGTGACGACGAGGACGCCGCAGCCGGCATCGGCGCTCGTGCGCAGCAGGCGCATGACCTGATGCTGGTGGAGGGGATCGAGCGCTGCCGTCGGTTCGTCCGTGATCAGCAGCGGCGCCTCGGCCGCGATGGCCCGCGCCACGTGCACGCGCGCCAGCTCGCCGCCGGAAAGGGTGGTCGCGGCGCGGCCTGCGAACGCCGTGAGATCGCAGACCGTCAGGGCGCGCTCCACCGCGGCGGCATCCGACGGACCCAGGCGGCCGAGCGCGACCCCATGCGCGAAGCGCCCGAGCGCCACGAGGTCGCGGACACGGATCGGCCAGGCGAGGGGACGGAGTTGCGGCAGGTAGGCGACACGACGGGCGCGCTCGGCGGCGCCGAGCCGCGCTGGATCGTCACCGCCAATCGCTACCGTCCCGCCGGTGCGCGGCGCCAGCCCGAGCAGACCGCGAAGGAGCGTCGTCTTGCCGGCGCCGTTCGCCCCGAGCAACGCCACCAACTCTCCCTCGCCCACCTGGAGCGACGCGTCGTCGACGATGGTCCGGCCGCCGAGCGCGACGCTCAACCCGCTTACTGTCAGGTCAGGCATTGCTCATGCTTCGACGTGCCGCGATCCAGACGAAGAACGGTGCGCCAATCAGCGCGGCCACGACACCCAGACGCAATTCCGCGCTGGTGGGTGCGATGCGGACGCCGATGTCGGCCACCACCAGGATCAACCCGGCCAGGAGCGCCGACGGCGCCAGGGTCCGGGCCGGGTCGTGATCAACGAATGGACGCACCAGATGGGGCGCGACGATGCCGACGAAACCGATGGCGCCGGCGACCGAAACCGCGGCGCCCGTGGCCAGACCCGCGCCGATGACGACGAGGCGCCGCGCGCGCGGGAGGTCGACGCCGACACCTGCGGCCGCCTCTTCACCCAGCGTCAGTGCCGAGAGACTACGCCGGGACAACGCCAGCAACCCCAGCCCGGCAATGCCGAATGGCGCAGCCAGCAGGAGATCGGCAAAGCTCCGGTTTGCGACCGTGCCAAGCGTCCAGCTCAACATGTCGGCAAGCGAGAAGGGGTTCGGCGCGAAGTTCATCAGGAGCGACATCATCGCCCCGGCGAAACTGGACAACCCGATGCCGACCAGGATGAGCGTCACCATCGAGCCGACGCGGAGCGCGGCGACGGTCAGAACGGAAGTAGCGGCGAGGGCGCCGGCGATCGCGGCCAGCGGCATCGCGAACGCACCCACGTCGACGAGGCCGTAGTAGATGACGAAGGTAGCTCCAAGCGATGCCGTGGCGGAGACACCCAGCACGCCCGGCTCGGCCAGGGGATTACGGAGCAGACCCTGCATCGCGGCGCCGGAGGCGCCGAGCGCGGCGCCGACGGCGAACGCGGCAAGGGCTCGCGGCAGGCGGATTTCCCAGACGACGATCTGATCGCCGGGAGATCCGGCGCCGGCCAGCGCGGCGACGACGCGGCCGATTCCGAGCGGTGTCGATCCAATCAGGCAGGCCGCGACGACAGCGGACGCGGACGCCGCGGCGAGCCACCAGAGGAGCGCGCGGCCAGTCAACCCGCAGACTCCACCAGCGCTTCGACGGCGTCTACCAGATACCAGCCGCCGCAGGTGACCGTCGCCCCATCGATCGGCGTCATCGGCCCCTCCGCCACGCGGCGGGTCGCGACCGGATGACGAAACGGGGTCCAGGCGTCGACGTGGCTTCGGTTCCGTCCGAACAGACCGACAGCGTAGCGTTCAGGTGTCTCGTAGGCGAGGCGTTCGAGCGGGAGCGAACGCCAGCCGGGCTGCCGCTGGAAGTTGTCAAAGCCCGCGGTCTCTATCAGTTCGTGGACGAAAGTGCCCGGTCCCGCACTCACGCCCGCGGGCGACAGGTAGAGGATGTCTGCGTCCACCGACTGGGCGCGCCGTTTCGCACGCTCGAGCCCGGCGTCCATCTCCGTCACAAGCGACTCGCCGCGCTCCGGGACGCCGAACGTGGCGGCGGCGCGACGAACGGTGGCCCGCACGGCATCGATATCCTGCATGAAGCCAAGTGCGAGAACCGGCACGCCCGCCTGCTGCAGGAAGAGCGTGGCGCGCGGCCCTCCGCCGTAGCTCCGGACCACAAGATCCGGGTGGAGCGCGAGCACGTCCTCGATGCGCTGGCGGACCGTCGACAGCCCCTCGGCCTCGTGGCGCAGGTACGAAAACGCCTCGCGGGCGTCGGGCGACAGGGCCAGGATCCGATCCCGGTCGGCGAGACCGAGGACGTACTGATCGGCGCAGTAGTCAAGGCTGACAATGCGCCGCGGAGATTCGGTCGGTGCATCCGGCGCCGGGCTGGCGGCCGGAACGGGCACGTCGGGCGAGGCGGTCGCCTCGTCGAGGGCCGGCAGCCCCGAGCCGTCGACCGCGCAGCCAGCCAGCACGCAACCGGCGGTGAAGAGTGACCAGAGACTTCGTGCGCGAGCGGCTTCGTGAGCGGCCACTGTTCCTCCTTGCCTCCCCATCGGAAGCAGTGCGAGGCGTGACCGGACCGGTCTCCTGGCTTGCAGGCGTCGCCTACTCTCCGCGCCTTCCCACCCCGAAGGGCAGTGGCCACCGTGCGGATTTCGTACCTGTTCACAGTTGCGAGGGCAGCGTCGGTCTAAGCACCGAACTTCCCGTCATCCGGTCACAACCGTGTTGTGCCCGCACTCTAGCACGCGCTCACCAAGCAGGGCAATCGCGCGTCCTCGCGTCCCTTGACAGGCGCGCCGTCGCAAGGAATCTATGGGTGCGCGCTACGGCGTGACGGTGACCGTCAGCTCGGCGCTGCTCGTGAGCGCGCCATCCCCCGCCATGCCGCGCAGTACGTAGGTGCCCGGCTCGTCGAAACTCACCGCGGCCATCCACCGGCCGTCTTCGGGTACCGGCGGGAGGATGTAAGGGGGCGACCAGGGAGAGTTGGAATAGACCCGCGTGTCCTGCCAGGTCTTCAACTGGTCCTCGCTGAACTGGACCTTGGACGCGTCGCCACGGTACACCATCCACGAAAAGCGGAGCGCCGCCGGGTTGCCCGGGACGATCTGGCGGGGCGGCGTGTAGGCGGGATGCGGCTTGCCCGGTTCCGGCTCCGGCGGCGTGTAGTTGCCGGTCGGGATCCCGTCGTCGGTTACAAAGGCGACCAACTGGAGCGGTTCGCCGACCCGGACCCGGCGCGGCTGATCCACTTGCAGGCGGACGGTCGGGAATTCGTTCGTTCGCCATTCGTCGATCACGCGGCCGAAATTCGCCCCCATCTCGGTCGCGATGGTCTGCGGATCCAGCAGGTAGTCGGTGCGGAGCGACCCGTAAGCGCGCTCCGTCCGTCCGTTGGTCGTGAGCGTCCAGACCACTTCGTCGTCACCGAAGTCCGCCGGCACCTCGACGGTGAAGAGGAACAGGTTCCGGCGCGGATAGAAGTGGGTCGGCTGGCCGCGGTCCGGGCCGCCCGGCTCGATGTGGTTGTCGGGGCCGACCGGGATGTGAAACGTCTCCTCCCAGTTGGAGTTCATGTACCCGAAGAACAGCGAGTACGTGCCGTCGTCGTTCTGCCACCACCCCTCGAACGCGGGGGAGACGCTCTGGCCGCGGCTATAGGTGAAGCGGGTCTGCGCCCCGGCGTTCGCCGCGGCAGCCACCAGCAACAGTGCCAGGACTACGGTCAGCCGCCGCATCGCCTGGGCTTAGGGACCGGCGTCGGCCGCCGCCTCCGCCTCCGACGGGAACTCCACGCCGCAGAGTGGACAGCCGATCAGATGGTCGTTCTTCGAGAGCTGCAACCGTTCGCGGCGTGCCGCCATCTCCGCTTCGAACTGCTCATCGGTCAATTCAACGGCCAGGCCGAGGTCGATGAACATGTTCGCGACGGACCGGCGGCCGCCACCCGACCAGTTGCGGGGGTCGGCGACGTTACGGTTCGACACGGTGGTGTCGAGCCAACCGATGATGTGCAGAATCGTGCCCTTCGGCAGCAACGGGGCGTAGTCGTCCTCATAGATGTACTGCTTCACCCAGTTGTGGTCGTAGTGGGCGCACGTCAGCGTCTCGATGTTGTGCCCCCAGATGGCCTCGAGACACATCCGCGTGCCGGGCGCGTGCTGGTGCGGCTCGAACGACAGCAGTTTCGTGTGTTGATCGAGGACCCGGTAGGCGTGCAGTTCCTGCCCCGCCTGATTCGGCTTGATATCGATATCGACGCCGTTGCCGGTAAAGGCGCGCGAGTAGTTGACCTCGGGCTCATACCCGGCAGGGTGCAGCTTGAACGCGAACTGCAGTCGGGCCCGGGTCTCGCGTCCGTTCGAATGCAGGTGAGCCGTCTCGAGATCGAGTACCGAGCCGGCTGCCAGCCGCCGCCCCGCGTTCGGCGGGAAGATGTCCGCGTTGCGGCCCACTTCGTGCACCGGCCAGCTCGTGGGCGCCGTCTGCGAGTCATCCTCGGGCGCGAAAGTGGTGTAGGTCTGGTGATGGAAGACGTAGCGGCCGCCCACCGTGTCACTCGCGGCGTCCTTGGGAACGTCGTTGATCTCGCGCACCTCCACCGCCGCCACGTAGCGATCCTCGGTGAGGCCGGTCGGGATCGAGCCAAGCGACGTCCACTTGTCGGGCGCCGCGGCGGGAACGACAATCTCCGGCGACTCCAGCACGAGGTCGGGTACGCCAATCGACCACTCGTCGGCGTTGCCGAAATCGAGCGGCGGCGGGAGGTTCGCCGGATCGCCGAGCGGCGCGCCGGAATCGGCCCAGGTGGCGATCTTCGCGATCTCTTCCTCGCTCAGGGAAGGATCGTTCTTGTAGTTCTGAATGCCGAGGTCCTTCTCGATGAACCAGGGCGGCATGGCGCCGCGCCGGTTGCGGAGCGCGGTCCGGTTCTTCATCGCGCGCGCCCAGGGCCGAGCCTCCTCGTAGGTGAGGAGCGACATCGGCGCCACCGATCCCGGGCGGTGGCACTGCTGGCAGCTCTGCTGAAGGATGGGCGCGATGTCCTTCGCGAAGGTCACGTCGGTCTGAGTCTGGGCCAGGGCGATAGCGGGAAGGAACAGGACGGCTATCGCCAGTCCGCCACGGACAAAGATCTTCATCGACATCCCCCGTCGGTTACGGCGTCCCCAGTATCCCCGAAAAGGACCCGCCACCGCAATCGGGCCCCGACCACCGGCCCAATTGACACGCTTCGACACGGTCTGCTACGCTCCGGCGCTACGATGACGTTTCCGGGTCGGCAGAGCGGTTCGTTCGAGAGTGGCGCGGCGCGTGCCCCCTACGGGTATTGGTGGCGTTACTCGTTTGGGCTGCCTGCTGGGGAGGCTGTCATCCGCACCTGATCAGAGACCGACGGACGACACCACAGCCTCTTCAGCCAGCCGGTTGAAGAGGCTTTTTTGTGTCCGGAGGCAGGACCGATGCCCAAGGCGTGGATTTGCGCGACCGTGACCGGCGACACGACAGCCGAGCTGCGCGCACACCGCGACGCACAGACCGAAGCGGACCTGGTTGAACTGCGCCTCGACACGGTCAACCGGCCGGACGTTGCCGCGGCAATCGCCGGCCGCCGGGCACCGGTTGTCGTCACGTGCCGGCCAACCCGGGAGGGAGGCCACTTCGACGGCAGTGAAACCGAACGTGAGTCGATCCTGTTCGAGGCGGCAGCCCGGGGCGCCGAGTACATCGATGTGGAACACGACGCGCCGTTCGCCAACAGGCTCATTCGGTCCCGCCGCGGCCACGGCGTTGTGCTGTCGTATCACGCCTTTGACCGCCGGCCCGACGATCTCGCCAAACGCTACCGCGCCATGCGCGCGACTGGTGCGGAGGTGGTCAAGGTGGCGGTTGCCGTCAGCAGTCTGACGGACGCGCTGCGCGTGACCGCCACCGGCAATCCGAGGAACGAAGAGGATGGCGGGCGGCGCGTGCTGGTCGCGATGGGCGCGGCGGGAATCCCGTCGCGCCTGCTCGCGGGACGCTTCGGATCCTGCTGGACGTATGCGGGCGACGGCGTCGCACCGGGTCAGGTTGACCTGAAACGCATGAGGAACCAATTCCGCGCCGGTGAAGTGACTTCACGCACGGCGGTCTATGGCGTTCTGGGCGCCCCAATCGGTCACTCCGTGTCTCCCGCGATGCACAACGCCGGTTTCCGCGCCCTGGGCATGGATGCCATCTACCTGCCGCTCGAAGCGGAGAGCACCGACGATTTCGCGGCCTTTGCCCGGTCGGCGGATCTACGCGGGGCCAGCATCACCGCGCCATTCAAGGAAACGGTGGCGGAATCCACTAGTGTCCGTGACGATGTGTCGTCGGCGGTCGGCGCCGTCAATACGCTACGGATCGTCGACGGGCGCTGGATCGGCTGCAACACGGACGTCGCCGGTTTTCTCGCGCCGCTCGCGGGTCGGCTGCGCCTCGCCGACGCCCGCGCCACGGTTCTCGGCGCCGGGGGCGCGGCCCGAGCGGCGGCGTACGCGCTCCGCCAAGCGGGCGCCATCGTGACGGTATGCGCGCGCCGACCGAAGCGGGCGGCCGAGGTGGCGCGCGCAACCGGCGTCGCCTCGGCGCCACTCCCTCCAGGGCGCGGATCATGGGACCTGCTCGTCAACACGACGCCGGTCGGAACGTTCCCCGATGTTGAAGCGAGTCCGCTGCCGGATGGACCGTTTGACGGCCAGATCGTCTACGACATGGTCTACAACCCGACCACGACACGTCTGCTGGCGGACGCGGCGAGCGCCGGATGTGAAACGATTGGCGGCCTCGCGATGCTGGTGGCGCAGGCAGAAGAGCAGTTCGCCTGGTGGACGGGCAAGCGCCCACCAGGCGGACTGTTTCGGGCTGCGGCGGAGAGGGATCTCGCGCGTCAGGCGACCGGCACAGATGGTGCGGCGACATGACGGAAAGCGCGATCGAAACGACGTTCGAGCAGTTCGCCGATCTCGCAGAGCAGGGGACCTTCATTCCCGTCTGCCGCGAAGTACGGACCGACCTCCTCACGCCCGTCTCCGCCTTCCTGACGGTGGCGGAGCACGCAGACCACGCGTTTCTGTTCGAGAGCATCGCCGGCGGAGAGCGGCTCGCACGCTACTCGTTCCTCGGCAAGGACCCCTTCCTCGTGCTGCGGTCCAGCGGCGGGCGGACTTTCTGCCGTGAGGCCGGCAGGAACGGCGGGGAGTCGATCGAACGGCCCGGGACTTTCATGGACGCGCTGCGTGACGTGATGGCGCGATACCGGGCGCCGCGTGTGGCATCGCTACCTCGGTTCACCGGTGGCGCGGTCGGCTATTTCGGCTACGACACAGCCGCCTGGTTCGAGTCCAAGCTTGCCGACGCCCGTTTCGCGCATCCGAAGCCGTTCGAGCAGGAGGGTGGCGGCGCGGCGGACGAGGCGGCGTTCATGCTCTTCGACACCGTGCTCGCATTCGATCACGTGAAGCATCGGATGCTCATCGTCGCCAACGCGGCGGTGGAGCAGGATTGCGACCTTCGCGCCCGCTACCATCTGGCCGTTGCGAAGATCGACTGCCTCCGCGCCGAGCTGCAGCGTCCTCTCTCGGCACCGCCTTCCGCGCCCGACGCGCCCGTCGCCTTCGAGTCGAACACGACGCGCGAGAGATTCGAGCAGGCGGTTCGAACCGCCAAGGAGTACATCGCCGCGGGCGACATCTTCCAGGTCGTGCTCTCGCAACGCTTCGACGCACGACTCGCGGCCGATCCCTTCGCCGTCTACCGGGCCCTCCGCCACGTCAACCCGTCTCCCTACATGTACTGCCTCCGGATGGGGGAGTTGGCGATAGTCGGATCGTCACCGGAGATGCTGGTCCGGGTGGAGAACCGCCGGGCCGAGACGCATCCGATTGCGGGCACCCGGCCGCGCGGCGCCACGCCGGAGGCCGACGAAGCGCTGGCGGAAGAGCTGATCGAAAACGAGAAGGAACGTGCCGAGCACGTCATGCTGGTCGATCTCGGCCGAAACGACCTGGGACGCGTCTCGGCGTACGGCTCGGTCCAGGTGCCGGTCTATATGACGCTGGAGCGGTACTCGCACGTGATGCACCTCGTGTCCCGGGTCGTTGGCCGGCTGACCGACGAGCACGACGCACTCGATGCGCTCACCGCCTGCTTCCCGGCCGGAACGGTATCCGGCGCGCCGAAGATCCGCGCCATGGAGATCATCGAGGAACTCGAGCCTACACGGCGCGGGGTGTACGCCGGCGCGGTCGGGTACGTCGACTTTGCAGGCCATCTGGACTGCTGCATAACCATCCGGACGATTGTGATCCGCGACGGGCGTGCCTCCGTGCAGGCCGGCGCGGGCATCGTGGCGGATTCCGATCCCGCGGCGGAGTACGAGGAAACGCGCGCGAAGGCGTCCGCGATGTTCCGGGCAATCCGGATGGCGCAAGGCGACTCCGGTGGAGACGGAGACCCATGACATGGTGTTGGTGATCGACAACTACGATTCGTTCACCTACAACCTGGTGCAGTACCTGGGTGAACTGGGCGCGTCGCTGCATGTGCGGCGCAACGACGCGGTCACGCTGGCGGAGGTGGAACGGATGCCTGTCGAACGGATCGTGATTTCCCCAGGGCCAGGACGCCCGGAGCACGCGGGCATCACGGTCGATCTAATCCGAGCGTCCGCGGGACGTATCCCGATTCTCGGGGTCTGCCTCGGCCACCAGGCGATCGGTCTGGCGTTCGGCGGCACGATTGTCGCGGCGCCCGCGTTGCTCCACGGGAAGACGTCAACCATCGAGCATGATGGGAATGGGCTCTTCGCCGGCTTGACCGGCTCCTTTTCGGCGGGGCGGTACCACTCGCTCGCCGTGGATCGCGACGGCCTGCCGGAAGAACTGGCGGTTGTCGCGACGGCGCGCGAGGACGGCACCATCATGGCGCTGCGTCACCGTTCATGGCCGGTGCACGGCGTGCAGTTCCATCCCGAGTCGATCCTGACCGGCGCGGGACGCCACATTCTCCGCAACTTCCTGGAGTGTGCATCGTGACGGAACCGACACCCCCGGGGACTCGGGCGCGGGAGGCTATCGAGACCCTGCTGCGTCGGGAAGATCTGGTCGCCGGACAGGCCGAGGCGGTGATGGAGGAGGTGATGTCGAGCGGGGCGACGCCGACCCAGATCGCCGGTTTCCTGATCGCCCTTGCCATGAAGGGCGTCCGGCCGCCGGAGCTGGTCGGGCTCGCAAGGACGATGCGCCACCACGCCGTGCGCCTTCCGGCGGTGCGTGAGGCCTGCTTCGACACCTGCGGCACGGGCGGCGATCGGTCGAACACGTTCAACGTGTCGTCCGTCACGGCAATCGTGCTCGCGGCGTGCGGGATCGAGGTGGCGAAACACGGTAACCGGTCGGTCTCTAGCCGGTGCGGCAGCGCCGATCTGTTCGAAGCACTCGGCGTCCGAGTGGACGCGGGCCCGGACATCGTGACCAGATGTCTCGACAAGGCGGGTATCGGGTTCTTCTTCGCGCCGGCGTTCCATCCCTCCATGCGCCATGCCGGCCCGGTTCGACGCGAACTGGGAGTGCCGACCGCGTTCAATCTGTTGGGCCCACTCACCAACCCAGCCGGCGCGCGCCGGCAGGTGATTGGCGTGCCGCGGCCGGAGTTGACCGACCTGCTGGCGCAGGCGCTGCTCGAGTTGGGGACCGAGCGTGCCTGGGTAGTCCATGGCACGGCCGGTCTCGACGAAGTGTCGACCGTCGGGCCGACGAAGGTGTGCGAGGTGCGCGACGGGGAGGTTGCCGCCTTCTTTCTGTCTCCCGGTGACTTCGGCCTGCCCGAGACGAACCTGAGTGACCTTCGCGTGGAGGGCCTCGACGAGAGTGTCGCCGTCGCGCGCTCCGTGCTCGGCGGAGAGAAGGGACCGGCCCGAGACTTCGTTCTCGCGAACGCGGGATCGGGCCTGCTGGTGGCCGGCCAGGTCGACTCGCTCAGGGACGGAGTGGCCTTGGCCGCGAGGGCAATCGACGAGGAAAGGGCGCAGGCAACGCTCGCCACGATGGCGCGGGTTTCGCAGGAGGGTAGCGCGTGACGTACCGTCCTGATCTCCTCGAGACGATCGTGGCCGCGACGCGGCGTGACCTCTCGGACCGGACGAGATCCGATCCGGCGGCTCGCGGGAAGGGCGCCGCACGCGGTCACCAGCCGCGGGGCCAGGTGTTCATCGAGACACTGCGCGAAACGGGTCGATGCCGGGTCATCGCGGAGTGCAAGCGGCGTTCGCCCTCTCGAGGCGTGATCCGCAAGGACTACGATCCTGCGGCCATCGCATCGAGCTATGCCGACGCGGGCGCCGCGGCGATCTCGGTTCTCACCGAGCGGGGTTTCTTCGATGGCGCCCTCGAACACCTCGCCGCCGTCCGGCGAGAGGTATCGTTGCCGCTGCTTCGGAAGGACTTCATCATCGATCGGCGCCAGCTGACGGACGCAGCCGAGGCGGGCGCGGATGCCGTGCTGCTAATCGTGGCGGCCCTCGACGACAGGAACCTCCGGGATTTGACGGATGCCGCCAGCGAACTTGGACTGGCAACCCTGACCGAAGTGCACGACCGCCGGGAACTCGACCGGGCGCTCGACGCCGGCGCGGACATCGTCGGTGTCAACAACCGGAACCTGCGGACGCTCGAGGTTGACCTCGATGCGTCACGCACCCTTATCGAAGCGATCCCCGAGGACGTCGTCGCGGTCGCGGAGAGCGGCCTGCGCACGGCGACCGATCTGGCGGGATTGCGGCGTGCCGGCTACGACGCGTTCCTGATCGGCGAGTCGCTGATGCAGGAGCCCGATCCGGGTGCATCGCTCGGTAGCCTCTTGAACGAGACGGGAGAGATCCCGCGTGGCAGGAGACCCGCGGCAGCGCGGATCCAGGCAACCGCATGATGGTGAACGTGAAAGTGTGCGGGATCACGCGGGCGGGAGATGCCGCTCTTGCAGCGAAGCTGGGCGCCTCCGCAGTCGGCTTCATCTTCTGGCCGCGCAGTCCCCGCTACATCGAGCCCGCGGTTGCGGCCGGGATCGTGCGGTCTATGCCCGGGAACGTCGTCCCGGTCGGTGTCTTCGTGAATCCGACGCGTGAAGAAGTGCAGGAGGTCGCCGGCACGGTCGGTCTCGCCGGGGTGCAGTTGCACGGCGACGAGCCGGCGACCCTGTGCGACGGCCTTCCGTACGATGTCTGGAAGGCCGTGGCGGTCGATTCGAATCGTGACGTCACGCGTGCCCGGGTTGATGAGGTGCCAGACGAAGTGACCGTGCTGCTCGATGCCTCGGACCGCACCCGCCGAGGCGGGACGGGCCGGACAATCGACTGGGAGATAGCCGCTGTCATCGCCGCCGAACGCCGCACCATGTTGGCGGGTGGACTAGCCCCCGACAATGTCGGCGCGGCGCTCCGGCGGGTACGGCCCCATGGCCTCGACGTGTCGTCGGGCGTCGAAGCGTCGCCCGGTCAAAAGGACCCGGATAGACTGCGCGCGTTCTTCAACGCGGTTCGCGCCACCCATCAGGCGATGGGCGACGGCATGCGGGCCGCGCCCCGGCGTACCCTGGAGAACTCGCGATGACGGCACCGGTCTTTCACCGGCGCGATCCCGATGCACGGGGCTACTTCGGCGCCTACGGCGGCCGGTTCGTCCCGGAGACGCTGGTAGCGCCGGTTGAAGCACTGGCCGCGGCCTATGACGAAGCGCGCGCCGATCCCGCATTCGCCGATCGACTCGCTGGCCTGCTGGAGCGCTACGTGGGCCGGCCGACACCGATTACGGCAGCCGACCGCCTGCGCGCCGCCGTCGCGGCGGACGCGGGAGTCGCCGTGGACCGGGTAGCCCGCATCCTCCTGAAACGCGAGGATCTCGCGCATACGGGCGCCCACAAGATCAACAACGCGCTGGGCCAGGGGTTGCTTGCGGTTCGGATGGGAAAACGGCGCGTCGTCGCGGAAACCGGGGCGGGGCAGCATGGCGTCGCGACGGCCACCGCCTGCGCCCTGCTCGGCCTCGACTGCCATGTCTACATGGGAACGGAAGACATGGCGCGGCAGGCGCTCAACGTCTACCGCATGCGTCTGCTCGGGGCGGACGTGACGGGAGTCGACGCGGGCAGCCGGACACTGAAGGATGCGATCAACGAGGCGATGCGCGACTGGGTAACGAACGTGACGGACACGTACTACCTGCTCGGCTCGGTGCTTGGCCCGCACCCGTACCCGTTGATGGTGCGTGAGTTCCAGTCGGTGATCGGCCGTGAGGCGCGCGCGCAAACCCAGACGCTGGTCGGCCGCAACCCGGATGCCGTGGTCGCCTGCGTAGGCGGCGGCAGCAACGCGCTGGGCATCTTCGACGGTTTTGTCGATGACGGACAGGTCCGGCTGATCGGCGTCGAGGCAGGCGGCGAATCCCTTGCGCCCGGACGCCACGCGGCCCGCTTCGCCACCGGCATGGCGGGCGTACTGCAGGGAACGCGCACCTTCATCCTGCAGGACGGCGACGGCAACATCGAGCCGACCCATTCCATCTCGGCCGGACTCGACTATGCTGCGGTCGGTCCGGAGCACGCGTGGCTGCGCGACCTCGGACGCGCCGAGTACGACTCGGTCTCCGACACCGATGCGCTGGCCGCGTTCCGGGAACTGGGACGGACGGAGGGCATCCTGCCGGCGCTGGAGTCAGCGCACGCCGTGGCTTACGCGAGGCGCCTGTCCCTTGCCCTGGGAGGCGGCAACGTAGTCCTTGTGAATCTGTCCGGAAGAGGCGACAAGGACGTCGAAGCGGTCCGTGATCGCGAGGCGGAAGGCAATCCAACCCCTGGGGGGAGCGCGAGCTGATGTCGCGCCTCGAAACGACATTCGCCGCATTGCGCCGGGCGGGCCGGCCCGGTCTGGTGACGTACACGACGGCGGGCGACCCCGACCTGGCTTGCTCCGGTCGCATTCTTCGGGCCCTCGATGCGGCGGGCGCCGACGTACTCGAAGTAGGCGTGCCCTTTTCCGATCCGCTGGCTGATGGGCCGGTCATTCAGCGTGCTTCCGAACGGGCGCTGTCCGCCGGCGCCACGCTCCGCCGGACCCTGTCTCTCGTGGCGGAGGTTCGACCGTCGATTCGGGCCGGAATCGTGTTGTTCACGTACGCCAATCCGGTGATTCGGATGGGGCTCGAAGACTTCGTCGACCGGGCGTCCGCGGCGGGCGTTGACGGCGTGCTGATGCTCGATCTGCCGATAGAAGAGGCTGACGGGTTGCGGGCGGCGTTGGACGGATCGGGAATCGACCCGATATTCCTGCTGTCGCCGACGACCACCGATGCGCGGCTCCGGAGGGCCGCAGCACTGGGACGAGGGTTTCTCTACGGCATCTCGAGACTCGGGGTGACCGGCGCGAGAGATACGATCGCCGTAGGCGCCAAGGCGCTCGTCGAGAGGATACGCGCGGCGTCCGAACTGCCCGTCGCGCTGGGCTTCGGGATATCGCGACCGGAGCAGGTGGCTGAAGTGACCCGCTGGGCGGACGCCGCGGTTGTCGGCAGCGCGCTCGTGGACGTGATCGCCCGTGCCACCCCGGACACGGCAGCGACAGAGGCGGCCCGGTACGTCGCCTGGCTCCGGGGAGCGGATGGAGCGGTCGCCGTCGCAAACGGAACGGCGGCGACGGCAGGGCCGGATGACGACTGAGCGACCTGGATGGACGGCGCGGGAACGCGCGGGAGCGAGACCCATGGGGGCAGACCAAAAGACAGAGACTCAGGGGGCGCCAGCGGCAGATGGCGGAAACGACATCACCACCAGCCTGGACGCCTTCCGGGGACAAATCGACCGGCTCGACGCAGAGATCGTGCGCCTGCTGAACGCGAGAGCCACCTGCGCAAACGAGATCGGCTGGCTCAAGGGTCGGGTGGGCATGGAAATCTACGATCCGGCCCGCGAGAAGGCGGTGCTCCAGCATGTCCGGCAGACGAATCCCGGCCCGCTCGACGGTGACGCGGTTGCTCGGGTCTTCGAGCGGATCATCGACGAGTCGCGCCGGATGGAGCGGCTGACAACGGAAGGACGCGAACGGCAGTAGGCACCGTTCGGAAACAGGATGAAGGAGAGAGATCATGGTTGTAGTGATGGAAGAACGGGCGTCGGAGGATCAGATCCAGCATGTCATCGCGACGCTGGTCGAGAAGGGGTTCGACGTGCACCGGTCGACCGGCGCGCTGAAGACCGTGCTCGGCGCAGTGGGCGGTAACCGGGAATTCGACTCCGCCCTTCTGCAGGTGATGGAGGGCGTGCAACAGGTACTGCGAATCACGGAGCCGTACAAGCTGGCGAGTCGAACCTTCAAGCCGGAACGGACGCTTGTCTCGATGGGCGACTTTCGCATCGGAGGCGACGAGGTGATTGTCATGGCCGGTCCCTGCTCGGCAGAGACGGAAGAGCAGGTGGAGGCATCAGCCACGGCCGTCGCCGGTGCCGGCGCCAAGATGTTGCGCGGCGGCGCCTTCAAGCCTCGCAGCTCGCCCTACAGCTTCCAGGGCCTCGGCGAGGATGGCCTCAAGATGATGCGCGCGGCATGCGACCGGCACCACCTGAAGCTCGTCACCGAGGTCATGGACGTCAGCCAGATCGACCTCGTGGAGCGCTACGCGGACATGTTGCAGGTCGGAGCCCGCAACATGCAGAACTACTCTCTGTTGCGGGAACTGGGTCGCCGACGGACGCCGATCCTCCTGAAACGGGGCATCTCCGCCACTATCGAAGAATGGCTCCTGTCGTCGGAGTACATTCTGTCGGGCGGCAACACCGACGTGGTGTTGTGCGAGCGGGGAATCCGGACCTTTGAGACGTACACGCGGAACACCCTCGACATCTCCGCCGTGCCCGTGATCCACAAGCTGAGCCATCTGCCGATCGTCGCGGATCCGAGCCATGGCACGGGACTGCGAAACAAGGTGGCGCCCATGGCTCGGGCCGCCGTCGCGGCAGGCGCCGACGGGCTGATCATCGAGGTGCATCCCGACCCGGACCATGCCAAGAGCGACGGGGCGCAGTCGATGTTCCCGGAGCAGTTCGACCGCCTGATGGCGGAACTGCGGATCATTGCGCCGGCCATCGGCAGGAGCATCTGCGTCGAGCCGGCCGCGCGCCGCGTCCCGGCGAGGGCGTGACACGGATCCGGACCGCCAGACGATGTCAGACGACGCGCGCCGCCTCCCCGTCGTGCAACCAGGGCGGGCCGGGACGATCCCGGCCACCGGCGACCCGCCGATCTTCGACAAGGTAGCCATCGTCGGCTTCGGGCTGATTGGTGGCTCCATCGCACTCGCCGCACGCCAACTCTGGCCTGCGGGTTTCGTTATCGGAGTCGACGACAAGGCGGTTCTCGAGCGCGCCATGGTCCGCCACGCGATTGACGTGGCGGCAGACGACCCGGTCGTGATGGCCGAGGCGGATCTCGTGATCCTGGCGGCGCCGGTCCGTGACAACCTGACGATCCTGGCCGACCTTGAACAGCACGTTTCCGGGCACGCCGTCGTCACCGACGTCGGCAGCGCCAAGCGGGACATCGTCTCGGCGGCACGCGCCCTGCCGACGCGCCTCACTTTCATCGGCGGACATCCGCTTGGCGGCGCGCCTCGGAGCGGGTTCGATCAGGCGCGCCCAGACCTCTTTCAGACTCGCCCCTGGCTCTTCACGCCGACGGACGATCATCACCCCGAGGCGCTCGACCGCCTCCGACGATTCGTCACCGCGCTCGGCGCGACACCGCACGTCGTCACCGCGGAGGCGCACGATCGGCTGATGGCATTCCTCAGCCACCTCCCGCAACTGGCGGCCAGTGCGCTAATGCACGTGGTGGGTGAGGAGATCGGAGCGGAGGGGCTTTCGCTGAGTGGTAGAGGGTTGTCCGATACGACGCGCCTCGCGTCGAGTCCGGCCGACATATGGCGGGACATCTGTGCAACGAACGAAGACGAAATCCACGTCGCACTCGATCGGCTTATTGCCGAACTGGAGACTATCCGCGATGGTCTCTCCGACGGAGGCGCGATAGACCGCGTGTTCGAGTCGGCCGCGGCGTGGCGCGAGGTGATGGCGGCAGGTTCCCGGACGGCGGGTCGCTGAACGCGCCGGACTTCTACCGGAAGCGCTGGCCGCGCACCTCAATGCGGGTTCGGGCCGAGATCAGCACGTCGTCCTGCCGCTTCAGGTGCAGCCGCACTTCGTACCGCCCGGGGTAGTCGAAGGTGTGGCGGACGGAGAAGCGCCGCCGGATCTCGCTCACGCCCGCCTCGAACGGATCGCAGTCAGGCGTGTTCTCCGAGATCGTGTCATCCCCCCAGTCCCATTCGATGGTGGGGCAGTAGAGTTCCTCGTTGTCGTCAGGTCCTCCCCGCAGTTCCCCAACGAAGAGAATGTCGTTGCCTGCGAACGCCACCCGCGGCGTTGCGCGGAGCCGAAGGTCCGCGTCGTCATCCTCATCCTGAGCGACAGGTGTCACGGCGCCGATGCTGCCCGCAAGCGCGAGCGCAAACATGAAGGTGAGCAGTCGGTAAGCCATGTTTCATTCTACTCCGGCCGGGGCTCGAACAGGCCGGAATTCGCGCGCCGCCGATATAATTGTGCCGATGCCCCGCACGCTCACGCCGGACGTGACCGCCGGCGCGTCCCTTCCGGCTGCAACCGATGCGGACGTGGTGGCCATTCCGATTCTGGGCGCTCCAGACGCCGATTCGCTGGATGACCTTCCCGGACTTGACGGCGCGGCGGACGGCGCGATCGCCCGGGCACGCACGTCGGGCGAATTCCGCG
This sequence comes from Acidobacteriota bacterium, assembly GCA_009838525.1. Lineage (NCBI taxonomy): Bacteria > Pseudomonadati > Acidobacteriota > Acidobacteriota bacterium. Next base: position 661,822 of record VXRJ01000018.1, read on the forward strand.
CGAAGCGGCATGAGACGTTCGTCGTGCATCTTCGGAATGACGCCTGGAGGACGTCGCGCGTCGTCCTGGTGGGCGCACCGGCAGCGAAGGCCGGCACGGTAGATGCCAACTCCGGCGATACGGATCGCTTGCGCGACGCCGCGGCTGTCGTGGGACGTCTCACGCGCGCGCGGCGTTTCTCGCGCGTGGCGTTCGTCTGCCGTGGTCCGGGCGACCGGCAGGAGTTGGCGCGGGCCGCGGCGGAAGGCCTGGTCCTTGGCGGCTATTGCGACACCCGCTACAAGACCGATGCCGACGTCATGGGGAATGGGCGCTCTGGCAATTCCGGCGACAACCCATACGCCTGCACGGTTCTCCAGCCGGATGGAACGCACACGGAGGCAATGGGAGACGCGGTCCGGCGCGGCGTGGCCCTGGGAGATGCAACCAACGTGGCGCGTCGTCTCGCAAACGAACCATCCAACATACTGACGCCCCGCGTCTTCGCCCGGGAGGCGGTCGAAGCGGTCGACGGCGCCGGCATCCATACGGAGGTGCTCGACGAGCGCGCAATCGCGAACTTAGGGATGGGGCTATTCCTCGGCGTCGCCCAGGGAAGTCGCGAACCGCCCCGTCTCCTCGTGATGCGCCATGACCCTCCCGGCGCCCCGCCGTCACCGCTGCTTGCCCTCATCGGCAAAGGAGTTACCTTCGACAGCGGCGGCATCTCGATCAAGCCGGCGGGCGGCATGGAGTGGATGAAGAGCGATATGGCGGGCGGAGCAGCCGTGATCGGTGCGATGCGCGCAATCGGCCAGCTCGGCGCCCGGCGCCGAGTGCTAGGTGTAGTTCCCATGACCGAGAACATGCCCGGTGGACGCGCGATCCGTCCGGGTGACATCCTGACCGGAGCCAGCGGTACGACGGTCGAGGTAATAAACACGGATGCCGAGGGGCGTCTGATCCTGGGCGACGCGATCTGGTACGCGCGCCAGCAGGGTGCTACCCACCTGGTTGATGTCGCAACCCTGACCGGCGCCTGCGTGATTGCGCTAGGCCATGCCACGAGTGGACTCTTCGGGCGGCCCAAAGCCTGGTCCGCGACCGTACGCAGCGCGGCTGCGCGCGCGGGCGAGGCGGTCTGGCCGATGCCGCTTTACGAGGAGTACCGGGAACAGCTACGGTCGGAGATGGCCGACCTCATGAACGTCGGCGGACGATCGGCGGGCGCCTGCACCGCCGCATCGTTCCTCGAGGCCTTCACTGACGGTTTGCCCTGGGCCCATCTCGACATCGCGGGCACCGCCTGGCACGAGAAACCCCGCGACGAAGCGGCGGCCGGCGCGACAGGCGTGATGGTCCGGACACTCGCGACTCTGGCGAACGACAACGGCTCCTGGGAGGCATGATGCTCGCGCAGCCAATGACCCCGGCTGTCTACGAGGTGGTGGAGCAGACGACGGAGCAGACCACGGTCGTTGACGTCCTGCTCGGGACTTTCGCCTTCGTCGGTGTGCTCGGCCTGGTAGCCGTGCTGCTTGGACTCGCGATGGCGGGCGGTCTGATCCTGCTCAACAAGGACCGCGGCGATCCGGCGTCTGGAGGCACCGGCGCTACACGCCTTGGTCTTGACACCACGAACCGGTAGACAGGCTGATCTCGACGTCCCGTCGGGTGACCGGACAAGGCAGGAACACCTCGTCCCGTCGCCGGGAGCTTGGCGCCGGCGCACCCACAGGGCGCGCTAGCGCAGGTGGGCGTCGATTTCCTCGAAGTAGTCCGGCTTGACGAGCACTTCGCGCGGCTTGCCGGCCGTGCCGGCCGAGACGAGACCGTCCGCCTCCATCATGTCGACAAGCCGGGCCGCCCGACTGAATCCGATCCGGAGTCTCCGCTGCAGATAGGAAATGGACGCCTGTCCGCTCGAGACCACGATACGGGCCGCCTGATCGAACAGATCGTCCCGCTCGATCGGCACCGCATCCGGCGCGGCCTCGTCTTCGGTGATCGATTCGTCGTAGCCCGGTCCGCCCTGCTTTCGAAGAAAACTGCAGAAACGGGCAGTCTCGCGCTCCGAGATGTACGGGCCGTGCAGCCGCACGCTACGTGACGTAGCAGGCGCCAGGAAGAGCATGTCTCCCTTTCCGAGCAACTGCTCCGCGCCGTTCGCATCAAGGATGGTCCGCGAGTCGATCTTCGACGACACGCGGAAGGCGATTCGCGAGGGGAAGTTCGCCTTGATCAGACCCGTGATGACATCGACCGACGGCCGCTGCGTCGCCAGGATCAGGTGGATACCGACCGCGCGCGCCATCTGCGCCAGGCGGGCAATCGACTCCTCGACGTCCTTGCTCGCCACCATCATCAGGTCGGCCAGTTCGTCGATCGCCAGCACCAGGTAGGGAAGCGGCCTGGGAAGTCCATCCTCTTCTTCCTCTTCCCCCGGCTTCGGCCCGGCGGGATTCTTCTCCTCCGCTTCCGCGCGGAGCAGGCGGACGTTGCGGTTGTACTGGTCGATGTTCCGAACACCCTCCGCGGCAAGCTGCTTGTAGCGTTCCTCCATCTCCCGAACCGCCCAGCGAAGCGCGTTGTTCGCCTGTTTGGGTTCGACGACAACCGGCGTCAGCAGGTGGGGGATGGCGGCGTACATTCCGAGCTCAAGCCGCTTCGGATCGATCAGAATCAGGCGGACATCATCGGGAGTTGCACGGTAGAGGATGCTGGTCAGCATCGCGTTGAGCGACACCGACTTGCCCGTGCCCGTCGCGCCCGCTATCAACAGATGGGGCATCGTCGCGAGGTCTGAGACGACCGGCTCGCCATGGATGGTCTTGCCAAGCACCAGCGTCAGCTTCGATGTCGAACGCTGGTACGGTTCGGATTCCAGCATCTCGCGAAGGGAGATCTGGTCGCGCACGGGATTCGGAATCTGAATGCCGACGGTGTTCTTCCCCGGAATCCTCTCGATTAGGACCGACTCGGCCTCCATCGCCAGGCAGAGGTCGTCCGCCAGGCCTGTCACCTTGCTGTACTTCACGCCTGGATTCGGACTGAATTCGAAAGTAGTGACGACCGGCCCGGGCTGAATCTGCGACACGGCTCCATCGACAGCAAACTCGCCGCACTTCTGCTCAAGCAGCCGAGCGCCTTCCATCAACCGGCGTTCGTCCACTTTCTGGGCCCGCTTCGGAGCGTCGAGCAGCGTGATCGGTGGATTCGTAAAGTCGCCGCCCCGCAGCCCGACCGGACGCTCCGTTTCCAGCGGCAAGCGCGGCTCCGCAACCGGCGCCCGCTTCTTCGACGCCTTGATCTTCGGCGGTGGCGAGAGCGTGATTGCGCCGGCCGGCTCGCCGCTGACAGGCGGCGCCTCGGCAACCGGAGGGTCGTCCACTTCCTCCGACGCGCGCTCGCGCCGTGCCTCCGCCCCGGTTTCGCTCCTTGCCAGGATCTCCATTCGGGCGGTGGAGGCGCCCGTCTTTGCCAGGTGCTTGTTCACCACGTCCCTGCGCTGACGCGCCTTGGCCCGTTCCGTCCGCCATCGGTGAATCCGCCCGCTAATGCTCCGGGCCGTGCGCGCGGCGAACCGGCCGCCGTGGGTGAATCCGTGACCGAGCGATGCCTGCGTCGACAGGATGATCGAGAGGCAAAGCAACGTCAGGACCACCACCAGAGACCCGGCGTGGTTGAAATAGTCGGCCATGCCGGTGGCAATCAGCCCACCGAGGATGCCGCCGGCATCAAACGACCGGCCCGTCGTCTCCGGCGAACCGAGCGAGAGGCTGAGAAACGCCGCCGTGCAGATGAACAACAAGCCCACACCGGCCAGTCTCATGTAACCGGCACTGATGGGACGGCACCAGAAGGCATGCCAGCCTAGCGCTCCCAGTGTCACGGGAACGAGTACCGCCGCAAAACCGAACACCTGGTGGGACACTTCCGCCAGGAACGCCCCAACCTGTCCGCCCAGGTTCGTGGCCTGCGTCTGCCCGCCCGTCTTGAAGAACCAGACGGGGTCCGCCGCTTCATAGGTCGCAATGGCAATCAGCCAGAACAGAGCCAGCCCGAACAGGGCAACACCCGTGCACTCGCTTATGCGTCGCGACAGAACGTCTCCAGACACGATGTGATCTCCATTCGACAGTCGGCGGACGCACCCGCCGAACGGGTCTACCACAATCTATCGGCACGACCGGGCGTTCAGATCAAGCGCAGGCTGCTGGGAAGGCCTGCGAAGGCGAGACGCGCTGCACGCAAGTGTAGCACGCGCGGTGGAAACACCCTCAGCACGCCATGCGGGCGTGTCAGCCCGCGCGCCTCAAGCCAACGCTACCCGTCATCCGCCCGCGGTGACCAGCGCCGCGTCCAGAGCCATCAGCTCGATGAGGGACAGAGTGCCAGGCCGCCGTGCCGGGTCAATGCCGGCCGCCCGGCAAATCCCGGCCGGATCCCGGTTCGCAGGATCTTCCGCCGGCAGCAGGGCATTCACGAGCTGCTTGCGCCGTCGCGTGAAGAGCCGCCGGACGAATGCGTCGAACCGAGCAGGATCGGGCGGCCCACACGGCAGGTCGCGGAACCTGAGGGTCACCACCGTGGAGCGGACCTTGGGCGGCGGACGGAACGCGCGCGGCGGAAGCTGCAGCACGCAACGCGCCGTGGCGTGAAGCATGGTCAGAATCGCAAGCGGACCATAGTCGCGCATTCCGGGCTCCGCCACCACTCGTTCCGCCACTTCGCGTTGCAGCATAAGAACGGCATCGCGGAATCCTGCGGCACGCGCGCTCCGAAGCATCATTGTGAGAATCGGCGAGGAGATCGAGTAGGGGAGGTTGCCAGCTATCCGCAGCGTTGCGTCGGCTGGCCCATGGTTCCGCAGGCGACGCGCCCATTCCCTTAGATCGTCAGCCAGAATGTCCTGCTCGACGATCTCGACGGTGTCGGGGACACGCTCCTGCAACCCGCGTGCTAGCGCTGGATCGCGTTCGACCGCCACGATCCTGGCCGCGCGAGCCGCCAGTGGCAGGGTCAGCGCACCGTGCCCGGGACCGATCTCCAGAATGTGTTCGTGAGCCTCCGGCGCTACCGTATCGATCACTCTCGCGACCCAGCCAGGTTCCAGGAAATGCTGGCCCAGGCGCCGGCGACGGCTACCGGTCGCTTGTATCTTCCGCTTCATCTGGATCGAGTCCGCGCGCTTCGAACCACTGGTCCCGCCAGAGCGCTTCCGCTTCGTCAATCTCCTCCTCGCTCAGACCGAAGTGGTGGCCGAACTCGTGGATCACCGTCTCGACAATCATGTCGCGCACAGCATCCTCGTCTTCGGCATCCACCAGGATCGGCTCCCGGAAGATGGTGATGCGATCCGGCAACATGCCGCTCATGCTCCATTCACGTTCCGTTAACGGCGTTCCTTCGTAAAGCCCGTACAGCGTGTCGGGAGGCGTAATGTCGAGCTCGGCGAGCGTCTCCGCAGACGGACGGTCCTCCACCACCAGCACCACGTTCTCCATCAACTCGCGCAACTCTTCGGGGATACGCCGCTGCGCGTCGGACACCAGCTCTCCAAACCGCGCGCTGGTCATCGATGCCCCGCCGCCTGCCGCCCGTCTCGTTCGACCATCGTCGGGTTTGCGGCGTACGCGCAATCCGAACGGGCGCCGCAACGGTCACAGAGCGGTCTAGGCCTGCAGATCCTCCGCCCGTGCAGGATGAACGAATCCGACGCGACGGTCCACTTGGTGCGCGGAAGGAGCCGGCAGAGCGCCGTCTCGGCGGCGACCGGATCGTCGGTCGCGATAAGACCGAGCCGGCGCGTGACGCGCAACACGTGCCGATCAACCGGGAAGCCCGGGATTCCGAACGCATGCCCGAGGACCACGTTGGCGGTCTTGCGGCCGACACCCGGCAGCCCGACGAGATCGTCCATGGAGGGCGGAACATCCCCGCCATGGCGTTTGACGAGCGCGCCCGCCATGCCAAGCAGCGCGCGTGTCTTCGACCGGAAGAAGCCGGTGGTCCGGATGAGCCGCTCGATTGTCTCAGGTCGCGCACGAGCGAGCGCCGACGCGTCCGGGTAGCGCCGGAACAGCGCCGGCGTCACCTCGTTTACCCGCGCGTCCGTGCACTGAGCCGACAGGATCGTCGCCGTCAACAGCTCGAACGGCGTCGCGTAGCGCAACTCCGTATCAGCTCCAGGATGGAGTCGCTCCAGCGCTCGCAGGATGCGTCGCGCGACTGTCTTCGACACCCGCACCGGCGCCTCAGAGGCGCCCGCCTGCTTCTCAGTGGACGGCATCGCGGGGCGGCGTCACTTTGGGTGGCGACTCGCTGAAGTTGCGCAGATGGTTCTGCAGCGCCGCAATCAGGTTGGGGATGAACTGCGCCGGCACGACAATCTGCGCGCGAACCGGCGCCCGAAGCTGCCGATTCGTCTCGGCCCGCCGCACGTCGCTCTCGGTTGGCGGTTGAACTTCACAGAAAGTAAGCGTGAAATCATACGGCGTGTGAGAAAGCGCGCAAAAGTTCGAGTAGAAACGGGGCGCGTCACCCGGTTCGCCCGGCACGACGGTGAAGTTGATTTGCTTGCGTTCAGCCATAGTTCTCCTGCGTCTGATGAAGTCGCCAATGCGACAGATGGTGGTCAGTATGTTCGCATGACACCAATGACGACCCCTTGCACCTGCACGCGCCCGGCGTCGACTGCGCTGGCCCCGACGGCAGGAGTCGCCGCTCCCAGGTGAATACGCTGGCCCCGCTGGCGGAAACCGCGCACCGTCACCGCCTTCCTGTCGATGAGGGCCAATACGAGGTCGCCATTCCTTACGCCTTTTCGCTCAGCGATGATGACGATGTCCCCGTGGCGAATCTGCTCCTCGAGCAACGTGTCGCCCCTCACGGCGAGCGCATAGAGATCGCTCTCGCGGGCGAGATCTTCCGGTACTGCCACCGTCTCTCGTGGGAGCACAGCGTCTATCGGCATACCGGCCGCCAGGTAACCAAGCAGTGGGACATCGACCGCGCGCGCGCCGGTCCGCGCCGGTAGCAACGTGATCGCTCGACTCCGGTTCCAGGACCGCTTGATGAATCCCTTGTCCTCCAGATTCGTCAGGTGTTTGTGCACGGTGGCGAGCGAGGAGAGGCCGAAGCGCTGGCCAATCTCCTCCAGACTCGGCGGGCGGCCCTCCCGGTCGATGCACTCCCGCAGGAAGTCGAGGATTTGTCGTTGCCGACGTGTCAGAGCCGGTTGCACGAGGGTCTCCGGTCGGAGTGTATCCCACCGCGCGGCGGCGGTTCGGCAGCGTGGTACAGTGAGAGCGTGCCGTGGCTGATGGCCATCGCGGTAGGGGCGGCAATCGCGAGCGCCGGTCAGACTGGGACGCTCAGCGCGGCGGACGGGCGGGCGGTCGAAGAGGCGCTCGACCAGATCCTTCTCAACGCGGCGACGGAACATACGACGGGCCGGCCACGAACGGTAGCGATCGCCGAGCGTTCCCTCAATGCGTGGTTCCGCTTTCAGGGAGCCGATGGCTTCCCCCCCGGCGTGACCGACCCGGAGCTCGCGTTCGAGGGGGCGGGCCGCCTGATCGCTCGCGCGACGGTCAACCTCGACGATCTTCACGCGGAAGAATCGGAGCGCGGCCTTTTCGACCCCCTTCGTTATCTGAGCGGTCAGTTGCCAGTCACTGCGGTTGGGCTCGTGCGGGCGCAGGACCGGACCATCCGTGTCGACATCGAATCGGTTGAAGTGGGCTCGGTGTCCGTGCCCGCCACCCTGGTCCACGAGCTCGTCCGGTACTACACCCGTTCCGACAGCCAGCCCGATGGCATCGATCTGACCGACACGTTCGACCTGCCGTACAGCATCGAGGCGGTCCGCATCGAGCCGCGCCAGGTGGTGGTGGTGCAATAGCGCGTGACCACGTCAGCAGCCGGCGTTGCTGCGGCGGCAGGCGCGCCGGCCCCGGTCGGGGCGGCCGCTCCGTCCCGCGGCTCGCTCGATGCGCCGGTGTCGGCTCTCCATGGCGTCGGGCCACGCCGTCTCGCAGACCTTGAAGCGGTCGGCATACGGACTATCGAGGACCTGCTGCTGTCACTGCCGCGCCGGTACGAAGACCGGGCGCCCGTCCGTTCGATCGCCACCCTCGAGCGGGGCACATCCGCTACCGTTGCCGGTCGCGTCGTTTCCTGCCGGCTGCGACGAACCCGGCGGCCGGGATTCACCCTCGTCGAAGTGACCATCGAGGACGACACAGGCCGAGCACGTGCCACATTCATGAACCAGACGCACATGGCCAGCTTCTTTCGGCCAGGACGACGCGTGGCGCTGCATGGCTTGTACGACCGCGGCCGAGGCGGCCTGGAGTTCACCAACCCCGACCACGAACCCCTCACGGACGCAACGGAAGGAACGGACGATGAGGACGAGGCGCCATACGGCAGCGGCAAGACTCCGGAGCCGGACAGTCTCCATACCGGACGAATCGTCCCTGTATATCCCGCAGCAGGGACGTGCACATCGAGAATGCGACGGCGATGGGCTCATGACGCGTTGGCGCGTCTGCCATCGAAGCCCGGAGACGACGCGCCATCCGATCCCCTGCCGGAGGAGATCCGGCGCAGGCACGGCTTCCCGCCGCGTGACGAGGCGCTGCGGTCGGCTCACTTCCCACCGGCCGGGACGTCGCTCGAGACGCTGAATGCGTTTCGGACACCGGCACAACAGCGGCTGGTCTACGAGGAGTTCTTCGAGTTCCAGGTCGACCTCGTGCGCCGACGGCGCCTTGCGGCCCGACGGGCCTCGTCCCGCCCCCTGCTGATCGATGATCGGATCCGCCGGGCGGCACGCGAGCTCCTGCCGTTCCGGTTGACCGGCGATCAGCGGACCGCGCTCGCGTCGATTGCCGACGACCTGCGAAGTTCCGCGCCGATGCGGCGCCTGCTGCAGGGCGACGTCGGTTCGGGAAAGACGATCGTCGCAGTGCTCGCGGCCCTGATTGCCATGGAGAACGGACGCCAGGTGGCGCTGATGTCACCCACGGAGGTGCTCGCCGAGCAGCAGTACGCCAACGTGGCGCGCCTGCTGGCGCCCTCGCATTTCTCTCCGCTCCTGCTTACCGGAGCGCTCACGCCCACCGCCCGGCGCGAGGCGGCGGCCAACATCGCGAACGGTAGTACGCGGTTCGTGGTAGGGACACACGCGCTGGTCCAGGACGAAGTCGCGTTCCGCGACCTGAGCCTCGGCATCGTCGACGAGCAACATCGCTTTGGCGTCATGCAGCGCGCAGCGCTTGCCGCGAAGGGGTTCCATCCGAACCTGCTCGTCATGACCGCAACACCGATCCCGCGCACGCTTGCGATGTCGGCGTACGGAGATCTCGATGTTTCGGAGCTGCGCGAGCGTCCACCGGGACGCCAGTCCGTCACGACCCACGTTTGGACGATGTCACGTCGCAACGAGGCTTACGAACGGGTGCGGGCCGAACTGAGTTCGGGCCGCCAGGCCTTCGTGGTCCATCCGCTGGTCGACGAATCGGAAACGCTCGACCTGCGGGGCGCAACCGCGCTTGCGAGGGAACTGGACACTATCGTCTTTCCGAAGCACCGGGTCGGCCTGGTCCACGGCGGACTTCCTTCGGTCGGTCGTCAGGAGACGATGACCGCCTTCAGCGCGGGCGCCATCGACGTTCTTGTCGCAACCACCGTGGTTGAGGTAGGCGTCGACGTGCCGAACGCGACGATCATGGTGATTGAGCAGGCTGAGCGGTTCGGCCTCGCACAACTGCATCAGTTGCGTGGCCGTGTCGGACGAGGCGAAGCTGCGTCCACATGCATTCTGCTGCATGCACCGGAGGCGGGCGAGCGGGCGCTGGCCCGTCTGGAGGTGCTCGCCGAAACCTCTGACGGCTTTGCGATCGCCGAGCGCGACCTGGAATTGCGCGGCCCGGGCGATCTCCTTGGTACGCGCCAGTCAGGCCTGCCGTTCTTTCGTATTGGCGATGTCGTCCGCGATCATCGCCTGATGGCAGACGCCCACCAAGCCGCCGCGGCGTGGGTCGCGGCGGCCGGCGCCGGGAAAGCCGGAGCGCCACCCGATGCGGATCATCTCGGGTGAGCTGAGGGGGCGCCGCCTCCGGACTCCCAGGTGGCCCGGACTGCGCCCGACTTCCGATCGATTACGCGAGACGCTCTTCGCCATCCTCGGGCACGGCGTCACAGGCGCCACCGTGCTCGACGGATGCGCCGGGACGGGAGCCATCGGACTCGAAGCGATCAGCCGGGGCGCTGCTTCCGTCACGTTCGTTGAGAGCGACCGCCGCGCCACGGCGCTCATTAGGACGAATCTGGAACAGTGCGGCGTCGCCTCCCGAGGGCGAATCATCCATGGCGCGCTGCCGGCCGCGCTCGACCGTGTCGAGCAGCCGGCCGCCTTCGATCTGGTCCTGCTGGACCCGCCGTACGGGTTTGATGACGGGGCCGTCAGTGCGATACTCTCCGCACTCACCCGGCGGACGGCGCCGGGGGGCTTGCTGGTGATTGAGCGGCCACGGCGCCGTGAACCGCTCGCGATGGAAGCGGAGGGGAACATCGCGCTGATCCACACGCGCCGCATCAGGGCAGGTGACAGCGCCCTGGACGTTTACCGGCGCGGCGCGCCGGACTCGGCCACCGACGAGTGACCGCAAGCGAACATGGCACCTGAAACACGAGACGACATCGCCGCGACAGCGAGCGACTCGCGGCGGCGGCCCCGGCTCGCCGTCTATCCCGGCTCGTTCGATCCGCTCACGAACGGCCATGTCGACATCATTCAGCGGGGCGCACGCCTCTTTGATCGCATCGTCATAGCGATCCTCGTCAACCTCGACAAGTCGCCCCTCTTCTCGATCGACGAACGCGTGGAGATCGCCCGCGAGGTGTTCCGCGATCAGCCGGCCGTCGAGGTAGAGACGTTCAATGGCCTGCTGGTGGACTATGCGGAGCGGCGTGGTGCCGACGTGATCGTACGGGGGTTGCGCGCCATTTCGGACTTCGAGTACGAGATGCAGATGGCCCTGATGAACCGGCACCTGCGCCAGTCGATCGAGACGGTCTTCATGATGCCGGATGAGCGCTACACGTATCTCAGCTCCCGCCTCGCACGCGAGGTGTTCGCCCTCGGCGGATCCATCTCCGGACTCGTGCCGCAGGTGGTCGAGCAGCGGCTCCGGCAGAAGGTGGGACCGGTGACGCCCGGCGTCCGGACGTAGAACGACCATGACCACCGCCACCAGGCAACGCCTTGCGCGCCGCCTCGACCGCGTCGCGCCGTCCGCCACCCAACTCGTGCTCCAGGCCGCGTCTCAGTTGCGCCGCGATGGTGTGGACGTGGTCGACCTGGGAGCTGGCGAGCCCGATTTCCCCACTCCGGAACCGATCCGCGCCGCCGGCATTGCAGCAATCAACGAGGGTTTCACGAAATACACGCCGAGCCGCGGCATCCCGGAACTGCGCGAAGCCATCTGTGACCGCTACCGCGCGGACTATGGCGTAACGTACCACCCGGACGAGGTCATCGTCACCGCCGGCGGAAAGCAGGGGCTCTTCAACGTCGCGCTGGCGCTCTGTGATCCGGGCGACGAGGTCGTGACTCACGCGCCGTACTGGCCGTCGATAGTGGAGCAGATCAAGCTGGCCGAAGCGGAGCCGGTCATTGTTCGGACGTCGGCGGAGCAGGACTTCACGGTGACCGCCGACGGGATTCTGGAGGCAGTGACACCGCGGACGCGCGCCATCATCATCAACTCGCCGGGCAACCCGACGGGGGCGCTGATCGCCGAATCGGAACTCGAGGCGATTGCACGCGAGACAGCTGAGGCCGGAATCTGGCTGGTGATCGATCTCTGTTACGAACGGCTTGTCTACGACGACGTTCCGCACAACCTGGCGAAGGTGACCGCCGAATATGCGCGCGACCGGACGGTCCTGGTGGGCAGCGCATCGAAGAGCTGGTCGATGACCGGATGGCGTTGCGGCTGGGCAGTCGGACCGAGGGAGCTCATCAAGGCGGCCGACGTCGTACAGGGCCATGCCACGACGAACGTCTCGTCGATTACGCAGCGCGCCGCTCTCGCCGCCCTGACTGGCCCGGATGACGACGTGCGGGCGATGCTCGGCGAGTACCGCGCGCGGCGCGATCGACTGATCGCCTGGATGGCGGACGAGCCACGCTACCGCGTCGTGCCCCCGGCCGGCGCGTTCTATCTCTTTCCGGATATCTCGGAGCTGCTGGCACCGAACGGCATCCGAACATCGGCGGAGTTCGCCTTGCGCCTGCTCGACGAGGCGCACGTGGCGCTGACGCCGGGAGAGGCCTTCGACGCCCCCGGATTCCTGCGACTGTCGTACGCGACGTCCATCGACCGGCTCGCCGAGGGCGCCGAGCGGCTGAAGAGATTCGCAGGCGGCCTTGGCTGATCCGCACGTCCCCGCCCACCCGCCAGGTCCTGGAAGTTCCTAGCGATTGGCGATCAGAAGTACGGTCAGGACGTAGCGGTCCGGATCGGGGTCCAGGAACGTCCGAAGGTTGAAGTTGCCGGTGTTGACGTAGGGAACGCCGGCGATACGGGCGAACGGTACGCCCCGCAGCGCAAGCGCCTCCGCGTCGTCGGAACGGAGAACGACAAGGACCCGCTCGGGGGAGCGGAGGAAATCGCGCACCGCCTCAAGGCTCACGAGTTCGGTGTGTGGCGTACCGACGTAATAGACCAGGTTCCGATCGAAGACGCGGTAACGCCCGTACGGTTCGTCCGCCTGTCGTGCTTCCGCCACGAGGGAGGCCATCCGCTCGACCGGAGCGGGTCCCGGTCCCGCCAGCACCATGGTGCGGGTTGCCGCGGCGGTGACTACCACCGCAGCCGCGATCGCAACCGGCACGGCCCGAAGGTAGCGGGACTTCCATGCGGCCCAGAGCGTGACCGTGGCCGCGATGCCGCCTACCATCGCGATAGCGTCGGCGACCCCACCAACCACCACACCCGGCCGCTGAATCAGAAGAGCACGCGCGTACCAGACGGACGCTCCGATCAGCGCAACGACGATACCCGCCGCAACCCCGCCAGCGACGAAGAGGCGCCGGTCGGTTCTTGTTGCATCGGCCTGCATCGCCTGGGTCAGCGCACGGCCGATCAGGACGGCGAGCGGAACCAGCATGGGCAGGATGTAGCGGGGCTGCTTGCCGACCGACAGCGTGTAAAAGAGCAACGGCACCGCAGCCCAGGCAACGAGGCGCACCGCGCGCGTGTCGAACTCCCTGCGGTTCCAGGCTCGTCGCAGCGCCGGGATCCAGAGCGTCATGAAGGGAGTCCAGGGAAGCATGCCCCCCGCAACGATAGGGACGTAGTACCAGATCGGACGCGGATCGTTGTACCGATCGGTCGCGAATCGATCGAAGTTCTCGGCGAAGAAGAAGCGATCGAGGTACGCGGAGCCGTGCCCGATCGCCATCGCGCCGTACCAGGGCAGGGCGAGCAGAAAGAAGAGCGCCGCCGCAAGCAACACATCCACCGTCCGCGCCCGCCAGAGAGCGCCGCCGCGCCACCAGTCGAAGGCGGCGGCAGGAACGACCGCCAGGGCCACCAGCACCGGGCCGACCGGCCCTTTCACGAGGAACGCACCGGCTGCGGCGACACCTGCAACGACCAGCCATGCGCGCCGATGGCGGCCGTCAGCGGCAGCGCCACCGTCGTGCGCGGTTTCCTCCAGCAATCCGACCAGCGATGCCCACGTGGAGAGCGCAATCAGGAACGCGAGCGGCAGGTCGGGCAGCGACTGGTGCGCCATGGCGACCGCGGCGAAGCAGGTCGCTGCCACCACACCGGCCATGAGCGCCGTCGGCGCGCCGTAGTACCGCCGCGCGCACGCCCAGGCAACGAACACCAGACCGAAGCCGGCCAGGGCCGACGGCAAACGCGCCGCCCCGGGAGAGACCCCGGCGATCTGATAAGCGGCGGCGGCAAGCCAGTAGTAGAGAACCGGCTTCTCGAAGCGGGGCTGACCGTTGAAGTACGGTGTCAGCCAGTCGTTCCGTTCGACCATCTCACGGGCGCTCTCGGCGTAGAACGCTTCGTCCGAGTCAGTGAGCGCCGGTTGCCCCAGGCCGACGAGGAACGTCAGCCCGCAAAGGCCGACGAGAATGGCCGCGTGACGGAACACCGCAGCGGATTATATGTCTCCGCTTGCCGTCCGGCGGCGGAGTTGACACACTCGACGCATGCGTATCGCAGTGGTAGGCGCGTCGACCGATCGGCGCAAGTACGGCAACAAGGCCGTCCGGGCACTGCTCGCCCAAGGGCACGACGTGGCGGCGGTGAATCCCGGACGCGCGGCGGCAGGGGAGTCTATCGAGGGGGTGCCGGCGCATGCCTCGCTTCGCGACGTGCCGGGCACGATCGACATTGCGACCTTCTACGTGCCTCCGGCGGTGGGGGAACTCCTGCTCGACGATGTCGTGGCGCGAGAGATTCGCCAGATATGGTTGAACCCGGGCGCCGAGAGTGACGCGTTGATGGCCCGAGCCCGTGAACTAGGCCTTGAGACGCGTCTCCAGTGCAGCATCCTCGCGGTGGGCGATTCGCCCGCGAACTACAACTAGCACGCCTTTCACGGGCGGGCGCGCAAGCTCCTGGCCCGGGGGCGGCGGGCGCGGCGGCGACTTGACAATGGTCCCGCGCGTTCCTATGCTACGTGGCAACCTGCTGCCGGAATTCTCGCGGGCAGCACTTTCCTGAACATTCTGGCCCCTGCGGCCGATTCACCACACCAATCGTCACCCCGGAGGTTTATCCGAGCATGGCCGACAAGAAGAACGCATCCACCGGAACTGTCGCCGTCCCCCCGTCAGACGAGCCGGTGCCGGTCGACGCCGAGCCGGGCGACGTTGAAGCCGAGGCCGAACCACACAGCAAGCCGCGCGGCAAGGGGAGAGGGAAGCCGGCCCTGAAGATTGCCGACCTGAAGGAGATGGGCATCACGCCCCTTACCAAGGTGGCCCAGGATCTTCACGTGCCGGGGGCTACCGGCATGCGGAAGCAGGAGCTCATCTTCCAGATCCTCAAGGCGCAAACCGAACAGAGCGGGTTCATCTTCTCGGAAGGCGTACTGGAGGTTCTGCCCGACGGCTTCGGCTTCCTTCGGGCGCCGGATTACAACTACCTGCCCGGCCCGGACGATATCTATGTCTCCCCATCGCAGATCCGAAAGTTCGACCTGCAGACGGGCGATACCGTCTCCGGACAGATCCGCCCACCGAAGGAGGGTGAGCGTTACTTCGCCCTGATCAAGGTGGAGGCAGTCAACTTCGAATCTCCGGATCAGGCACGCGAGAAGATCTTCTTCGAGAATCTGACGCCGCTCTATCCGCTGGAGCGCGTCCGGCTGGAGACCGCCGCCGACAATCTTTCGGCTCGCGTCATGGACCTGATGACGCCGATCGGCAAGGGGCAGCGGGGCCTGATCGTCGCCGCGCCGCGAACCGGCAAGACGATGCTCCTGCAAAACATCGCGCAGTCGATCGCCAGGAACCACTCGGAGGTGTACCTCATTGTTCTCCTCATCGACGAGCGGCCTGAAGAAGTGACCGACATGCAGCGATCGGTCGATGGCGAGGTGATCTCGTCAACCTTCGACGAGCCGGCGCAGCGCCACGTCCAGGTGGCCGAGATGGTGATCGAGAAGGCCAAGCGCCTGGTCGAGCACAAGAAGGACGTCTTTATCGTGCTCGATTCCATCACGCGCCTTGCCCGCGCCTACAACACGGTGATCCCGCCCTCCGGCAAGGTGTTGTCGGGCGGTCTCGATTCCAACGCCCTGCAGAAGCCGAAGCGGTTCTTCGGGGCGGCGCGCAACATCGAGGAGGGCGGCTCGCTCACCATCATGGCGACCGCCCTGGTCGACACCGGATCCCGCATGGACGATGTCATCTTCGAGGAATTCAAGGGGACCGGCAACATGGAGATCCACCTCGACCGCAAACTGGTCGACAAGCGCGTCTTCCCGGCGATTGACATACAGAAGAGCGGGACCCGGAAGGAGGAGCTGTTGCTCAGCCGAGAGGACCTGAACCGCGTCTGGGTGCTCCGCAAGGTCCTCCACCCGCTCCTGTCGGTAGAAGCGATGGAACTGCTGCTCGACAAGATGAGCAAGACCAAGTCGAACGCCGACTTCCTGGCGTCGATGCAACGGATGGGATGACTGCCATGCCGACTACGATCAGACTGCGCGACAACGGGCCTTGCCTTGTCGACGGTGACGACATCACCGTCGTGGACGCGGAAGGAAACCGGTACGAGATCGCCAGGCGGCCCTTTTCCCTTTGCCGCTGCGGACACTCGGAAAACAAGCCGTTCTGTGACGGCTCGCACCGAGGAGCAGGCTTCACGTCGGCACCGCGCGCCGGCTCGTAGTCCGCCCGCCGGGGCTGCTATGCCTCGGTTGCCTCGGCCATCTTGGCCGACACGGCGAACGACAACCCATCACCCCCGGCGTCCACTACAACCGTATCGCCTTCGCTGAACTCGCCCCTTAGCAGACGTTCGGCGAGTGGATCGAGCACGCGACGCTGCATCGTACGCCGCAGGGGGCGCGCGCCGTAGGCGGCGTCGTAGCCTTCGGCGACCAGATGCTCGGTTGCCGCGTCGGTCAGCTTCACGGTAACCCGGCGATCTGCCAGGCGGCGTCCGAGTGATGCCAGCTGCATGGCAGCAATCTGCCTGAGATGCGCACGGCCGAGTGCGTGAAAGACGATAATCTCGTCGATGCGGTTCAGGAACTCCGGCCTGAAGTGCGCACGCATCACCTCGTCGATTTGACGGCGCGTTCCCGCGTCCAGATCAACGTCGCCCCCCGAGGCCAGGCCGCTGCGTTCGGCGATCAGCTCGCTCCCCAGGTTGGATGTCATGATGACGACCACGTTCCGGAAATCGACGGTTCGTCCCTGCCCATCGGTCAACCGCCCGTCGTCAAGAAGCTGCAGCAGGACGTTCAGCACATCGGCATGCGCCTTCTCCACCTCGTCGAACAACACCACGGCGTACGGCCGCCGACGGACCGCTTCCGTCAGCTGGCCCGCTTCGTCGTAGCCGACATACCCGGGCGGCGCGCCGACGAGGCGCGAGACGGCGTGTTTCTCCAGGTACTCCGACATGTCGATCCGGATCAGAGCCCGTTCGTCATCGAAGAGGAACTCGGCGAGAGCACGTGCCAACTCGGTCTTTCCGACGCCGGTCGGACCCAGGAAGATGAAGCTGCCGAGCGGGCGGTTCGGGTCCTGCAGACCGGCCCGCGCGCGCCGAACCGCGTTCGCCACCGCGACAATGGCGTCGTCCTGACCGACCACCCGCTCGCGCAGGCGTTCTTCCATCCTGATCAGCTTCTCGACTTCTCCTTCCACTAGCTTGCTGACGGGAATGTGCGTCCACTTGCTGACGACCGCCGCGATATCCTCCTCGTCGACCTCTTCCTTCAGCATCCGCGGCGCCTCTCCGTCGCCTGGGTCGTCGCGACTTGACGCCAGCCTCTGTTCGAGTTCCGGGATGCGTCCGTACTGCAGTTCCGATGCGCGCGCGTAGTCCCCCTCGCGCTGGGCGCGCTCCACCTCCAGACGGAGGCCTTCGAGTTCCTCCTGCAGCTTGCGATCACCCTGAATCTGCGCCTTCTCCCGTTCCCACTGCACCCGCAGCCGCTTCCGTTCCTCCTTCAAGCCAGCCAGCTCCGTCTCAAGCCGGCCGAGGCGCGTCTTCGACGAGGTATCGGTCTCCTTGCGGAGGGCTTCACGCTCGATCTCGAGCTGCATCAGGCGCCTTTCCACCTCGTCGAGTTCGACGGGCAGCGAGTCGATCTCCATCCGGAGCTTCGACGCCGCCTCGTCAATCAGATCGATCGCCTTGTCCGGCAGGAATCGGTCACTGATGTACCGGTTCGACAGGACGGCCGCAGAAACAAGCGCCGCGTCCTTGAACCGGACGCCGTGATGGATCTCGTAGCGCTCACGCAGGCCACGCAGGATGCTGACCGTGTCCTGGACGGTCGGCTCGGCCACCATGACCGGCTGAAACCGGCGCTCCAGAGCGGCGTCCTTTTCGATGTACTGGCGGTACTCGTTGAGCGTCGTTGCGCCGATCGTGTGGAGCTCGCCGCGCGCGAGCAACGGCTTCAGCATGTTCGACGCATCGATGGCCCCTTCGGCCGCGCCGGCACCCACGACCGTGTGCAACTCATCGATGAAGAGAACGATGCGCCCTTCGGCGTCGGTGATCTCCTTCAGCACGGCCTTGAGACGCTCCTCGAACTCGCCGCGGTACTTCGCTCCCGCGATGAGAGCCCCCATGTCGAGCGCCGCCAGCCGCTTGTCCTTGAGTCCTTCGGGCACATCGCCTCGGACAATCCGCTGCGCCAATCCCTCGACGATGGCGGTCTTGCCAACTCCCGGATCACCGATCAGGACGGGGTTGTTCTTGGTTCGGCGCGACAGCACCTGGATCGCGCGGCGGATCTCCTCGTCTCGACCAATCACCGGGTCGAGCTTCCCGCCACGCGCCAGTTCAGTCAGGTCGCGTGCGTACCGCTCCAACGCCGGTTGCTGCTGTCCGTCCTCCGGCGGCGGTCGTCCGTGTCCGTTCATGATGGATCGTCAAGCAAACGGGCCAGCGACTCGAACTGTTTCCGCGCTTCCGGCGAGAGACTGCGGGGAAGCTTGACGTGCGCCGTTGCGTATTGATCCCCACGGTCACCGCCATTCCCGAGCGAGGGCATGCCCTGGCCACGGATTCGGAAGACCTGCCCCTCCTGCGTGCCGGCTGGCACCTTCAAGCGAACCCTCCGGCCCTCTATCGTCGGCACCTCCACCTCGCCACCCAGCACGGCGGTGGCTAGCGGCATCGCCGCACGCATGTAGAGGTCGCGGCCCTTCCGGGTGTAGATGGGGTGGGGCACGACCTGCACGCGGAGGTACAGGTCGCCCGCTGCGGCGCCGCCCGTCCCCTTGCCTCCCTTGCCTGTGACGCGGACGCGCGAGCCTGTGTCGACGCCCGCCGGGATCCGGACATCTACCGTGCGCTCTCCGGTATCGCCGCCCAGCCTCAGGCGCTGCGTCACGCCGCCAAACGCCTGCTCGAGGGTCAGCTCCGTCGCGTACTCCGCGTCACGCCCCTTCCGGGCGCGTGTCCGCTCCGCGTCGCCTGGGACAGCCCCGCGAGACTGGTCCGTCTCGCCTCCGAAGAACGCCTGGAAAAAGTCGGAGAAAGGACGCCCCTGGCCGCGGCCCGTACTGGCGGCGCCCCCAATCCCGCCGAACAGCTCTCGCAGTTCCTCCTCGGAGATGGACCGGAATCCGCCGCTGCCACCGGTCGTCGTCCAGCGGAAGCCACCCGGTCCTCTACCGGCGAACGGATTCTGGCCCGCCGCGCGGGCGCGCTCGTATTCCTTCCAGTTGGCGCCCAGCTCGTCGTACTTCTTCCGCGTGTCGGCGTTCCCCAACACTTCGTACGCTTCGTTCACCGCCTTGAAGCGGCGCTCCGCCTCCGAATCGTTCTGATTCACATCGGGGTGGTACTTCCGCGCCAGTTTCCGGAACGCTCTCTTGATGGCGTCCTGGGATGCCGATCGATCAACCCCGAGGGTCTTGTAGTAGTCCCTGAATTCCATTCCCCGTCGTCTCGATTCCAGTATAGAGGGGCAACCCCGGCTGGTGGCGAGGCTCGAGTCGAAGCAGGCGGGAATGCTCCCGGGGACTGCTACACTTCAGCGAGCCATCCGACACGGCCCGCTGGCCCGCACGCGATGCCGACCCAGACCAGCACCACCGGCTCCGACTTCTTCACTTCCCGCTGGGGTGTCATCGTCGCCGGTATCGGCATGGCGGTCGGTGCGGGCAACCTCTGGCGCTTTCCCCGTATCGCGGCGGAGAATGGCGGCGGCGCGTTCCTGATTCCCTGGCTCATCTTCCTCTTCGCGTGGTCGATTCCGCTCCTGATCGCCGAATTCGGCCTTGGACGCGGCGCGCGGCGCGGACCAATCGGAGCGTTCGCCGCCCTGGTAGGTCGCCATACCGCCTGGATGGGCGGTTTCGTCGTCGTCACCACCGTGATGATCATGTTCTACTACTCGGTCGTCACCGGGTGGGCGCTCAAGTACTTCACGGCGTCACTTGCCGGCGACCTTGCCTCCGGCGCCGACCCCGGAGCCTACTGGGAGACCTACAGCAACTCCATCTGGCAACCGATCCTGTTCCACGTCGCCGCCATTGCCGCCGCCGGCACCGTCGTGGCGCGTGGCGTTACGCGCGGTATCGAGCGCGCAAACCGGATTCTGATTCCGACGCTCTTTGTCCTGCTGTTGCTCGCGGTGACACGCGCGGTAACGCTGCCGGGAGCGGAGGAGGGGTTGCGCTATCTCTTCGTTCCGGATCTGGCCCGCCTCGCCGACTATCGCACATGGCTCGAGGCGCTGACGCAGTCCGCCTGGTCGACCGGGGCCGGTTGGGGACTGCTGCTCAGCTACGCCGTCTACGTTCGGTGCGACGACGACGTGGTAACAAACGCCGTATCGATCGGCCTGGGTAACAACCTGGCGTCGATCCTCGCGGCCATGGCGATTCTGCCGGCGGTCTTCGCCATCCTGCCGACCGCCGAAGCACTCGATGCGATGGCGGCTGGAAACACCGGACTGTCGTTTATCTGGATCCCGCAGGTATTCGCACTAATGCCGGCCGGGGAGGTCTTCCTGCCGCTTTTCTTTCTCACGCTTTTCTTCGCGGCGCTCTCCTCCTTGATCGCGATGGTCGAACTGGCGGTTCGCGTGCTGCTGGATGGCGGACTGCCGCGCAAGCGGGCCGTCAGCCTGGTAGTAGCGGCCGCCGCCGTCTGCGGGATGCCTTCGGCGGCAAGCCTGCAGGTATTCGACAATCAGGACTGGGTCTGGGGACTTGCGCTGATGGTTAGCGGGGTGTTCATTGCGGTCGCCGTAATCCGCTATGGAGCGGAGCGGTTTCGCACGGACCTGGTCAACACGAACAGCACGGGCCGCCGCGCCGGCTCACTCTGGAGCTGGGTGCTGACCTGGCTCGTGCCCATCGAGTTCGTGGTGATGTTTGCCTGGTGGATGTACCAGTCGGCGACCGTGTACGACCCGGAGGGGTGGTGGCACCCGATCCGCGTCCTCAGCATCGGCACCTGCGTCGCGCAATGGGGGATTGCGCTGACCATTCTCTGGCTCGGCAACCGCAGTCTGGCCGAACGTAGCCTTGCCGCGCCCCATCGGGGCGAAGCGGTATAATCGTGCTCGATCTTCGGCGCCATCCCAGGCGCTGGCGGGAATCGTAGAGTCACCAAGGAGCAAGAACGTGTATCCAGAATTCTTCATCGCCCCGATGCGGGAGGAATTGACGCGGCTCGGGGTCAAGGAACTGCGAACGGCCGAGGCGGTCGATGAGGCAGTTGCCGGTACTTCGGGAACCTTGATGGTCGTCGTCAACTCCGTCTGTGGCTGTGCCGCCGGCAGGGCCCGTCCCGGAATTGCGCTCGCGCTGCAGCACGGGACTCGGCCGGATGTCGTCGCCAGCGTCTTCGCCGGAGCCGACCTCGAGGCGACCGAGCGGGCACGTGGCTATTTCGTCGGCTATCCTCCGTCTTCGCCTTCAGTCGCCCTGCTGCGCGGCGGCAAGCTGGTCTACATGATGGAGCGGCACCAGATCGAGAATCAGGAAGCGGACGCGATAGCCCGCGACCTGGCCGCCGCCTTCGACGAGCATTGCGCACCGGCCGGGGCTGCGGTCAGCTAGCCGTCCGGCCATCGTCCTACGGTTTCTTCGGTTCCGAGCGGCGTCATGACCGGCTGTACCGACGCAGCGTGCTCGCGCCGGGCGGGTGGTGGCGGTTCGACTCGCGCCGGAGGATCGGGCGAGACAATCGGCAGCGGGCGCCCACCACGCGCCCATTCGTCGCGTGTCAGTTCCGCCAGCAGATCGAGGAATGCCGGATGGTCGTTTGCGGCGGACGCCCGTTGCATCGGAAGGTCCATCGCGCGGCAGAGGTCCGCCGCTTCCGTGTCGAGGTCATAGAGGACCTCCAGGTGATCGGCCACGAAGCCGATCGGCGCAATAACTACCGCGGCTAGACTACGGTTTCGTTCCACCCGCAGATAGTCGTAGACGTCCGGCTCCAGCCACGGATCCTGGGGACGTCCGCTCCGGCTCTGGTACGTGAGGGCCCAGTCGCAAGCGCCGGCGGCGTTGGCGACGAGACGCGCGGACTCCAGCAATTCCGCCTCGTAACGGCATGCATCCGCCATCGATTGCGGAATGCTGTGGGCAGTGAAGACAACCCGGGCGTCCCGCTGCAATTCCGGCGGCAATCTGCGCCGCGCTTCGGCGACGCGTTCCGCGTTCGCCATGACATAGCCTGGATGCGCGTGCCAGTCGCCGGCATACGTGACCTCGATGTCGGGGCGGCCCGCGGATCGGAGCGCCCGGCGTGCGTCGTCGACGTTCTGGCGGTACTGGCCGCAACTCGAATAGCTGTGCTGCGCCGCCATGATGATGCCGAGGGCGCGACGAACACCGGCATCAGCCATTCCGGCAAGTGTCTCGTCGAGGAACGGATGCCAGTTGCGCATGCCTATCCATACCGGCAGATCGGGCGTGGCCGCGGCCAGACGCGCACGTAGACCCTCCGCCTGCCGGCGGGTTATCGCAGTGATCGGTGATCTCCCGCCAAACTGCTCGTAGTGATGCGCCACCGCTTCGATCCGTTCCGCGGGTATGCGGCGACCACGCAGCACGTTGCGGAGAAAGGGCCGGATCTCGTCCGGACCCTCCGGGCCGCCGAAGCTGATGAGCAGGACGGCGTCGAACGGGCCGCCGGTACGTGCCATCACCGAATGATAGCGGGAGCACGTCAGACAGCCGCGAGCGGCGGCGTGATAGGATGGGCGCCTGCCGGGGGAGACGACTGATGCCCAGATTTGCCGCCAGCGTGGCGATGATGTTCAACGAGTGGGATCTGCTCGACCGTTTCGAGCAGGCGGCACGCGTCGGGTTCGAGGGAGTGGAGATTCAGGCGCCCTACGGAGAATCTCCCCAGGACATCGCGGATCGGGTACAGCAGCACGACCTGGTCGCAACCCTGATGAACGTTCCAGTTGCGGCTGGCGCGATCCCCGGGCGCGAGCAGGAGTATCGTGACGGCCTGTCGCGTGCATTCGACTATGCGGAGGCGGCGGGCTGCGGTCAACTCCATTGCCTCGCCGGCCGGACCGATGATGCGCGGGCGGAGGACACGTTCGTGGCCAACCTGGAGTGGGCCTCCGAACGGGCGCGCCCGCTCGGGATCCGGCTGCTGCTCGAACCCCTCAACACGCAGGACAATCCCGGCTACTTCCTGAGCGGGTCGGCGCAGGCCAGAGGCATCATCGAGCGGGTCGGCGCGGATAATGTCTTCCTGCAGTACGACTTCTACCACATGCAGATCATGGAGGGATACCTGGCCGAGACGGTCCGGGCAAACCTGGACATCATCAGCCACTTCCAGATCGGCGGCGTGCCGGGGCGGAATGAGCCGGACGAGACCCAGGAAATCAACTACCCGTACCTGTTCGGGGTGATCGACGAGATCGGCTTCGAAGGGTGGGTCGGCTGCGAGTACCGCCCTGCGGGAGAGACCATCGCGGGGCTGGAGTGGGCCCGACCGTACGGAATCAACCCGGGTTAGGTAGAATAGAAGACCCCTTGGTCGGGGCGTGGCTCAGCCTGGTAGAGCACTCGGTTCGGGACCGAGGGGTCGGAGGTTCAAATCCTCTCGCCCCGACCAACCTCCACCTTCCGGCTACGGACCTTCGTTCGTCGTGACGTACTGCTGCGCTTCCGTGTAACCCGGGTCGCTGGAGTCCCCGATCCAGAAGTCGGCCAACGTCGCGTAGTACCCGCGGGCTGCCTCGCGGTCACCGGCGGCGGCGGCGGCGCGCCCGGCGCCTAGCAGCGATCGCATTCGATTCGGCATCCGGAGAAGAGAAGTCTCGAACTTCTCAAGCGCCTCCCCGGGACGGTCCAACTCGAGCAGGATCTCGCCATACAACTCGTACGGGGGCTTTATGGGGCTCGCCGCGCCATTCGGAAGCCGGAGCGTCTCCACGATCTCAAGTGCCTCGTCCATCAGCGCGATCGCTTCATCTGCCTTCCCCTCGGCGGTGCGGACGGATGCCGCGACCTCGCGATAGGCGATACGATTCTGGGCGCTGTCCTCATCAGCCATCGTCTTGAGGGCAGCTTCCGCTTCCCGTGCGGCCGCGAGATTGCCGGTCCGCACGGCGCTCAACCCAGTCGCGAGCAGCTCATGCATTGACGAATCGTCCGTTACGGGCAAGACCCGCCACTCCTCGGTTTCCACGACATAGCGGGCGTTCACCAACGGCAACGTGTTAACCGCGCGCTGCTGGCCATCGCTGTCGGCGATCAGGTTCTCCAGTCGCTCGATCCAGACGCGGGCCTTCCCATAGTCGCCGCGCTGCAGGTCGCCGTACTGCCCCCAGTCGAGCGAATGGACCGCATCGCCCACGCTGTCGCCCGGCTGCCAGAGGGCGATCGCCGCCTCGTGGGCCGACTGGTTATGGTTTGAAACGAGATCCCACATGCCATGCTGAATGAAGATGTGCGTCGGCATGTGCCGGGCGTGCGAAACAGCAGGCGCGATCTCCGCGTACCGCCGTGCGGCAGCGAGCGCAAGCGGCGCATGAATCGGATCGTCGAATGAGTGGATCGTGTAGTGCGGCGCGCCCGGATGATCCGGGTTCTCGTTGAAGACGCGCATCGCAATCGTTCCCGCCCGCACCTCAAGGCGTAGCGACTGATCGCCCAGCGCGCGCGATCCGGCCAGCATCGAGAGGGCATAGAAGGTGGCGACCTCGTGGTCGTCGGGGTACCGGTCGTAGAGTCGCTCCATCGCCTCCATGTAGCGGACCTGCCGTTCGGCGTAGGTTCCATCCTCCGACCAGAGCTCCTCGACCGCCTCGAGGAAGCCGCGCTCTCGGTCCGTCGGCGCCTTCGCGGCGCGCTCGGACCGGGTCGGAGCAAGGCGGCTCAGGACCGCGCGCGGGTTCTCCTCGTCGAGGCCGCGACCTGCCCCGAACAGGGGATGGTTGTAGCAGAGCGTCTCGCCCCAGTACGCGAGGGCAAAGTCGGGCTCAATCTCCTGCGCCGCCTGAAACTGCTCGATCGCCTGCTTCCAGCCAAAACTGTGCAGGATGGCAACGCCCCGCAGAAAGTGATTCTGCGCCGCTTCCGAGCTGGCTGAAGTAGGAAAATCGAGCGAACCCACCTCCGTGAACTGCGCCGCGGCGGGAACCGCCGCGCCGAACGTCAGAAGAAGGGCAAGGAGAATGGCGGGAGTGCGGGCGCATGCTTGCATCATGTTCTCTCCGTACAGACGTCAACTGAGGGTAACACAGGAAGTCCGCTTCCGACCGATGGTTATAATCCCGCAGGCAATCTGTGGCGGACGAAGTCCAATGCACATAGCACGTCGTTTCCTGGTGAGTGGCCGCGTACAACGGGTCGGTTTCCGCGCGTTCGTCGCTAACGCCGCGCGCCGTGAGGGAATCCGCGGCTTCGTCCGAAACCTGGCCGACGGGCGCGTGGAAGCGGTGGGCGAAGGGGACCGGGAAGCCGTCGAACGCTTCGTCCGGGCTCTACACCAGGGCCCGCCCTTCTCGAAGGTGCTGGACGTGATCGTCGAAGAGCTGGCCCCGCTCAACCTGACCGGGGATTTCACCGTCCGCGTCTGATCGCACGAACCTTCACGCAGCTCGCGCAAGCACTCCACGGAAGAACGAGGTCACATGGAAGCACTGAAGCAATTGATCCGGGAAGTGCCCGACTTCCCGAAGCCGGGAATCCTCTTCTATGACATTACGACGCTCCTGATGGATCCCGACGGTCTGCGTCACGCGATTGACTGTGTGGTGAAACCGTACCGTGACGCGCCAGTCGACAAGGTGATCGGCATCGAGAGCCGCGGATTCATCCTGGGCGCAGCAGTCGCGAATCACCTCGGCGTGGGCTTCGTGCCGGTCCGCAAGCCCGGCAAGTTGCCGTCGCGGTCGGTGCGGAGGGAATACGCGCTGGAATATGGCACCGACGCGCTCGAGATGCACGCGGACGCGGTGAGTTCCGGGGAGCGCATCCTGATCGTCGACGACCTCCTTGCGACCGGCGGCACCGCGCGGGCGGTCGCGGATCTGGTTGGCGAACTGGGCGCCACGGTCCATGCACTGGCGTTTCTGATCGAACTGGACGCGCTGCATGGCCGCGACAGGCTCGACGGACACGAGATCTTCTCGGTCCTGCACTACTGATCCCAACGCGGGTACCGGAGCCTTGGATCTCACGCTGATCGTCGTCGCGGTAGTGCTCGCCGTGGCCGCGGCCGGCGTGGCCGAGCGCTACCGGCGAGAGAGGCGCCGCGACCACCAGGAACGCATCGTTGCGCTGCTCCTCACCACCTTCATGCCAGCCGTCGCGCGCGCCGACCCGCGCGAGTTGCTGGCGTGGCGAACTTCCGCGGACTCCGTCCGCGAGTTGTTTCCGGAGGCGGTGGCAACGATAGAAGCGCAAACCGGCGAACGATTTCCGTTCCCGCGTGCCGTGGTCGAAGACGCCCACGCACAGTGGACCGCCGATTGGCTGGCGTGGGAGCGGCAGCATGACACGGCATATCGCGAGCGGGCCGCGACGCTCGAGGCGGAACTTCAGGCGACGGGCGGTGATGACGCCGCCGCGGCCGTGCGCGCAAAGATCGCCACGCTCGAGGACGAGAGGCTGCAGACGTATCAACGCCGTTACGAGGATTACGTCCGGGTGGGCAACGGCCTCATTGCCCTGACCGAGACGGCCGGCTGAGGGCCGGAGCACCGTATACACTCATGGAGCGCGTGCGCGTGTAGCTCAGCTGGATAGAGCAGCCGCCTCCTAAGCGGCAGGCCCCCGGTTCGAATCCGGGCACGCGCGCCACCCACCCGTGGGTCCGTTCCGGACACATGGGCTACGGAAACTACGGATTCGGAGTCGATTACAGGTCCCGGTTGGCGTAGTGGTTCCAGCCGAACGCTTCCTTGACGGCCATCGACAGGTCGAAGCCGTGCTGTACCGCGTCGGGCACCGTCAGGTTGAAGTCGAAGGGGAAGATGGCGTGCCCTTCGAACTCCTCGTTCCACGACCCGACGATGTAGGTGGGGGCGGGCAACGCTGGCGTGCCGAGTTGCGCAAGCCAGTTGGTCTCGATGTACTCGTGCAGGTGGACATCGCGCAGCAGTTTCAGAAAGTCCGTGTAGGTTGCGCGGTTGATCTGCAGCGTCGGATAGCCAGGCTTGGCGAACCCGGGCGACAGGTTCGGAATCACCAGGATGCGCCGGCCGGTGAACGCATTGTTGATCGAGCCGATCGTTGCGTAGTTGGTCCGCAGGATCGTGAGGAGGTTCTCTATGTAGGCGCGGCTTACCGGCAGCGCGAGAGGCGTCTGCGTCGGCTTGAGCGCGGCGTGATGATAGACGTAAATCGCATCGAAATTCGTGGACCGCAGTTTCCGATCCTCCGTGACATCCCGCGTCGACGCCAGGTAGACCTCGTCACCCACGAGGTACGGGAAGGCGCCATATATGTCGCGGAACCGGTTCCGTAGCATTCGGATCGCGTCCCTGATGGCGGTGTAAGCAGCAGCGTTGGGGGGAATCGTCCCCCAGGTATGCGAGCCGAAGATGAAGATGACGGGGCGGCCGTCGAGTGTGAAGATGCGGACCGGTGTCTCGTCGCGCACCTCCACCAGGAAGCGGGCCATCTCCTCGAAATCGTCGCGCAGTCGTTCGATGACACCCGCGGTACGGAAATCGAGACGCTCGAAGGGATCGCCCGAGTTCCTCAGGTTGGCAATCGTGTTCTCGTAGATCAAACAGGCGTAACGCGTGTTGGCATTCGGCGCCTGCAGGTACCCCTGCCGGTAGTTTTCCTGGTTCGAGTGGTTGTGGAGATCGCGCGCCGGAATCCAGCTCAACGCGTCGACCGTCACGCCAAACTCGTTCTTCAGCTCGTTAAAGGTCGTCTCGACCACGGGATCCGCGGAGAGGTAGTTCCCGCCTCGGAAGCGTGTCGTCTGAAGGGCCACGGGCCGGATCGTGGACTTGTACCAACCGTAGTGCCAGGCAATCGTGATCGGCCGGGTTCGTGTCTGCAGGCCGGCGCCGTAACGCTGCACCGAGTGTTCGATGGAGTTGACGGAGGTGGCATCCACCGTGCCTCGTCCGAAAACATCGGCCCGCGGATCGAAGCCGTGGGCAGGCTGCAGGCCGAAGCCGCGGTTCGTGAACAGCGCCGATGCGGCCAGGTCCCGATCGGACGCACCGACCGCGCCGTCGCCGTCGACATCCGCGACCCAGGAGGGAAGCAGCACCGGCGTCTGTGCATTCGACTGACTTACCCGCGCGGCGGCGGCCGCCACCGCTGCGCCCGCGGTCGCCATGAACCGCCGCCGGGGCGCGGTCCGCGTCATTCGTGACCGTCCCATGGGAAGTCAGCAGTGCTTCAATTCCAATTCCGTCCCGCTCCGGAGCGCGGCAGCCAACAGTCGCCGCAGGGGCCGTACCGTAGCCCAAGATCCGGGCATCCTGTCAAGCCCTGCATGGGCCCACTGCTCCGGGCCTTTCGCCAGTCAGCGCACGACACCGCCAAAACGGGCGGATTTGGTAAGCTAACTGGTCGGAGAGGCGGTTGTGCGCCCGGATGGACGCGCGCCGGAGCTCGCACCATGAAGCGATCAGAACGGCACCACCTGAAGGAAAACCCGCTCGCGACCTTCCTCGCGGAATTGTCCGAGACCAACTGGGTGAGCACGCGAGCGGTCACGGGCGCCGCCCTGGTGGTGGGCGCGCTGATTGTCGCCGGCACCGTCTTCGGCTGGCAGCAGTACCGTTCGTCGAGAGCGAGCGCGCTCCTCGCCTCGGCGATGGCCATCGTCGATGCGCCGGTCGCCGCCACGGACGCAACCGATGGTGCGAGCGGACCGGCGTCGAGCACGGAGCCCGGCACGCCGACGGAATTCCCCTCAGTCGCCGCCAAGCTGGAAACGGCCGTGCCGCAACTGCTTGAGGCGGCGGAAGCCTATCCGAGCCTCTCGCAGGGGATCGCCGCACGCTACCAGGCTGCGGTGGCCCTGAGCGTGCTCGGAAGGACCGAAGAAGCGGATACCCAGTACCAGCAGGTCATGGAATTGGACGGAGACGGTACCTACGCTCGAATGGCCCGTCTCGGCCGTGCCGAGGCACTGTTGGCCACCGGTGACTACGACGGCGCCATCACCCTCCTGGCCGAGGCGTCGGCCGCGCCGGCAACCGACGGCGCGGGACTGCCGCGCGATGCCCTGCTGATGCGTCTCGGCCAAGTGTACGCGCTGGCCGGCCAATCGGCCGAGGCGGTCTCCACCTTCCGTCAGTTGATTGATGAATTCCCGGCCTCCGGGTACCGCTTCGAGGCCCAGCGCGAACTCAATACCCTCCCGCAACCGGGCGACGGGTAGACACCCCGCCTTGCCTGGCGCACCAGCCATGCACGCCGGCAGTTTCACCGTCGGCCTCGTGCAGATGCAATGGCCCGGATCCACAGCCGCCGCACACGATGCGGCCGAGGCGGGAATCCGCGAGGCGGTGGGGCAGGGAGCCCAGATTGTGTGCCTCCAGGAGCTCTTCGGTTCTCCCTATTTCTGCCAGAAGGAAGATGCCGCCTGTTTCGACCTGGCGGAGGCGCTGCCAGGCCCAACCACGGACCGGTTCGCGGCGGTCGCGCGTGAACTGGAGGCGGTGCTTGTCGTTCCCGTCTTCGAACGGCGAACCGCTGGCCTCTACCACAACACGGCGGCAGTGATCGATGCGTCGGGGGAACTGCTCGGGACGTATCGAAAAATGCACATTCCGGACGATCCCCAGTACTACGAGAAGTTCTACTTCGCACCCGGCGATCTGGGGTACCCGGTGTTCGAGACGCGCTACGCCCGGCTCGGTGTCCTGATCTGCTGGGATCAGTGGTACCCCGAAGCGGCGCGCCTCATGGCTCTGGGGGGAGCGGAACTGATCTGTTATCCGACCGCCATCGGATGGCCAGCCACCGAGCCCGGACCGGAAGGCGAGGCGGAACGCGACGCCTGGCGCACGGTGCAACGGGGGCATGCCGTGGCGAATGGCATCTGGGTGGCGTCCGTGAATCGCGTCGGCGTGGAAAGCTCCTCGTCCGACCGCCTGCGGTTCTGGGGTAGCTCCTTCGTATGCGATCCGGCCGGACGGGTCGTGGCGGAAGCGTCGGAGGAAGCCGCCGTCGTCGTCGCGCGATGCGAGCGCAATCTGGTGGAACAACAGCGCCGCGCCTGGCCCTTCCTTCGTGACCGGCGGGTCGAAACCTACGCACCCCTGAGCCGGCGGTTTCTCGACGGCCGCGAATGAGTGCGCAAGTCGCCGGCGCCCGGATGCCGGCGGAGTGGGAGCCACATGCGGCCACGTGGCTCGTCTGGCCCCACAACCGTGACGACTGGGGCGTCAAAACCGGCGCCGTCGAGTGGTGCTACGTCGAGATGATCCGTCATCTGGTACGTGCTGAGCGCGTAGCACTCGTCTGCCAGGATGCGCGCGTGCGTCAGCGCGCGTGCAGTCGCCTCGAGCGATCCGGGGTCGACATGGCGCGCATCGACCTTCATTTGATCGCGACGAACCGCTCGTGGATTCGCGACAGCGGACCCATCTTCGTCGTGCGCGGCACGGGGCCGCGCAGGACCGTCCTGGCCACCGACTGGCGTTTCACGGGGTGGTCGCGGTACCGCGCGCATGCGCTGGACGACGCACTGCCCCGACACATCGCACGGCGTCTCGGAATGAAACGGATCGACTTGCGTGACGGAGCTGGCCGCGTCGTTCTCGAGGGCGGCAGCATCGATGTCGACGGCTCCGGCTTACTGCTGACGACCGAGACCTGCCTGCTCGGCCATGCGCAAGCGCGCAATCCCGGACTCTCACGCGAGGTGCTGGAACAGATCCTTGAACGGTTCCTGGGAGTCAAGCAGGTGCTGTGGCTGCCGGGTGGCGACGGAGAAACGGTGCTGGCTGGCGACGATACCCACGGGCACGTCGACAACGTGGCGCGCTTCGTCGGACCGGCAACCGTATTGGCGGCCGAAACGGACAATCGGCACGATCCGCGCTACCCGCTCCTCGCGGCGAACATGGCGCGGCTTCGGTCGCTACGCACGGCGCAGGGCAGAACCATCGGCGTGATCCCGATCCGGATGCCGCGGCCACTCGTCTTCGACGGAGAACCGCTGCCGGCAAGCTACCTCAACTTCTACATTGCGAACGACGTTGTGCTCGTGCCTACGTTCAACGACCCGGCGGATCGCGACGCGCTCTCGACCCTCGCCAACTGCTTCCCCGAAAGGGAGGTGGTAGGCATCCACGCCGTCGATCTGATCGTGGGTCTGGGCGCCATCCATTGCGTCACGCAACAACAGCCGACCGGCCACAACAGCCCGTGAGGCAGGCTTCCTCAGGCTTCCGCGGCTTCGCCATCGAAATGATCGACGGGGACGGGCCGGCCGTCCACCACGAGGATGCGGTCCTTTAGGTCGAACGCCGGTGGCCGGCGCATCGAGAGCTCGTCAGTGGCGGACCCCGCCAGCGCGGTGGCGATGATCGGCAAGGCGACGGTCGCATCGGCGGACACCGTCACGCGATCCGCGTCACCAGCCAGCTTGCCCCAGCTCTCCGCTTCGTCGAGGGTCGATCCGCTCGCGCCTCCGAAGTGCGGCACGTCCGTTACGACCTGAAGCGCGTAGCGGTGTCCCTCGATGCCGTCGCGATAGAACGCCGCCTGGACGCTCGCCTGGTTGATGAAGTTCTTCGGCGTGCCGCCTCCCAGAACCACGGACGCGGTCCGCGGGCGGCGGATCACAAGGTTGGCGGATTCGATGATGTCGCCAATGACGTCGATCTGACCCGCCTCGGCGGCGTCGTGACGCGCTTGCGACAGTCCCATCCCGAGGGACGAGTCGGCGATGGCGGGGCAGAAAATGGGGACGTTCGCCCGGTAGGCCGCGGTCAGAATACCGTCCGCGCCCGTTTCATTCCAGAGTCGTTCACCCAGCCGGTAAAGGAACTCGCGCGTGGTGTGTCGTCTCGGCTCCAGGGTCGCGGCGAATCCCGCAATCCAGATGTCGTTGCGGACGAACTCATCTTCATCGACAAACGTGTCGTAAACACGGTCGATACGAGCATCGGCCAGCGCCCGGTCATCGGTCCGAGGCGAACCGATGAAGTGGCGCTGACCACGTGTCTCGTGCAGGTCGTGGTACAGGTTCGCGCCGGTCGACACTACGCAGTCGACGGCGCGCCGGTGAATCAAGTCGGCGAGGATCAACCGCAATCCCCCCGCGCTGAGAGCCCCGGCAATGCCCAGAAAGATCAGTAGCTCGTCGCCGAGCATCCTCTGCCATACCCGATGGGCCGCAGCGAGGTTCCGTCCCTGGAACGAGATCCGCTCCATCCGCCGAAGCACCTCGTCAACCGGGAGACCTCCTTCTACCCGGTAGGGTTCGACCGGCGTGGCAAGAAACCGCGACTTCTTGGACCTGGTCATGGAGCGGCGGGCTAGCGTCCTCGTTCCCGGGCGCGCACTGCGTCGGGGCGGCGAACGTACAACGGCTGTACCGCGTGCGGCTCGACGGCGGTGTCAACCGTTTCGACAGCCAGGCGGATCATCGCGGGAGCGAGCGGCGGCGGCTCGCGCAGCTTCCCACGTGATCCCAGCCTCGCGTCGAGCAGATCGCGCGTCGCCTCGATGCCGTCGCCTATCACCGTTAGGGAGCGACTCGCCAGTAGGGGCGCCCAGTAGTCCAGCAGCGCCGCCGCCGGACCAACGCGCGGCTCGTCGAGGGGAGTCCGCCCGTCGGCATCGTAGAGGCCGCCGAAGATCTCCTGCCGCTGTCCGTCCATCCAGACGACGACCCGCTCCTGGGCGGTTTCTCCCTGCGGACCGGTATCCGCGCCAATCCGGGCAAGGACATCCAGCGTCGACAGCGGTACGACCGGACGCCCCGCGGCGAGTGCAAGCGCCTGCACGGTCGCGATGCCGACACGGAGACCGGTGAACGATCCGGGGCCGATCGCAACGGAATAGTAGTCGATGCCGGCCAGGGCAACCCCGGCGGTACCAGCCAGCCCAATCAGGTCGTTGGGCAGGCGCTCGCCATGCGTCCGGGACGGATCGCCCCGCAGGGAGGCAACTACGTTGCCGTCCTGGGCAACCGCCGCGCTGCCACCCCGTGTGCTCGTGTCAAGCGCCAGAATCCACATGAGCGGTCCCTGATGGTGGCGATGCTACCATCGGCACGATGACCGCCTCGCCGCTGACGCTGACGGAGGCACGCCGCCATGCCACTCCCGCGATGCGTCAGTACCTCGACGCAAAGGCCCAACACCCGGACGCCCTGATCCTCTTCCGTATGGGCGACTTCTACGAGCTCTTCTTCGATGACGCCGTAACTGCGGCCCGCGAGCTCGAACTGACGTTGACGTCGCGCTCGAAAAACGCCGCTGGGGGCGAGATTCCCATGTGCGGGGTTCCACACCACGCAATCGACGGCTATCTGGTCCGCCTTGTCAAGAAGGGGTACCGAGTCGCGCTTTGCGAGCAGATGGAAGACCCGAGAAAGGCGAAGGGCCTGGTCCGTCGGGAGGTCGTGCGCGTCGTCTCGCCCGGCACGTTGACCGACAGCGGGTATCTCGAATCACGTGAATCGGTGTTCCTGGTGGCGATCGCGCCAGAGCAGGCGGGAGGCCTACCCAAGGGGATTCCAGCATACGGACTGGCGACGGCCGATTTGTCGACTGGCGAGTTCCGCGTCTCTCAGCACGCTGGTGCGTCTGCCGCCGCATTGGTGGCGGACGAGCTGGCCGCACTCCGTCCGCGCGAATTGTTGCTGCCGTCCGAAAACGGGGCAACGCCGACGATGCCCGGGCTCGACGCCGGAATCCGCGTCACGGGCGCCGCTCCCTGGACCTTCGATCTGAACCATGCGATCCGTGCGTTGACCGAACAGTTGGGGACCGCATCGCTTGACGGCTTCGGCCTGGCGCCCGATCGCCACTCGGCGGCGATCTGCGCCGCGGGCGCGCTGGTTCACTATCTTCGCGAAACGCAGAAGGCAGAGCTTGCGCACTTTGCAACACTCGAATTCCGTCCCGAAGCAGACTATCTGCTGTTAGACGCGGCGACGTTCGAACATCTGGAGATCCTGCGGGGCGCGAACGACGCGCGAACCGGATCGCTCGTGGCCGAACTGGATCTGACCACTACCGCGATGGGCGGCCGTCTGCTCCGCGCGTGGCTGCAGCGGCCGCTCGCCTCGCGGGATCCAATCCGCGACCGGCTGGACGCAGTCGGTGAGTTCGCCGCGGGTACGACGCTCCGGACACGCGTCCGGACCGTGTTGAAATGCGTACAGGATCTCGAGCGGCTGATCTCCCGCGTCGCCCTCGGCACCGCGGGACCGCGCGAGTTGCTTGCCCTGGGTCGCTCGGTCGCCGCCATACCGGACCTCCTGCCGATCGTGGCCGAGTTGCGCGCCCCGCTCTGCGTGAAGCTGGTCGGCGAGCTGGACGAGCTGGCGGATGTCCGCAAGCGCGTCCTCTCGACGCTGACCGACGACCCGCCGGCCCTTGCGCGGGATGGTGGAGCGATCCGCAAAGGAGTGGATCCCGAGCTGGACGCGCTGCGGAACATGAGCGGCGACGCGAAGCACGCGATCGCCGCAATGGAAACCTCTGAACGGAAACGGACCGGCATAACGAACCTCAAGGTCCGATTCAACCGGGTCTTTGGCTACTACATCGAAGTATCGAAGTCGAACCTGGAGGCAGTACCCGACGACTACACGCGGAAACAGACGGTGGCGA
The DNA here is from genome assembly GCA_009838525.1 of Acidobacteriota bacterium. Taxonomy (NCBI): domain Bacteria; kingdom Pseudomonadati; phylum Acidobacteriota; species Acidobacteriota bacterium. Next base: position 696,799 of record VXRJ01000018.1, read on the forward strand.
CGGGGGAGCGGTTCAGCACCCCCGCCCTGAAGGAGTACGAGCAGAAGGTGCTCACCGCGGACGAACGGATCGTGGAGCGTGAGCAGGCACTGGTGGAGGAGCTTCGCCTTGGGGTGCTAGCCGAAGCGGAACGGGTGCAGCGGACCGCGCGTGCCCTGGCCACGCTGGATGTCCTGGCGACATTCGCCGAAATCGCCACCCGGCGGGACTATGTCAAGCCGGCGATCGCCGAGGACCGCGAGCTGACCATCACCGATGGCCGCCACCCGGTGGTGGAAAGGACCGTCGACGGCTTCGTTCCGAACGACCTTCACCTCAACGATACCGATCACCAGGTGCTGTTGCTCACCGGACCCAACATGGGAGGCAAGTCGACCTTTCTTCGACAGGCGGCCCTGATCGTGCTGATGGCGCAGGCGGGCTCGTTCGTCCCGGCTCGCGCGGCGTCACTGCCGGTGGCAGATCGCATTTTCGCCCGGATCGGCGCCTCCGACAACATCGCGCGCGGCCAGTCGACCTTCATGATCGAGATGCAGGAGACGGCGAAGATCCTCCACCAGGCGACCTCCGACAGCCTGGTGCTGCTCGACGAGATTGGCCGCGGCACCGCGACATTCGATGGATTGAGCATTGCCTGGGCGGTGGCCGAACATCTGGTGAGCAACCCGCGCGCCCGGCCGCGAACGCTATTTGCGACGCACTACCACGAACTGACCGATCTCGCCGACACGCACGCCGCAGCGGTCAACTATCACGTCGCGGCGCGCGAATGGAGGGATGGCATCGTCTTTCTTCGAAAGGTCGAGCCGGGACGCTCCGACCGCAGCTATGGCATCCATGTCGCTCGTCTCGCGGGACTGCCTCCCGAGACGGTAGCCCGTGCCCGGACCATTCTTGCGGGCCTCGAGCGCGACGAACTATCGCGCGGCGGACGGCCGTCGTTCAGTGGCCCCTCGATTGCGAGTGACCGTACCCAGCCTCAGCTCGCCCTGTTCGAGCGCGCGGCGCCACCCCCCGCGGAGGGGGAGGCGGCGGAGCGAATCCGGAGCGTCGATCTCGACGAAACGACACCCAGGGAAGCCCACGCGCTGCTGACCGACCTGCAACGGCTTCTTGGCGTGGATGACTCCGAACGACGGTAGTGATCGTCCACTCTCGGGGCCGCCCACCACCCGGTTGAAACGGCCCATGCCGTGTGATACGTTGCAGTCGGAATGCGCAATCGGCGGTCAGTCCTAAGCAACGATATCCCGGACAGGAGGCGCCATGACGCGAGAGCAGCACGCCCGTGAAGTGTTGCTGCAGGAGGACGACGAGTACCGTCGTCTGGCCGAGCAGCATCAGCAACTGGAATCCCGCCTTGACGAGCTGCTCGGCAACCGTTACCCCTCCGGCGCCGATGACCTGGAACGAACCACCCTCAAGAAGCAGAAGCTGCAGGTGAAGGATCGCATGGAGCGGATCCTCCGCCGCCATCTGTGACCATCGATCGCGCCGGAATCCCGTTCATCGCGGCCCCCGCCCTGGCGGGGGGCACGCTTTGGCTTGTCGGACAGCCGGCGATCGGTGCAGCGCTGGTGCTGATCGCCGGAGCCATCACGCTGTTCTTCCGGGACCCGGAGCGTCCCTTGCCGGCTGGCGTGAGTCCGGATGCAGTTCTCGCGCCAGCGGATGGCACGGTACTCCATGCCGGGGAACCCGATCCGGAAGCTGCCCCCGAGGGCGCCTGGTGGCAGGTGAGCATTTTCCTGTCCCTCCTTGATGTCCACGTGAACCGCGTGCCCATCGGCGGGCAAGTCGTCTCCGTCAACCACCGCCCGGGGCGGTTTCTACCCGCGTTTCATCAGCACGCGGCTGACCGGAACGAACGGACCGAGGTGCTGATCGACCATGACGGCCAGCCGGTCGTCTTTCATCAGGTCGTGGGAGTGCTGGCGCGCCGGGTCGTGTGCCGCATAGAACCTGGAATGGAGGTGGCACAGGGACAGCGGTTCGGTATCATGAAGTTCGGATCGCGCATGGACCTGTTTGTTCCCCGCTCGGCGAAGCTCGTAGTGGCGGTTGGGCAAACGGTGCGTGGCGGGGAGACCGTCCTGGCTCGCCTGGCAGCCTGTAGTGAGACCCCACGCCGCACCGAGAGCGGCGAGGCGCCCGGCTGACGAGGCGCGACGAGACACAAGAATGAGTCCGGTCCTGGCGATGTTCAAACGGCGGCAAAGGCAGCGGCGCAGGGGAGCGTACCTTCTGCCGAGTCTCTTCACGGTCGCGAACATGTTCTGCGGCTGGGCCTGCATCGTCTTCACCCTCAGAGGGGAGTACGTGACCGCTGCCCCCTTTGTCGGCTTCGCAATGGTCCTCGACCTGCTCGACGGCCGGATTGCGCGGTCGACCGGGTCGACGAGCGAGTTCGGAACGCAGCTAGACTCGCTGGCCGACGTCATCTCGTTCGGCATCGCACCGGCAACGCTCGTCTTCGCCTGGGGGCTCGAATCGCTTGGCCGGGTCGGCTGGGCGGTGGCCTTCCTCTGGCTTACCGCCACCGCGGTTCGCCTCGCCCGGTTCAACATCAGCGGACACGAAGGAGACAGACGCTACTTCATCGGGCTGCCGAGTCCGGCGGCGGCGGGTGTGCCGGCAGCGACGGTATTCGCCTGGCCGCTTGGCTTCGGGGATCCGGCGACCGCTGTTGCGGCCCTGTCGATTGTTCTCGTCCCGGCAATCCTGATGGTGAGTCGTCTCCGCTTCCGGAGTTTCGGCGCCCTGATTCCGGGCCGCCGGCGTTCCTATCTGACGCCGGTTGTGATTGGAGCCGTGATAGCCGCCATCGCGGCACAGCCGGAAGTGGTCCTGCTGCTGATGGCCTACACGTATCTCGCCTCCGGCCTGGCCGGCGCCCTGTGGAACCGCGCCCGGCACCCGCCCCGCGACGAAACGGCTTCTGAAGCCTCATCCGATCGACGCCATCGCCCCGCCTAGCAGCTCCGTCTGGACGGCGTTCCCCAGTAGACAAGGTCCTCCTGTCACTTGCCGGGTCAGAAGGTGGAGTCTCGAGTTGCCGGCCTGGAGACCGACGCACCAGCCGGCGCACCGCTAACCGGCCGGAAAGCGGAGCGTGACGGTCGTCCCCGTACCCTTTGCGCTGGTGACGCGGATCGTTCCGCCGTTCAACTCCACGTTTCGCTTCGCGATCGCCATTCCGAGACCCGTGCCGGAGGTGCGTGTCGAGAAGTACGGCTCGAAGATACGCCCGAGCGTCGCCTCGTCGAGACCGATGCCATCGTCCTCAAGCCGCAACGCGACTTCTCCGTCGTCTGCGTAGGCGTCAATCGTGAGCGTTCCTTCGCCGGGCATCGCGTGAAGCGCGTTTTCGATCACGTTGGTGAGGGCGCGGGCAATCAATGTCCGATCGATCGTGAGAGCTGGCAGCACCGGTGGAACGTCGACCTTCAGACGGATCCGTTCGTTGAGACCGACGCGGTACGGCTCGACCACATCCGCCACCAACACAGCAAGCGACGTCGGTTCCCGCGCGACCGGCGGCGAAATCGCGTAGGTCGAGAAGTCTGACGAGATCTGACGGAGGATCCGCACCTGTTTCAGGATCGAGTCGACACAGTCACGCATCACCGTACCTAGCGGCTCGCCCCGGTCGCGGTGAACGCGCAGCAGGTGCTCAGCCGAGAGCTGCACCGGCGTCAGCGGGTTCTTGATGTCGTGGGCCACCTGCCTCGCCATCTCCGCCCAGGCCTCCAACCGGTTGGTCCGCTCCAGCTGACGGCGCTGTTCCGACAGGTCCTGCGCCATGCGGTTGAACGACCCGACGAGCCGTGCCAGCTCGTCAGCGGATCGCGTGGCCACACGCGCTTCGAAGTCGCCTCGAGCGATTCGGCGCGTCGCGCGCGTCAGTCGCTGAACCGGATCGGCAATCCTCTCGGCCATGGTGAAACCACTTGCGGCGCCCAGCAGGATCAGCAGGGTCACGCCAAGCAGGATGCCCCTATCCAGATTCGTGATCTGCTGTTCGATGGCCTGCTGCTGAGACGCCAGCGGGATAGTCAGGATGGCATCGGGACCAACCGAGTTGATTGGCACTGCCGCCACGAGGTAAGGCTGCGCCCCGATCCGGTCCTCGGCCACGAAGCTGGGCGCGCCAGCAAGCGCAATCGCGCTGTAGACGGGTGCGGGTGTACGGGCCGGGAGCAGTCCCGAAGCGAACAGGTCGCGCTGGCTGGTTGCGAGCAGTTGCGCACCGTTGTAGACGTGGACGTCCTGATCGAGGATCTGGCTGACGAATACCAGCAGATCGTCGGTCACGACGGGACCGGTATCGCTTCCCGCCTGCTCCAGCTCGTCGATTACCCTCTGCGCCGTGGTCGCCGTCTGCGCCGCTCCCGCCTCGATGTCCGCCCGCAACTCCGCCGTCGAGTAGTTTCGGATGATCGTGGCGAGCACGAGCACCGGCGCGACGGCAACTACCACGAACGCGAGGAACAGCCGGCGATAGAAGCTGACCCGCAGTTCGCGAACCAATTCCCGCCCCAGGCGGTACCGGTCCCGCGTGAACGGCTGCACCAGTGTAAGGACAATCAGCCAGACGAGAAACGCGGTTCCCAGGATGGCCACAATCTCGGCCAGTTGGACAGCGTGGTCGAACATCGACAGCCGGCGATGCCCGACGGCGTAGATACCGCTCCGATCGTTCGAGATGTAGACGTCCGAAACACCACCACCGGCGCGCAGCGTCGTCCAGAACGGCTCGCGGGATGCATAGATCCGGCCAAACAGCTCCTCGTCGATTGTCCAGGCGCCCGTTCCCGACGTGAAAATCGGCGAAAGACCCCAGCCGTAGATGGACAGGGCGAAGTCACTCTCCACGCGGGGCGGCACAGCCGTCTCCGTGAACGGCCCGCGGAGCAGTTCGCCGTACGGGCTCGCCGAGGAAATGAACGGGAGCGACTGGTAGTCGAGGGGGACATGCACCACGACCGAGCCTAGAAGGCGCCGGCCGCCAACCTCTATGCCGTCTCCGTCGGGCGATCCGCAGATCGCCCGCTCCGCATGAAGCAGCCGGCGCTCCTGCGATCCGAAAGGAGAGACTTCACCGTAGGTGGTCCAGTCGCATGAGGTGGCCTGAAAGGACTGCGCGGTTGCCGTGTATTCCGGGAAGTTCAACGCGAAACGGCTGGCCAGCGCCCCTGCCGCGTCGTACAGTTCGATCGCCGAAGACAGACGCTGATCCGCCAGATCGGTCTCTCTCCACAGGGCAAAGGCAGCGTCCGGGGTGGGGCGGTCCGTCGAGTCGGGCACCGGCATCACCACCTCGCCGAGGTAGTCGTCGATATCCGCGCGGGCACGTGTCAGCGACGCAAGAAGCGTTTCGGGGTGGCGGGCCATTGCGGGTGCGAACTCCGCCTCGATGAATGTCCGGCGGGCGGCGTCCTGATAGTGGGTGATCGAGGGATAGGCCAGGATCGCCGGCAGGACGAAGCACGCCAGCAAGATCGTCAGGCGGCCGGACTCCGACGCGTGCCGCAGGCGCGGACGCAGTCGCCGCGACAGCAACCCGATTCCGATCGCCGCGCTTACCGCTGCCAGGTACGGAGTGGTCGGAACCGGAAGCACGAGCAGCATCACGATAGGGGGCAGGATCCACGCGGTGAGTCCGGCGACACCCAGTCGAAATCGGCGCCGGTTCCAGCGCGCGTCGGCCAGAACCAACGCCTGCGCGCCGAGCCAGATCGCCGATGAAGCGCCCACCAGGAGGCCGAACAGGACACCGAGCCGCGCCGGATTCCAAGGACCGGGCGTCGGGTCGAGCAGGTTGACCAGCGATCCGGTCAGGTTACGGTTCAGGACGCCGTCACAAACGACGAACCAGAGCGCGGTGAGCCCTCCGGCGACAAGGTGGCCAAACAGCATCACGCCACGCGAAGAAGCAGGCCGTGTCCGCCAAGCGAAGCGCGCGCCCTGAACGAAACGCACGGACGTTCCCGCGATCGCTGCGCCGAACAGCGAGAGCAGTAGCACGTCGACGGACGATCGGACGACTGGAGCGTCAGCGAACGGTCCCTCCGTAATCGGTTCCGCCGGAGCGCTGACGTACCACAGAAGGGCAGTCGCGACAGTCAGCCCACTCGCCCCGAACAAAGTCCGGCGAAGCACTTCCTGCCTGGCGGTGCGACGCGGCGCCAGCGCAAGTTCCGGCAAAGCGGCGACAAGCAGCATGGCCGCCACAAACCCGAGCAGCAGCCGGCGCATCGCCTGACGCCACTGCGCGCGGGCCGCCTCCAGGTCGGCCATCGCCACTTCGACATCAAGCAGTGGCGTACCGTCCGGCGCCTCCAGAACGAACCGGTTCGATCCGCCGGCCGCGGCCGATCCCGGCGTGACAGCGGTCGCGGCGGGCCGGAGGGTGACAGGGGCCAGCGGCGAATTGACGAGCGCCGGCTCCTGCGTTGAACGGAAACCGCCCGATAACGACAACGCGCGCTCTACGGCGACTGAGCCGAGGCGGCGTCCGGGCGTGACTTCATCGCCTGGCGCACTGATCGGCTCGACATGAACGAGGCGGAGACCAGCCGCCCCGGACGTGATGAACAGCGCGGCATCGGGCAGTCGCTCGAGAGCAATCTCCGACGGCTGCCCGCTCCAGGCACGAGGCGTGCCGCCGGAGTCATAAACGGTAACGTCGAGCCCGATCGGCCCGCCGGACGCTAGAAGATCGAACAGAGACGCGGACGCTGGAGCAGCGCTCCCGAGCCGTTGTGTCACTTCCGCGTGACGCGCCACGTCCGCCGCGCTCTCCGCCAACTCGCCGGTGAGTTGCGAGAATCGGTTCCGCACTTGTGCTTCCACCCGGTCGGCGGTGTCGTCGACCGAGGCGCCAAACCGGAAGGGCTCCCCGATCCACCCGACGCCGAGGAGCAACAATGCGCCGACAATCGTGAACGTCGCAATCCGGCGCCAGAGACCGAAAGGGGTGCTCATTGCGTCATCGGCGGTGTCGGCAGACGCAGCGGGTGCAACTCGGTCATCAGCGCCGGAGAAAGCCGATCCGGAAGCGGCAGGAGAGGGTGCGGCGGGAAGGAGATCGCGATCCGTGGCGGCCCCTCCGGCGCGGTCAACGCGACAAGGCGGCCGTTAGTGGTAATCAACGCGAGATGGGGCAAGACCGGCGGTGCTCCATCGTCCTCCGTCTCGGGCGGGGGAATGAGATACGGCGGCGCGGCCAGCTCGCCCGGCGCGTCGTAACGGCCTGCCGGGGCTCCGCTCTCGGCGTCGAAGAAGGACGCCGACTCCGACACGCCGGTCACGAGCAGAAGCGATCCCGCGAGAACCGGCCCGCTCGTCGGCCGGGAATCCAGGAAGCTTCGCCAGCGCCGAGCGCCGTTTTGCCGGTCTAGCGCCCGGAGCACGTTGTCGCGCGCCGTGAAGTACACGCGTTCTTCATCAACGACCGGCATGCCAACGATGCCGCCACCGGCCCGCCAGTACCAGTCATGGTCTCCATCGGAGAGCGCGAGTCGGTACAAGTGCCGATCCGTCGATCCGACAAAGATGGCCTCGCTTGCCAGTACCCCCTGCGGTTGCCCTCCCAGCGGACTCTCCCACAGGACCTCTCCCGTGACGAGCTCCAACGCGACGACGCGGCCGACATCAAGCGAAACGTACAGTCGATCCCCGGAAATACTGGGACGGACACCTGCGGTCGTGCCGATCTGTTGCCGCCACACCGTGCTTCCGTCCCGGCCCCGCAGCGCGAACAAACCGCCGCCGACGGTCGCGGCAACCAGCCAATCGCCCACAAACGCGAGTGGTGCGGCGATTGCGGTCTCGAACGACAGGGTCCAGTGGGGAAGGCCATCCCCTATGCGCCGGGCCGTTAACCGAGTCCCGTCGGCGACCACCACGAGTTGCTCACCGACGACTGGAGGCTGATCCGCCGGCTGCTCCACCGACCACAGGATCTCCCCGGAATGGAGTGCAACCGCGGCTAGTCTCCCGTTGCGCAGCGTAACGTACGCGGTCCCGGCGTCCCAGGCAGGTGCGTGCAGAGGACCGGTTTCAAACTCGAGCGTCCAGGCGACGTCAGCCGGGAGAACGGGCAGAGCCGCCGTCTCTTCATCCGGGGAGGGCTCCGCCTGACCGGCAGCCGGCTGTGGGGCAACCCCCAGCCAACAAACCGTCAGACCCGCGACGAACGCACGGATGCGCGCGCAGCTGGCCCAACCGGCGCCCATCCCGGTATAATACCGGGAGTCGCGACTTGCCCTGTTCCGGTGTTCCTTCCTTGCAGGGAATTCGCGTCGCCTCCGTGGACAGGTGAACCATCAAACCATTCTGGTTCTCGACTTCGGATCCCAATACACCCAGCTGATCGCCAGGCGCCTGCGCGAACTGTCGGTCTACTCCGAGATCGTCCCCTTCGATACGGGCGCCGCGGCGATCGTCGAGCGAAGAGCGGCGGGAGTGATCCTGTCCGGCGGGCCGTCGAGCCTTTCCGATGAGGGGGCGCCTCTGGTCGACCGGGCAATCTTCGAAGCCGGCGTACCGGTACTGGGTATCTGCTACGGCATGCAGACGATGACCGACGCGCTGGGCGGCGGAGTCGTGCCGGCAACCGAGCGTGAGTACGGAGACGCCACCGTCACGCTATGCGAGCGGGACGGGCTGTTCGACGGAGTCCCGGAGACGCTTCGCGTCTGGGCAAGCCATGGCGACCGGATCAGCAAAGCGCCGCCCGGCTTCATCGTCACCGCATCCAGCCCGAACGCGCCGGTGGCGGCCATGGCAGACCCCCAACGCCGACTCTACGGCCTGCTGTTTCACCCCGAAGTAGTCCACACGGAGCATGGCGCGGAAATCCTGCGCAACTTCGCCGGCCGCGTCTGCGGCTGTGCCGGCGACTGGACGATGGCCTCGTTTATCGAGGAGGCGACCGAACGGATCGATGCGCAGGTGGGACCGGACGGACGCGTGGTCTGCGGGCTGAGCGGCGGTGTCGATTCCACCGTCGCCGCCCTTCTGATCCATCGCGCCATCGGTGACCGCCTGACCTGCATTTTTGTCGATAACGGCCTGCTGCGACTGAACGAAGCAAAGCAGGTAGAGGAACGCTTCACCACCCGGATGCATCTACCGCTCGTGTGCGAGGATGCCTCCGACACGTTCCTGACGGCGCTCGATGGCGTCACCGATCCCGAGGCAAAGCGGAAGATCATCGGCCGTACCTTCATCGACGTCTTCGAGTCGGTAGCGGCGCGGCTCGGCGGGTTCGACTTCCTGGCACAGGGGACGCTCTATCCCGACGTCATCGAGAGCGTGTCCGTAGTCGGCCCGTCATCGGCGATCAAGAGTCATCACAACGTGGGTGGCCTGCCCGAACGCCTCCGGTTCAGGCTCATAGAGCCTCTGCGTGAACTGTTCAAGGACGAGGTTCGCGCCCTGGGAGAGGAGTTGGGACTGGAGACGGACTTCGTTTGGCGCCAGCCGTTTCCCGGTCCGGGCCTCGCCGTACGCATCCTGGGGGAGGTGACCCACGACCGCCTCGATCTGCTGCGGCTCGCAGATGCCATCGTCGTGGACGAGGTCCGGCAGGCGGGGCTGTACCGAAAGACCTGGCAATCCTTCGCCGTCCTCTTGCCGGTGCAGAGCGTGGGTGTCATGGGGGACGGCCGGACGTACGAGTACACGGTGGCTGTCCGTGCGGTCGAAAGCCGCGACGGTATGACCGCCGACTGGGCGCGCCTGCCCCATGATCTGCTGGCTGCCATCTCGTCGCGCATAGTGAACGAGGTGCACGGCATAAACCGCGTCGTCTACGACATCAGTTCCAAGCCCCCCTCCACTATCGAGTGGGAATAGGTGCTGGGTCGAGGGAGGAGTCCTCAGGTCGTGGCCGACTTCGTTCACCTTCATCTGCATACCGAATTCTCACTCCTTGACGGTGCCTGCCGCATTGGCGAGATGCTCGACCGCGCGGCGGAGCTGAAAATGCCGGCGGTGGCCGTCACCGAACATGGGAACCTCTTTTCAGCAGTCACCTTTCACGATGCGGCACGAGAGCGGGGGATCAAGCCCATCATCGGATGCGAGGTGTACGTCGCTCCTCACGACCGGCGCGACCGTAGCGGACAGCCAGGCGATACGGCGAACCATCTTGTGCTGCTCGCGTCGAACGAGACCGGCTACCGCAACCTGATCAAGCTGGTCTCATCCGGCTACACCGACGGCTTCTACTACAAGCCGCGGATCGACAAGGATCTCCTCGCTCAACACGCCGGCGGATTGATCGGGCTGAGCGCCTGCCTCAAGGGAGAAGTAGCGCAGCGTATCACTCGCCAGCAGATCAACGAGGCTCGCGCCGCAGCCGCCACGTTTCGCGACATCCTCGGCGCCGAGAACTTCTACCTGGAGATGCAGTACCAGGGGATCCCCGATCAACAGGTGGTCAACCGGGGACTGCAACCGATCGCGGCGGACCTCAACCTTCCCCTCGTATGCACGAATGACGTTCATTACCTGCAACAGGCGGATTTTGAGCCGCACGACGTTCTGCTGTGCATCGGCACCGGCAAGAACGTAGACGACGAGAAACGACTCCGCTACCACGGCGATCAGTTCTTCCTCAAGACACCGGAGGAGATGGCGGCTGTCTTTGGCGACTTCCCGGAAGCGCTCAGCAATACCCTGGCGATCGCGGAACGATGCAACGTGCAGATTCCGGGGGACAACTATCACCTGCCGCGCTTCGACGTACCCGATCCCTTCACGGGCCCGGACGACTACTTTGCGCACGTCACGCGGGAGGGATTCACCCACCGGCGGGCCCGGCTCGAGGATCTCGCGGCCCGCGGCCTGCTGAAGCATGGCCTCGATGAGTACGATCAACGGCTCCAGTACGAGATCGGCGTGATCCAGAACATGGGTTTCGCCGGTTACTTCCTGATCGTCTGGGACTTCATACGGTACGCGCGAGAGCGGGGCGTACCCGTCGGTCCCGGACGCGGATCGGCGGCCGGCAGCCTGGTTGCCTATGCTCTGCGGATCACCGACATTGATCCCCTGGAGTACGACCTGATCTTCGAGCGGTTCCTCAATCCGGAACGCATCTCGCTGCCTGACATCGATATCGATTTCTGCGAACGGCGGCGCGGCGAGATCATCGACTACGTCACCCGCAAGTACGGCCGCGAGAACGTGGCCCAGATCATCACGTTCGGGACGATGAAGGCACGCGCGGTAGTGCGGGACGTCGGTCGCGTGCAGGGGCTGTCCTACGCGGAGGCGGACCGGGTCGCTAAACAGATCCCGTCGGCGCTCGACATGACGCTCGAGAAGGCGCTCAAGGAAAACGCCGTGCTTCGCGACATGGAACAGGGCGACCCGAAGGTGCAGAACCTGCTCAGGGTGGCGCGCCGTCTCGAGGGGGTGACGCGCCACGCGTCCGTTCACGCCGCCGGGGTCGTGATCGCCCCGGAAGCGATCTCGGAGTTCGCTCCGCTCTACAAGAGCCAGAAGGACGAGATCACGACCCAATGGGGCTGGAAGGAAATCGAGCGGGTCGGGCTGCTCAAGATGGACTTCCTCGGCCTCAGCACGCTGACGCTTCTGCACGACGCAGTGGAGATGATTGAGCGGACGACAGGGAACCGCGTTGCCCTTGATGGTCTCCCGCTCGATGACGCCCCCACCTACCGGCTGTTCACAGACGCGCAGACAAACGGCATCTTCCAGTTCGAGAGCTCCGGCATGCGCGATGTGCTGCGCAAGGCGAAGCCACAACGGTTCGACGATCTGATTGCCCTCAACGCCCTGTATCGGCCCGGCCCGCTCGGTGGCGGCGTCATCAGCGACTACATCAGGCAGAAGGAGGGCTCGCAGAAGATCACGCACCCCACTCCGGAGCTCGAACCGATTCTGCGGGAGACCTATGGCGTGATTGCCTACCAGGAGCAGGTGATGCGGATCGCCGGCGAACTGGCCGGCTTTTCCATGGGCCAGGCGGACATCCTCCGCAAGGCCATGGGCAAGAAGAACGAAGCCGTAATGGAAGGGCAACGCGAGCCGTTCATGCAGGGGGCACTGAAGGAAGGCCTGCAGCACGAAACGGCGAAAGTGCTCTTCGACCGAATCAAGCACTTCGCCGGTTACGGCTTCAACAAGAGCCACTCGACGGCTTATGCGCTCCTGGCATACCAGACGGCCTACCTGAAGGTGCATTACCCGGCCCACTTCATGGCGGCGCTGTTGACCATCGAACGACAGAACACGGACAAGGTCGCGCTCTACCTGTCCGAGTGCCGCGACCTTGGCGTAACGGTGCTGCCACCGGACATCAATGAAAGCGACTGGCCGTTCAGCGTCACGCCGGACGAGGTTCGATTCGGCCTTTGCGCCGTGAAGAACGTTGGCGACGGCGCGGTCGAGGCGATTCTCGAGTCACGGCGGCGGGTAGGCCGCTTCACGTCGCTCCATCATTTCTGCGAAGAGGTGAGCCTCAGGCAAGTCAACAAGAAGGCCGTGGAAAGCCTGGTAAAGGCGGGTGCGTTCAACTCCTGTCGGCCGGAGGCCGATCCGGCGGGCGCAAATGGCGCCAGCGGGAGACGCTGGAGCGCACAGGTGCTCGCAGCTATCGATCCCGCGCTCGAACAGGGCGCCCGGCGCCAGCAGGATCGCGCCCAGGGTCAGCATGACCTGTTCGGCGACGGCGAGGGAAGCTCGCTGAACGAAGCGGCGAGGCGGCTTCCGGACGCTCGGCCCTGGACAGAGGCCGAACAGCTCGCTCACGAGAAGGAAGCGCTCGGCTTCTACCTGAGCGGACACCCAATCGACCGGTTTCGTGATGATCTGGCGCGCGCGGACGTACGGGCAATCGACACGCTGGACCGTCCGGCTAAATCCACGCGTGTCGGCGGCATCATCGCCGCCATCCGCCGCCTGAAGACGAAGAAAGGGGACCCGATGGCGGTGGTCACGGTTGAAGACCGTGGCGGCCGGATTGAGGCGGTGGTCTTCCCGGAGGCCTACCGGAAGTACGGCAGCATGCTCGACGCCGATCGGCTGGTGGTGGTGGAAGGAAAACTCGAGGTGGACGAAGACGAGCCCCGACTCACCGTGAACGAGGTGAAGGCGCTCGATACGGTGCTCGGCGAGGCGGGTCGCTTCCTCGCAATCCATGTGGCGTCGCCTCCCGCCGACAAGGCGACCTTCGTCGCACTCGCCGAGGTGTTGGGGCGGCACTACGGCGGCGGGAAGGTAGCGATCGACATAGAGCTCCGCGATCAGGTGCCACCCATCCGCGTTCGCGCAGAGTTGAGTCGGGCACGCGTCAATCCGTCGGAGGCCCTGGTCGCTGATGTCGAAGCTGTCTGCGGCAAAGGGGCCGTCACCTGGTAGCAGCGCGGTGAACAACGGCGGCGCTACGAACTCCGAGAGCAACGCAACCGTCTGGCGGCATCTCCCGCCGGGCGACCGCGCGGCGGCGAAGCATATCGAACGGGAACTAGGGATCCATGCGACGGTCGCCCGGCTCCTGGTACAACGGGGCCTCGCGGATCCAGCCGCAGCCGAACGCTTTCTCCATCCCGGCCTGGATCAGCTCCACGACCCGTCGCGGCTGAACGATCTCGACCGAGCCGTAGATCGGCTGCAGCAGGCAATAGAACGGCGCGAACCGATCGCGATTCACGGTGACTACGACGCCGACGGCGTGAGCGCCACCGTCATGCTGCGTCGCGTGCTGGAACTGTTGGGTGCCGACGTCACCCACTTCATACCGGAACGGCTGACCGACGGCTATGGGCTCCAGCCAGACACGATTGACCGGCTGAAGGCCGGCGGCCGGTGCGTCATTGTGACAGTCGACTGTGGCATCCGCAGCGACGCGGCGGCGGAGCGGGCGCGCGCGCTCGGCGTTGACCTGATCGTCACCGATCACCACGAGCCGGGACCAACATTGCCCCCTGCGCTTGCCGTCGTGAATCCCCGGCGGGCGGACAGCGTCTATCCCGACCGGAACCTGGCTGGCGCCGGCGTCGCCTTCAAGGTAGCGCAGGCGCTCTGCCAGCGGACGGACCGTGCTGCGTGGTTGCCAGCGTTGAGCAAACTGGCGGCAATCGGCACGCTGGCCGATGCCGTGCCGCTCCTGGGTGAGAATCGGATCATCGCCAGAATAGGCTTGGAGCAACTCTCGCAAGGACCGAATTCGGTTGGGCTGCAGGCGCTTCTCGAAACGTGCGGACTGGCCGGGGAGGCAATTGACAGCGACGCGGTTGCTTTCCGAATCGCGCCCCGCATCAACGCGGCCGGCCGTATGCAGTCGCCCGAGCTGGCGACCCGCCTGCTGCTGGCGACGGGCGACGCGGCGTCCACCGATGCCAGGCAGCTGGCCGAGACCCTGGACAACGAGAATACGCGGCGCCGCGCCGAGGAAACGGCTATTGCTGCGGAAGCGCGACGGACGGTGGAGAACGACCCGCAACTATCGGCCGAACGCCTGCTCGTGGTCTGGGGCGAGGAATGGCATCGCGGCGTCATAGGAATCGTGGCCTCGAAGCTGGTGGAGACGTTCGGACGGCCGGCGATCGTACTGTCCGTCGACGGTGCGGTGGCTCACGGCTCGGGGCGCAGCGTTCCCGGCTTCAATCTGCTCGGGGCACTCGAGAGCTGCGCCGATCTCTTCACGCGCTTCGGAGGGCACCGCCAGGCGGCCGGTATGGAGATCCGGTCCGAGCGGCTGCTCACGCTGCGTCGACGTCTTGCCGCCTACGCCGCGGAACGGATCGATCCGGAAGCGCTCGGCCCGCAGCTGACGGTCGACGCGCCGCTGCCGCTCGACGCGATCAACAGCGCGTTCATTCACGGCCTGACCGCCATGGAACCGTTCGGTCAGGGAAATCCGCGGCCGGTTTTCTGCGCCGAGCGAGTCGATGTGGTCGAGGGACCGCGCCCGTTGAAAGAACGCCACCTGCAGATGACGGTCCGCCAGGGCGCGGCGCGCTTCCGGGCCGTTGCCTGGCGGGCGGCCGAGCGGATCGATCGATACACCGATCGGGGTGACGGAATCAATCTCGCCTTCTCGTTGAGCGAGAACCGTTTCCGGGGAAGCGTCTACACCGAACTGACCGTTGCTGATGCGATGCCCGCCCGATAGAGTGAGTACGGGAACCGACCAACTGACATGTGGCAACGACCTCTGCGGCTTGCGCTGGCCCTTTCGGTCGTGGCGTTCGGCGTCGTTGTCGGGCTGGGGGTGCGCGACCGCAGGGCGCCGGAGGCGACCGTTGCCCTGGATGGCGCCGATCCGGACGCCATCCTCCAGAGTCGCGGTGCTCGGATCACGCTTGGCGACGGGACGGTCATCAAGGCGGATCAGCAGTTCGCGTATGCGGACGGCCGGTCGCGTCTGGTGGCAGTCGACGTGGCGGTGCCCGAGAACGACGAACGGATCGGCCTGCGGATCCGGGGAGGCGAGGCAACCGGCAGCCAGGACGAGGGGGAATGGACGCTATCGGGCGATGTCGCGATCGAGACTGACGACGGCATGACCGGGCTTACGGACGAAGCCTCCTACGCCGATGGTGACGGGATTGTCAGAATGCTGGCGCCGGCCCGCTTCGAACAGGGCTGGATGACATTGACGGGCGGGACGTCACGCTACGACCGTCGCCGCGGCCTGCTCCATCTCGATCGGCAGGCGCGCGTGCGCCTGCGAACCGGCAACGACGATACGGCAGGAGAGACCCGGATCGAAGCGGATCGCGCCCTGGTTGCCCGAGCGGACGGTTACATGCGTTTCGAGGGAAACGTCGTGATCGACGCGGGTGACCGGCAGATGGCGGCAAACGAGGCAATTGTCAATTTCGACCCCGACGCGTCTCGCCTGGAAGGCGTCGAGCTGACTGGTGGTGCGCGCCTAGAGGGGAGTGACAGTGCGCCAGGCGGCCTTCGCGCGCTGTCCGCCGAGGTGATTACCGTGACGTACGTCGACGGCGGGCTCGATCGTGCCGCGGTCGCCGGCGGTGGACACGTAGAGCTGCACAGCGATGCCGACCGTGACGGTGCAACGATTGCCGCCCAGACGTTGGACCTTCGGTTTGCCGGAGGCTCTGACTCCGACGGCTTCGATCAACTGCGTGCCCGCGACGGCGTCACGCTCAACCTTCCTGCCATCGATGGTCCCGCCCGGCAAATCGGGGCGGATCGGCTCGACTTGGAACTGGGCGAGTCCGTCGACCGGACTACGGAAGTGCGGCTCGACGGCGCTGTCGAGTTCCGTGAACCGGAGCCTACGGAATCGGGGGCCTCGTCCGGCGAACGGATCATACGAGCGGAACGGCTTGTAGCGGCGCTGCAAGACAACATTACGCGCCTCGGCGACGCCCGCTTCAGCGGCGCGGTAACGCTGGAGACGGGCGCAGTTCGCGGCGTGGCGGACGTCGCGACGTACGCGCCGGACGAGGCGACTTTCATTCTCCTGACCGACGAGGCGGGCAATCCGCCACGCGTTGAAGATCGCTGGGGGTCGATACAGGGCGCAACGGTAACTGTCCGTCTTGACGGCCCTGACATTGAGGCGGTCGAAACGGTTCGCGGAATCCTGCAGCTGGACAACGATGCCGACGGGTTGACGACGCCTGGCCTGTTCGACGAGGGACCGCCGATCTACGCAACGGGGGAGAGGTTCGTTTACGACGCTGGAGAGTCGAGTGCAACGTACGCAGGACAGGCGCGACTCTGGCAGGGAGAAACGGAGATCCGCGCCGAGACGATCTCTATTCAGGAACTGACGGGCAACCTGGAGGCGCGGGAAAGCGTTACGACGCGCACCACGATGGTGAGGCACGATCACGAAACCGGCGAGGCCGCACCGACGACCGCCAATTCTCGCGGGGCCGCGTTCGAATACGACAACGAAGCACGGCAGATCAGTTACCTGGGTGAGGCGAGGCTCGACAGCGACGGCACCGACCTGGCAGGGAAGACGATTACTCTCCAACTGGCCGACGATGCCAGGACCCTGGAGCAGATTGAGGCCAGCGACGAGGTGCGGCTGCTGCTTGATGGCCGACGCGCCGCCGGCGAGACACTCTCGTACGACGACGCCGACGGGCGTTACGACATGACGGGCACGCCAGTTCGAGTGGTCGAGGAACTAGGTGGCGGATGTCGTGAAACAACCGGCCGTGCCGTCACGTTCTACGTCGCCGGCGACTCGGTCACCGTGGACGGAAGGGCTGAGGCCCGTACGGCATCCTCCACCGGTCCCTGTCAGGAATTTTGATCGGACGTCCGTCCGTCCATGGCTTCCCTCAAGACTTCAGACCTCACCAAGTCGTACGGCCGGCGCACCGTCGTCAGCGGCGTCAGCCTTGAGGTCCGTCCGGGCGAGGTGGTCGGCCTGCTCGGCCCGAACGGTGCGGGCAAGACAACTACCTTCTACATGGTCGTTGGCCTGACTCCGCCCGACTCGGGACGAGTGTTGCTTGACGACGAAGACATCACCGGCCACCCGATGTACGTCCGTGCGAAGCGGGGTATTGGGTATCTCCCGCAGGAGCCCTCCGTGTTCCGCGGCCTGACCGTCAGGCAGAACATCCTCGCGATCCTCGAAACGCTCAAGCTACCGCGTGCTGAACGCCGACGCCGGGCCGACGATCTGCTCGCCGAACTGCATCTCAAGCCGCTCGCCGACGCCCGGGCGCACTCGCTTTCCGGAGGAGAGCGCCGACGGGTAGAGATCACCCGGGCACTGGTGATGTCGCCCTCGTTCATTCTGCTCGACGAACCCTTCGCCGGCATCGATCCGATCGCTGTGGCAGATATTCAGGGGATCATCTTCCACCTCAAGGAGCGGGGAATCGGCGTACTGATGACCGACCACAACGTCCGCGAGACGCTCAAGATCACCGACCGGGCGTACATCATCCATGACGGTCACGTGTTCAAGAATGGGACGCCGGACGAACTGGCGGGCGATGAAGCGGTCAAGCGTATCTTCCTTGGTGCCGACTTCCGACTCGACTGAGCACCCGTTGAGAGCCGCCGTCGGTCGGCGCTGAGAGCGCACCGTTTGGACTAAGATCGAAGGAAGCGTGCCGCGCCCGGCGGCGGCTGCATCAGGCGCTCGATGGCCATTCAGCAACGACTTCAGACGCAGCTTTCGCAAAAGCTCGTCCTGACACCGTCACTGCAGCAGGCGATAAAGCTGCTTCCGATGTCGACGCTCGAGTTGGCCGACCTCCTGAACCAGGAAGTGGTCGAGAACCCACTGCTCGAGGAGGTGCCGGAAGAGGAAACAGCATCGTCAGAAACCGCTGACACACCTGCGGCGCCCGAAACAGACGACGCCGCCTATCCGGAGGCGGCAGAGAGCCCGGCACTCGACGCGGCCCCGGACGGGACCGACGCCGGCGCGCCCGAACCGGCGGAGGCGCCGGCTACACCGGACAACTCGGCGGAGGCGCCCGAGGGAACGACGCAGCAGGAGGAATCCACCTGGGACGACGCCGATTACGAGTATTTCTTCGGCGACTATCTGGACGACGGCTACCGGCCGCGGAACGCCACGGAGACTCCGGAACTGCCGCCGATCGAGAACACTCTCGCGACCGCCGGCTCTCTGTCAGACCATCTTCGCTGGCAGCTGCTGATGCAAACCGATGACGATCAACTGCGGGAAATCGGTCTGGCTATCATCGGTAACCTCAATGAAGATGGCTACCTCGTCGCGTCGATCGAGGAACTGGCAGCGATGGGCAACTGGTCGCACGACGACGTCGAGGCGGCGCTCGCGCTGGTGCAGACCCTCGACCCGGCCGGTGTCGCGGCGCGCGATCTGCAGGAGTGTCTTCTCCTTCAGATCGACCGGCTCGACCTGACCGGCACCCC
This sequence comes from Acidobacteriota bacterium, assembly GCA_009838525.1. Taxonomy (NCBI): domain Bacteria; kingdom Pseudomonadati; phylum Acidobacteriota; species Acidobacteriota bacterium. The sequence goes on from VXRJ01000018.1 coordinate 715,690, forward strand.
GAGCGAGACGATCGTCCGCGAACACCTCGGGTTGCTCCAGAATCATCAGTTGCCGGACCTGGCGAGACGGCTCGGTCTGACCCTGGCGGGGCTGCGTGAACACGTCGAGGTGCTGCAACGGCTGGATCCGAAGCCTGGCGCCAGTCTGAATCCGGTTCGATCGCAATACGTGATCCCGGATGTCTCCGTGGTCAAGGTGGACGACGAATTCGTCGCCATGCTGAACGAGGACGGCATGCCGCAACTGCGAATCAGCCCGGTCTACCGGCGCATGATGAACAAGAAGAGCGAGAACTCCGAGGAAACGCGAGCGTACGTCCGGGAGAAGTTCAGGTCGGCAATCTGGTTGATACGGTCCATCGATCAGCGGCAGAAGACTATTCAGCGCGTCGCGACCAGCATCATCCGGTTCCAGCGCAGTTTCTTCGAGCATGGAGTGGAGTGCCTCCGGCCGATGGTGTTGCGTGATGTGGCGGATGACATCGGGATGCATGAGTCGACGGTTAGCCGCGTGGTCACGAACAAGTACATGCACACCCCGCAGGGTGTGTTCGAGATGAAGTACTTCTTCAGTTCAGGTGTACATACCGTGTTCGGCGAGAACGTCTCGTCCGTGGCCATCAAGCGGCGAATCCGCAAGATGATCCAGGAGGAAGATCCGCGCAAACCACTCAGCGATTCCCGTATCGTGCAGCGTCTGGAGGAGAACGAAGGACTGAAGCTGGCTCGGCGCACGATCGCCAAGTACCGCGAGGAGATGAAGATCCCGACGTCCAGCCGCCGACGTACCCACTACTGACGTGATGAGCAGAACGAGAGACCCGGCAGGTGAGCCTCCCCGTCGGGTTGAGAAGCCCTGGGGCCACGAGTTGATCTGGGCGCGAACCGACCGTTATGTCGGGAAGGTAATCCACGTCCGCGCAGGCCATGCCCTCAGCCTGCAGTACCACGAGAGGAAGGAAGAAACCATCCTTCTTTGGCGGGGACGCCTGCACTTCGAGCTCGGGACGGGTGACAACGGCCAAACATGGGAGATGCAGCCAGGCGAGTGCGTGCACATCACGCCTGGCGTGGTTCACAGGATGACCGCCATGGAAGATAGCGACCTCTTTGAGGTCTCGACTCCCGAACTGGACGATGTCGTTCGACTCGATGATCGCTACGGCCGCACCGGAACGTCCGATCCCTAGCAGCTAGAACGGGATGTCGTCGTCCGCGAGATTGACGTTACCGCCACTGCCGCCGACACTGGCCGCGTCAGCAGCCGCCGCGGGCGCCTGATCGTCGTAACGATCCTGGCGACCCTCACCGTCCCGCCGCGAGCCGAGCAGCACGACGTCGTCCGCCCGCACGTCGAGCGAGTACCGAGCCTTGCCGTCGCGGTCCTCGTAGTCCCGCACGCGCAGCCGTCCGTCGACGAAGACGCGTTGCCCCTTCGTCAGGTAGTCCTTGATCCGTTCGCCGCGCTTGCCCCAGAAATCCACACGAAACCACTGGGTGTGCTCCTCCCGCTCACCCCGGTTGTTCCGCACCTCGGTCGTAGCGACGCTGAAGGTGACGACCGCGTCGCCGCCTGGCGTGTACCGCTGCTCGGCGTCCCGACCGAGATTACCGACAATACTGACCTTGCAAAGACTTGCCATGATGTGTTGTACCCCCCGCGCGCCCGCGCTCGAAGCTGGTTCGTGTGTGTGGTGCCTGTCTCTTCCTCTTATGTGAAGTCGACCGGCTACGGCTGGGGTTGACCAAGCCGATCGAGCGCCTGTTGTGCCATCGCCGCCATGTAGTGCTCGGGGTAGTTGACGACAACCAGTTCGAACGCCTGGCGCGCGCGATCCGGATCGTCGAGCCGTTCGAGCGCGAGGCCCCGCTTATAGGACGCATCCGGAACAACGTCGCCGTCGGGGTAGTTCAGCAACACCTGTTCGAAGGCGTCGACCGCTTCTTCAAAGCGACTTTCCGCAAAGTACGTTTGGCCGATGTAGAAGGCTGCGTCGTCGGCGAAGTCGGACTGCGGCACGGTCTCTATGTACGCCTCGAAGCCCTGCACCGCGAGCGCCCACTGTCCGTTGGTGTAGTCCGCCCACGCAGTGTCGTACAACCGCTGCGGCGACATGGCGACGCCCGGTGAGACCGCGGCGACCGGCGGTGGCTGAGCGTCGGTCTCAGCGGAGTCGGCATTGGGATCGGCGCCCGCGACCGGCTGGGGTGCGTTCGCCCCCGCAGTGGGCGCAATTGGCAACCCGGTCTCCGGATCGACCGACAGTATTGTCGTGGGCATCGGCATCGGCGGAATCGCTTCTCGCAGCGCTTCGATCTCCTGCGACAGCGACGAGATCCGAACATTCGACTCATCCACCTTCTCGCGGACGACGCGGATGACGGTCGCAATGTTCTCGGCCGTCAGTTGCTGATCCGCGAACGCGCGACGCATGGCGTCACCGATCGCTTCCTGGCCCGCCACGAGCTCGTCCATACGGGTGTCGAGCGCGTTCATCATCAGATGGAGGCGAAGCGCATGCTCCTGCAGCATCCGGATGTCGGCCATTAACTGCTCGTGCTCCCGGTCAGCTGCGGTGGCTGTCGCCGGGAAAGCCAGGATTACCGTAAGCATCACGCCGGCAACTGCGGTGAATGGGACTCTCATCACAATCCTCCGGAGGGGGTGTTTCAACTACTGTACTCTGGCCGACAACCGAACGCCAGAGCCCGCACGAGGGCGCTACCGGCAATCGGAATCGGCACGCGCGGCGCGCGGTTCACCGGGCCGTAACGACGAAGTGTGCGCGTCGGTTCGACGCCCAGGCCGCCTCGTGTTCCCCCGGCGTAAACGGGAATTCCTCGCCGTAGCTGATCGTCCGGATACGGTTCGCGTCGATCCCGAGATCCACCAGGTGGTTGCGGACGGCGAGGGCGCGCCGCTCGCCCAAAGCGAGATTGTACTCCGGCGTGCCGCGCGAGTCACAATGCCCCTCGATGGTGATCGACCAACTGGAGTACGACTCGAGCGTCGTCATGTTGGACCGGATCGCTTCCAGGGCATCCGCGTCCAACTCGATGCTGTCGTAGCCGAAGAAGACCGGCTCCAGCGGTGACGCGCGATTGATCTCCTCGAGCGTCCGCGACGAGAACTCGTCATCCGACAGTCGGGGAGGCGCATCGGGGGAAGGTGCCGCGGAAGGCGCTGGCGCCGGAACGGGTCGCGGTGACGCCGGGTCCGCCTCCGCCACCGATGGCGCCGGTGGAGCCGAAGGTGCAACCTGGGGAGGCGTTCGGACGCAGGAGGCGGCGAAGACAACAATCGCCGCCACCATCAGGAAACGGTACGCCGTCCACTTGCGACTCTGCATAGTCATCAGTTCTTCGTCCTCCTTGCCGAGGTCACCGAGACCAACTTGGCATCTCGTTGTTGCCGGCGTGCGTGACGCGACGCACACCACGTCCATCTCGTCCGATCTGCCAGATCTGCTTCTCACCGGAACCCCGCGTCGACGAGAACGCTAGGTGTCGGCCGTTGGCGGAGTAGCTGGGGCTCTCGTTGGTGCCGAGACCAAAGGTCAACTGCCGCACTTCGTTTGTAGCGAGGTCGACGATCTTGATGTCGAAGCCGGGGCCGGTGCGCGACGCATACGCGATTTCGTTGTACGGGCTCGGCGACCAGGTGGGACGATCGCAGTACGACTCGAAAGTGATGCGGCGGAGACCCGTGCCGTCGACCCCGACGACGTAGATCTGCGGTGATCCGGTCCGATCGGACGTGAACGCGATCTGTAGACCGACCGGCGACCAGGTGGGGCTGGCATCGATGCCCGGATGGGAAGTCAGGCGGCGAAGTCCCGTGCCGTCTACGTTCATCACGTAGATCTCCGGGTTGCCGTCCCGGTTCGACATGAACGTCATTTGCGTGCCGTCCGGAGAATAGGCGGGCAGGAAGTTGTGCGCGTCGCTGGTCCCGGCCGCGGGTGTCTCAAGGCGCCCTTCGTAAAGGTGCGAAACGACGATGTCCGGAAGACCGCTGCGGTACGACGTGTACGCCACCGAGCGGCCGTCCGGCGCCCACGCGGGATTGACATTGAGCGTGCGGCCCGTCGTAACGCGGCGGACGTTCGCGCCATCGTAGTCGGCGACGTAGATCTCCTTCGTCTGCCGATCCGGCACCAAGCCGAGAACCGACTGGCTGTCGCGATCTGACGTGAATGTAAGCTGGGTCTGCGCCACGCCCTCAAGGCCTCGCTGCCGTCGATGTATCTCGTCGGAGAAAGCGTGGGCGTAGGCGCGAACGTTGCGGAGACTGCCCGTATAGCGTTCGCCAACCGCGGACTCGTACGTCCGGGTATTGAACAGCCTGGCGTCGACCTCCACCCGATCCTCGTCAAGACGACGGACCGAGCAACTGATAACGCCGTCAGCGCCCAATTCGCGCCAAGCGTCGAACGGCAAATCCGTAAGCGTGCGGGCAACCGGGATCGAACCGTAGGTGTCGCGCGCGACCATCCGGAACTCCCGTTCGAATGCCAGATCGTCCCAGAGCACCTGCGCGATGATCTGCGAGGCATCCTGCATCTCGTCATCGCTCGTCAACGTCAGGCAGTCGGGCACCGCGAAACGTGGCTGCGCGCCGATCCGCCCTCCGATCCTGAGATCCACCTCGGACCGCTGGTTCTGAGACACGGGAAGCGGCGCCGCCAGCAGCCAGGTGCCAGTGACGGACACCGCCAAGAGGAATGCAACGGGCAAGGGACGGGCAATCTGCATCATGACTGGTACTCGAACGTGAGCCGGACGGCCAGGGTGTCTTCCGGGAACCGGGACGGCAGGGGAGGCATCGTGGCGGCGAGTACCACCGCCCGCTGCGCGCTGAGATCGAGTGCAAAGTGGCCACTGGAACGCGCCACCTGCACATCCCCAATCGCGCCACTCCGTTGTATGACGAACCGGATGACGACGAGACCGGGTACCCGCTGATTGTTGTCCCACTGCCGCCGGATCAACTCCAGCATCGTGGCGAGGTACTCCGGACAGCAGAAGTTGCCCACATCGAGTTCCAGGCCATCGCCCCCGAGACCGCCGGCGGACAGGCCGTCGCCCAATCCCTGGACGCCGGTATCCGCCATCGACGTGCCCTCGCGCACTTCGGGTCCTCTGGTGGGGGTCCGCCCGCGCGCTTCCTCCGGTTCGGTTGTCGTCTCGACTTCCGGTTCGGGACGCCGGCGTGACTCCGCCTCGGGCACCGGCAGGATCATCTCCGGCGGGGCTGGCGACGGAGGTTGAATCCACTCCGGACGGCGCGCGTCCGCGAGCGGCGCCACCTGCTGCACGGGCCGTCCGCCGAGCGGCGTCGCCCCGCCTTCGCCCGGCCCTTCCGGACCGCCCAGGCGAAGCACCATCACATCCAGGTCGGCCTCATCGCTTCCGGCAGCAAGCCACGACGACGGCGCGAGGAGCAACCCCACGACCAACAGGACGTGCGCTCCGGCGGAGACGGCAAACGGCCGCCGCAACTGGTCCGGCGGCTGCGCCCGTTCCGCGATGACCTGTGACGTTGCGTCCTGCACCCTGCTTCACCTTGCGTCAGGCCCCGGCTACCGTTGCGGGGGAAGGTCGAGCACCAGGCCGATCTCCTGAACGCCTCCGTCCTGCAGATAGTCCACTACCGAGATCAGCTCACCGTAGGTAATCTCTTCATCGCCTCGCAGGAACACCGACTTGTCCGTCCGGGCCGCCATCTCGTCTCGCATGAGGTCGGCCAGCACCTCGACCCGGACATTGTCGTCTCCCAGTTGCACGACACCGTCCGACCGGTAGGAGAGGGGCACGGTGACAAACAGGCGCTCCGCAACCAGCGGCTCCGCCCTGCGTGCCTCGGGTAGATTGACGTCGAGGCCACGCTGCATCATGGGGGCGGTCACCATGAAGATGACCAGCATCACCAGCATCACGTCGACGAGCGGCACGACGTTGATCTCCGAGAGAGACGTCGCGACGCGCCGTCCGCGCCGTCGGCCGCCACCACCTCCACCGCCGTCCGTTCCCTGAACCTTTGGCATCGTGCGATCGCATCAGGGCGAGAAGTGCCGCTCCGCAATGTTCAGGAACTCAAGCGAGAAGTCGTCGATTGCCGAGGCCGTGAGCTTCACTTTGTTGGTCAGATGATTGTAGAAGTAGACGGCGGGGATTGCCGCGAAAAGCCCCGCCAGCGTCGCGATCAGCGCATCGGCGATTCCTGGCGCCACTGCCGCCAGATTCGTCGACCCGGTCTCCGCGATCCCCTGGAAGGCGATGATGATGCCCCAGACGGTTCCGAACAGGCCGATGAACGGCGTGATGCTCGCCGTCGTCGCCAGTATTGGCACGTGGCGTTCCAGTTTCGTTACTTCCACGTTCGAGGCGCGGAGCAACGCGCGATCCAACGCCTCGAAGCTCCGGAGCGACGGCTGCTGACTGCCTTCCATCCCCGTGCCCTCGGACTGCCGGAGCTGGGTATTCAGCTCGACGTAACCGGCCTGAAAGACACCGGTGAGGGGGCTGGCCGCGAGTGACTTGCAGACGGATTGCACTTCGGAGAACTTCCGGCTCTTGCGGAAGACCTCCACGAACGCGCCGGTCTGCGACTCGACACGGCGGAACTGCAAGAGCTTGAAGACGATGATGCCCCATGAGGCCACGGAAAAGATCAGCAGCGTCGCCAACACCGCCTGCGACAGCAATGACGACTGCGCGATGAGGTTGATGATTCCGCTGCCGAACGCGCCGGACGACTCGGCTTCCATCCCGGTATCCGGCTGCAGAGCCAGTGCCTGAAAGAGAGGAAAGAAGTCCGCGCTTGTGCCGAACCGCCCCTGCAGCCCTTCGAGCCACTCCGTCAACGCGGGCGCCTGAAGGATCACAAAGGCAAGGTATCCGAGGATACGCACCTTAGTTCTCCCGTCGATGCTGACACTGGCGCGCCGCTGGGAAGGCGCAGACTTCGGCAAGCGTAGCCCGTGGCCTTGCCGATTGTCAAACCGTGCAGTCCTGTTTACGTCCTCTGGCGAAGACCCCCAACCGGGCTCCACGGCATTGCGTTCATCTGGGTGATACGATCGCTCGCCTCCCTCCCATGATCCGCTTTCTGGGTATTCGCGACCTCGCCATCGTTGACACCCTGGAGTGTGAATTCGATGCGGGATTCAACGTCCTGACGGGGGAGACCGGCGCCGGCAAGTCCATCATCGTCGGCGCGTTGGGCCTGCTGCTGGGCGAGCGGAGCAGTGGCAACACCGTCCGGACCGGGGCGGAATGCGCGGTGGTCCAGGCGGCATTCGAAACGGGCCTCGGTGAAGAGAAGATCGTCCGCCGCGAAGTGCCGGCGAGTGGCCGCGGACGCATCTTCATCGATGACGCGCTCAGCTCTGCCGCAACACTGAAAAAACTGGGCACCGGACTGGTCGATATCCACGGCCAGCATGCGCACCAGGCGCTTCTTGATCCCCGGAATCACCTGAGGCTTCTGGACACCTACGGCACACGTCGAACCGGCGTCGATCCCACAGGTGCGGTGAAGACGCGCTACGAACAGTGGCGCGACGCGAGGGCACTGCTTGCTGAAGCGGAGCAGCGGGGTCATGACCGCGCCGAGAAAGTCGACGTACTGAAGTTCGCCCTGGCCGAGATCGACCGCGTGGCGCCACGGCCGGGTGAAGACGGCCAGCTCCTGATCGAGCGCAACCGTCTCGCCAACGCGGAGAAACTGCAGGCGCTCGCCGGCGGCGCCTACGCCGCGCTGTACGAGAAGGATGACTCGGTCATTTCGCTGCTGGCCGCGATCTGGCGTCAGGTGGAGGAGCTGGCGCGCCTCGACCCGTCGTTTGCCCCCTATCTGGAAACCCGGGGCACGGTCGATTCGACCCTCGACGAACTGGCTCGGACCCTGCGTTCCTGCGCCGCCGACATCGAGACAACGCCCGACCGTCTCGCTCATGTCGAGTCCCGCCTGGCGGAAATCGAGCGTCTGGCAAGGAAGTACGGCGGCCACCTGGACACGATCCTGGAACGCCGGCAGACGATTGTGGCCGAACTCGACCGCGCCGCCGACGAGACGGCGCGCCACACCGATCTGGTTGCGGCTCTCGAGGCGGCCCGCGACGCGTACCTGGCGGCGGCGGGGGAGTTGTCGGCCTCGCGGGTCCATTGGGCCTCGGCTCTGGCGCCGGCGCTCGAAACGGAGTCGAAGGACCTCGCGATCGCCAACGGCCGGTTCGAGGTGCGACTGGAATCCGGGCTCCCCGAGACACGCTGGAGCGCCCGAGGCACCGACGAAGCCGAACTCTTCTTCTCCGCCAATCCGGGAGAAGACCTTCAGCCGCTCTCGAAGGTTGCCTCGGGTGGTGAACTGTCGCGCGTCATGCTGGCACTGAAGACGCTCGCGGCCACCGACGACGCGGGCAAGACACTGGTCTTCGATGAGGTCGACGCAGGCATCGGCGGTGACGCCGCGTACCGGGTGGGGGAGCGCCTTCGCGCCCTGGGAAAACGCTTCCAGGTACTGTGCGTCACGCATGCGCCGCAACTGGCCGCGCACGCCACAACCCACTTCCAGGTAACGAAGGAAGTGGCGGGCGGACGGACCCGGGCCCGGATCGAACGGCTCCCGGAGGACCGCCGGGCGGCGGAGCTGTCAAGACTGATGACCGGACGCGCCGGCGGCGCGGCCCTGGCTGGGGCGGAAGAACTACTGGCGCGCGCCGCAACGGGGGCGAAAGGCGAAAGAGAAAGTAGGGGCGAAAGGCGAAAACCCGCGTCGGCGGGATGACCTTCGGCCCCTTCTGCGGCGACTGCTACCTGTGCGGGTAGCCGAGAATAGAGGTAGGCTCAACATCGGCAATGGCCAGGACCTACATCATCGAGACGTTCGGCTGCCAGATGAACGTTCACGACAGCGAACGTCTCGCAGGACTGCTGCACCAAGCGGGCTATGCGCCGTCGCCGTCGGTCGACGGGGCAGACCTGGTAGTGGTGAATACCTGCAGCGTGCGCGAGCGGGCGTCGGAGAAGCTGTTCTCGCGACTTGACCGGTATCGCCACGTCGCGGTGGACGAGCGGCCGATCATCGCGGTAACCGGTTGTGTCGCGCAACAGGAGGGAAACCAGCTCCTCGACCGGGCGCCGTTGATCGATGTCGTCATTGGAACGCAAGCACTAACGCAGTTGCCCAGCGCCATCGAGGCAGCCCGCCGGACGCGCGTGTCGCAGGTCGACATCCACCCGTACGACAACATCTCGTTCCCTCTCGGAGTTGCGGTTCGAAGTGATCCCGTCAAGGCTTTCGTCACCATCATCGAGGGATGCAACGACTTCTGCGCCTTCTGCGTCGTTCCCTACACCCGCGGTCACGAACGGATGCGGCCGGCCACGGAGATTGTGGCGGAAATCGAGGAAGCTGCTGCTTCGGGACGCCGCGAAGTGCACCTGTTGGGCCAGATCGTAAACCACTACCAGGCGCCGGATCGGGGCGACTGCGATTTCGCCCGGCTCCTGGCACTTGTGCACGAGGTCAAAGGGATCGATCGAATCCGGTTCGCCAGTCCGCATCCCCGCCACGTCACCGGGCGTCTGATCGAAACCATGCGCGATCTACCCAAGGTATGCAAACACCTGCACCTGCCTGTGCAGTCAGGTTCCACGCGCATCCTTGGACTGATGCGGCGGCGACATACTCGGGAGCGCTACCTCGAACTGGTGGATGAAGTCCGTGCGGCAATACCGGAGATTGCGCTTTCGACCGATATTATTGTCGGGTTCCCGGGAGAGACTGTGGATGATTTCGAGCAGACCCTCAGCCTCGCGGAGAGCATCCGCTTCCATGGGATGTTCTCGTTCAAGTACTCCGAGCGGCCGAACACACTGGCGCGCCGTCGAATGCCGGACACCGTCCCGGAAACGGAGAAGGGGCGACGCCTGACCGTCCTGCAGCAAGCGCAACAGGATATCCAGCAGTCGCTTCACGAAGCCATGGTCGGCAGGCAGGTTACCGTTCTGGCCGACGCTTCCAGTCGCCGACGGGAGCGATCGAACGAATACACCGGACGCACCTGCGGCAACACTGCGGTCAACTTCGAGGCAGGACCGGACTGCCTGGGGCAGTTACTGGATATCAACGTTCGGCGGGCCGGGCCAAACAGCGTCTGGGGCGAGGTGATCTGATGCAGATCGAGATGACCATCAAGGGGCTCATGGTCGATCCCATCACCAGCATGCCGATTGTCATCCTGCGGGACGACACCGGCGATCGCGTGCTGCCGATCTGGGTGGGGGTCTTCGAAGCAAATGCTATCGCGATTCAGATCGAGAACATCACAACGCCGCGTCCCATGACCCACGACCTCCTGGGAAATCTGATCGCCGGGCTCGACGGCACGGTGGAGAAGATAGTCGTCTCCGACCTGAAGGAGAACACCTTCTACGCGCTCATCTACGTTCGCATCCGAGGCGACGTTGTCGCAGTGGACGCGAGGCCGAGCGACGCCATCGCGCTGGCGCTTCGCGTAAGCGCGCCTATCTTTGTCGAAGACGAGGTGATGGACAACGCGAAGAGCCTCGAGTTCGCACCCGGAAAGAGCGACTCGGAACGGCTCACCCGCTGGCTCGAAAGTCTCGATCCGGAGGACCTCGGCAGATACAAGATGTGACAATTGTCGGCCGGCCGACAATTGTGCGATCCTCCAACAATTGCGGGCCTTTTGAAGGCTCCGGTCAGGACTCGGTCGGTGCCGTTTCTTGACACGATCCGGCGTCACCCCTAGAATCACGTCACCCCGCGCTGCTGCGGGCGGTGGTCCCGCGTCCATCCACGCTTCGGCGAACCGGCCCATGATCGTCGCCATAGCCAACCAGAAGGGTGGAGTAGGAAAAACCACTACCTCCATCAACCTGGCTTCGGCGCTAGCCTTCCGCGGCAAGCCGACACTCCTCATCGATCTCGATCCGCAGGCAAACAGCACATTATCGGTCGCGCATCCCGATTCGGAGCGTCGCTCCGTCTACGACGCGATCACCAACGGCAGTTGCGGCCTCGCGGACACCATCATCCCGACGAACCAGGAGAATCTCGCCTTGGCGCCCGCGCGTATCGCCCTCGCCAAGATCGAATCGCAGCTCGTAGGCGAACTGGACGCGCATTTCCGTCTCAAGGATCAGATCGCCACGGTTCGCGAGCGCTTTCCCTGCATAGTCGTCGACTGTCCGCCGACGCTCGGCCTGTTGACCGTCAACGCCTTGGTAGCCGCGACGCACCTGTTGATTCCGATTCAATCGTCCTATTTCGCCCTGGAGGGAACGGACGACCTGCTCGAAACGGTCGAGAGGGTGCGCCAGCGCGCCAACCCCAGCCTGAGCATCCTGGGTGCGCTGATCACGATGCACGACCGGCGGACCACGATAGGGCGCGATACCCGCGATCAGATTCAGAAGGTCTTCGGGGACAAGGTCTTCCGGACCGTGATCGCCAGGAACGTCCGACTCGAGGAGAGTCCGGCGTACAAGGAGTCTATCTTCCAGTTCGCGCCTCATTCGACCGGCGCGCGGGACTACTACAGCCTGTGCGAGGAGGTGATGGACCGTGTCTAAGCGAGGATTGCCTTCAACCGTACAAATGCGGCACGGAGGACACTACGTCGACGCCCTCGCCGCATCGGCCGGTGAACCGATCGGGCGGCTGCTGCCGATCGATCGGATCGACCCGAATCCGGATCAGCCGCGGCAACAGATGGGAGATCTCTCCGAGTTGATCGCGTCGATCACCGAGAAGGGAATCCTCGAGCCGCTTATTGTCCGCGAGCGCGAGGGCCGGTTCCACATCATCGCCGGTGAACGACGCTACCAGGCAGCCATCCAGGTGGGATTGGCCGAGATACCGGTGATCATCCGACAGGCGGACGAAGCAGAGACCCTTGAAATCGCACTGATCGAGAACCTGCAGCGCAAAGATCTGACACCGTTTGAAGAGGCCGAAGCCCTGCACACCCTGGCGCAGAAGTTCGGCCACACCCACGCGGAACTGGCACAACGCATCGGCAAGTCGCGCACGTCGATCACCGAGTCGCTGGCCGTGCATACGATGCCGGACGAAATCAAGCAACTGTGCCAGCTTGGCAACATCACGTCGAAATCGTTGCTGCTGGAGGTCGTCCGGCAACGCACTCCACAGGCAATGACGGCGCTGATCGCGGAAATCTCGCGCGAAGGCACCGCCACGCGGAAGAAGGCGCGCGCCGCGCGCCGGCAGCCAGGGCGCCGGCCGAAGCCGTTCGTCTACAGCTACGCTGCACCCAACAAGGCGTTCAATGTACGGCTGGCATTCCGGAAGTCGAGCGTGCCGCGGAGTGAGCTGATTGACGCGCTCGAGAAGATCCTCGAACAATTGCGGCAGCGAGACAACTGAAGCAGCGCCTCTGCATGTCCGTCGCGGGAGGCACATCCAAGCCAAAGTTAACATAACATACCTTATCGGACGTTGGCTGGCGCCAACGTCCGATGAAGGTTTGGTCTCGCGAAACGGCTCCAGCGCTGCTGACACCACAGATGCCCCGGCCTGCCGAAGGCTGGCTGGCGCCAACGTCCGATGAAGGTTTGGTCTCGCGAAACGGCTCCAGCGCTGCTGACACCACAG
>VXRJ01000018.1:728345-885768 GCA_009838525.1 Acidobacteriota bacterium
ACGTCCGATGAAGGTTTGGTCTCGCGAAACGGCTCCAGCGCTGCTGACACCACAGCCGCCGCGGCCTGCCGAAGGCTGGCTTACGCCAACGTCCGATGAAGGTCTGGCCTCGCGGAGATGGCTCAGGCGCTTGGCCGACGTGACGATGGGCCGATAGGATCGATCAACTGGAATACGCGATGTTTCGTATTACGAGCCGGTACATCGTCCGGGAAGTCATCCCGCCCTTCCTGCTGTCGCTTTTCGTGTTCACGTTTCTGCTGTTGCTTCCGCCGATTCGGGATCGGGCCGAAGAACTGATCGGGATCGGAATCGCGCCCGGCGAGATCATCCGGATGCTGGCGCTTCTGATTCCTCAGTCGCTCGGACTGACTATCCCGATGGGATTCCTGCTGGGCGTTCTGATGGCCCTCGGACGTCTTTCCAGCGATCGGGAAACGGTGGCGATGCAGGCATGCGGGATCAGCTTCGGACGGATTCTCGCCCCGCTCCTTCTCCTCGCTACTATCGTGGCGGCCGTCAACTGCTGGATCATGGTCGAGTTGATTCCCCGGTCGAATCTGGCGTTCCGCGAACTGGTCTTCCAGGTGGTGGCGAATCGCGCCGAGGGTGAGATCAAGCCGCGGGTCTTCCACGCGGACGACTTCCCCAATCTCGTCCTGTACGTTCAGGAGGTCTCCCAGACGGGCGGCGGGTGGTCAAATGTCTTCCTGGCGGACGTTGGGGACCCGAACCGGCCGGACATCTACGTGGCGGAGCGCGGCCAGGTCATGGTCGATGCGGAACGCGGCACCGTCGAAGTCGCCCTATCGCGCGGAACACGCCACCATGTCGACCCGGCACGACCGGAAGAGTACGAGCGGCACGCGTTTGAGGACCTGCTGATTCAGGTAGATGCATCGTCGACTTTCCCCGCCGGTGGCGTGCAGGAAGGCTATGCGGAGATGACAATCCCGCAACTGCGCGAGCGAGCCTCGGAGATGGAGGCGGACGGTTTGTCGCCCCACTGGCCCATCATGTACCTCCACCAGAAGTTCTCCATCCCGGTGGCGTGTTTCGTCTTCGTGCTGTTGGGCGCGGCCTTCGGGATCAGCAATCGGAAGGATGGCCGCCTCGCCAGCTTCGCGTTGGGTATCGGCGTGATCTTTGCGTACTACATCGCGATGTATACGGGTGAAGCGATGGCAATGGGCCAGCGTATGTCGCCCGAGCTAGCCCGATGGCTACCCAATATGGTCTTGGGAACCGCCGGAATCCTGCTGGTCTGGTGGCGTACGGGACGGACCGATCGACGCCTTCCGGGCGCAGCGCTGGCAGCGCGCCTACTTCCCCGCCGGGTTCCCGGCGCGGGCGCCGGGGCGGTCGACGGTCCGAAGGCTCCCGGTAACCGGGGCGAGGCGCTCGTCACGGTTCCCAGAGGATCGGCCACTATCGGCTTCAACATCCTCGACTGGTACGTGACCGGCATGTACCTCCGGTGGGTCGGTCTGGCCTTCGTCGGCCTGCTCGGCATCTTCTACATTACGGAGTTCGTCGAGCTCTCCGACAACCTGTTCAAGGAACAGGCGACCGGCCTGATGCTGCTGCAGTATCTCTGGTACGCCACGCCGCAGTTCATCTACTACGTTCTGCCGGTAGCAGGACTCGTGGCGACGCTCGTGACTATCGGGGTTCTGACCCGGACGAGCGAGCTTACCGTCATGAAGGCATGTGGCATCAGTCTGTACCGGGTGGCGCTCCCGCTACTTGCCTTCAGCCTGGTCTGGAGCGGCTGCCTGTTCCTGATGGCCGAGACGGTGCTTGCCAGAGCGAACCGGCAGGCGGAGGCGCTCGATCAGCAGATTCGTTCCGGCCGGGTCCAGATGTTCGATCCGCTGAACCGGCGGTGGCTGGTGGATGACAACGGCCACATTTATCACTACCTCCATTTCGATCCGGATCGCCAGGAAGTCGGGGCGCTCTCGATCTTCGAGTTCGAAGATACCCCCTGGTCTCTCCGCCGGCGGACCTTCATCGCGGAAGCAACGTTCGGAACCGACGCCGGGGCACCCGCGGGCTGGAACGGTCGCGACGTCTGGGAACAGGACTTCACCGCCGGCACTTCGAATGGCTCGGGGTACCGGCGCGATGCCGAGCGCCGACTAGCGACGATCGCCCCCCCGGAGGTGTTTGCGTCCGAACTGCCGGAAGCAGAGTTGATGAGCTTCCGGGAACTACAGCAGTACATCGAGGAACTGCGGGCACGCGGCTTCGATGTCGTAAGCCTGGTGGTAGCGCTTCACCGCAAGGCGTCGTTTCCCTTCGTTACGGTGATCCTGACGCTGATCGCGATTCCGTTCGCGGTCACCACCGGCCGGCGCGGCACGTTGTACGGTGTCGGCGCAGGAATTGTCCTCGCGTTCACCTACTGGATCGTCGTCAGCATCTTCGGAGCTTTCGGCAGCGCCGGAATGCTTGCGCCGATCATCGCCGCGTGGGCGCCGAACGCCTTTTTCGGGGCATCGGCCGGCTATTTCCTCTTCGCGGTTCGCACCTGAGGAACTCCCGCCTCTATGGCCCGACCAGGTGCGGGCCGACAATCGTCAGGCTGCCGCGCGTGCCGGGGAAAGTGTTGACGGTGTCGACGACGATCAACAGGCTGTCGACAGCTGCCAGATCCGGTTGCGCCTCCAGGTCCGGCGTCACCCGGACCAGTTGATCAAAAGGAACCGTCACGGCGCGTCGCTCCGTACCGACGTAGAACGAGCGGCGCCAGCGGTCACCCTCGCCGCCAGCCGGATGCGAACGCCTCAGCTGCAACGAGAGCCTCATCGGCTGAGACGCTTCGGTTTCGAACCGTACGGCCGTTGTGCCGACAAGTTCTCCCGCCTCGAGGGGCTGGACGGCCGCGGCATAGGTCTCCACATCGGATCCCAGCTCGAACGTCATCTGGATCTCCTCACCGGCGTCTGTTTCCGGTCCGAGACGATTCGAAGCCAGGAACACTTCGGCATCCCTCTGCTCTACCTGCCATTCGCGTGGCAGCCTTCTACCCTGGCCAGTTGCCGCCGGGTCGTCGGCTTGTTCCGGCAGACTACTCGGTTCTGCAGAGATGGCGCTCACCAGGTTGGTATCGCCCACCGCGTCGGCCGGCGCTCCCCCGACATAAATGGGGTTGCTCACGATCCAGGGAACGGGGGGATCGCCCGGGGCGTCCGGCAGAAAGACCTCGACGCGGAAGGCCGTCCAATCTTCGGGGGCCACCGGCGTGCGGTACGTCAGCGTCGGACCCGGCTCTCCCGCCAATATCGGGGCGCCGTTGCTCAAGAGCGTGAACGTCGCGTCCTCCACGCCAGCCACGTTCGCAATGAGGTCTACGGGGCCATTTCCCGGGGTCCACTCCCCCATTCGAATCAACTCGCCGCCCGCCGCCCGGCCGGTCCAGGCGACTCGGGCCGGCCCGGCAATGGCGTCTACCACGGTATAGACCCGTCCTTCGCGCAGCGAAGATAGGATGGCCGCCGCGTCCGGCAGTGCTTGACCAATGAGCGGCCGGTCCAGCTCGATCTGTACCGAGAGCGCACGGAAGACCGGTTCGTAGCCCGGCAGCCGCAGGCCTCCATTCTCGGCACTGCCGTCCCCCGCTCCTTCCCCGCCGTAGCCCTCGTCGTCCGCTTCCGTGGAGAGACGCCCGTGAGCATCCGCTGCACCAATACCGACGACCCGGCGCCGGGACGCCAGGTCGTCCCAGAGCGCCAGGGCCGACTCGGGGCGATCGAGCATCAAGGCAAGGCTCTCGGCGGGGCGAATCCAGTAGCCGAACAACACGTGCGCCAACGAGGTCCAGTTCTCGTCGCGCCATTCGCTGTCACCATTGATCCATTCGACCGCGTCGACCGGCAGCGAGGGGTCGGACCAGGCCAACGCCGGCCTCGGCGACGTAGGATGCGCAGCGATCCCGATGCCCCCCAGTCGGCGGACATCCTCGATCACGCCCCGTGCATCACCACCGAGAGGGTACGGCGCCGAGCCGAGACCTAGCGCTGCGTAGTGACCTCCATCGGTGCTGACTTCGACGCCATCGATCATCAGCACGCCCTCGTAGTAGGCCGGCGCCGCAATCCCGGTCGCGTCGCCGTGATCCGTCAGAACGACGAAGTCGAGGTCCGCCTCGGCGGCGGCAGTTGCGATCTGCGGCACCGTCCCGCTCCCGTCCGAGCGACGACTATGCACGTGGTACACGCCACGAGCCGTGTGAGTGATGCCGCCGGCTGCGCTACTCGCTGAGTCCGGACCGGCCTGGGACGGGGGGAGCGGCGTCTCCAGAACGCGTGCCGACGGCGGCAACAGGAGGCCGAAGACAAGGCCAGCGGCCGCCGCGAGGGCGACTATCCCGATGAGGGGCCGTAACCGCCCTGCTCGCCGTTCCATGCGCCCTGTCCCCAGAACGCTCGTCCTGGCAGCCCGTGGTGTAACCCAACTCGGCCGGGCGGCTCAGGAGTGGACCGCCGCCAGGCAGTCCGGCGCGCCAGCGGCTGCGCGCAGAGCGTCCGCCTTGTCGGTTCGCTCCCAGGTGAACTCCGGCTCTGAACGCCCGAAGTGACCGAACGCCGCGGTTGATCGGTAGATTGGCCTGCGCAGATCGAGTGTTTCAATGATGTCCCGGGGCTTCAGCGCGAAGTGAGCCTGCACGAGGTCCCCGAGCTGTTCGTCCGTCATTCCGGTGGTGCCGGTACCGAACGTCTCGACCAGCACCGAAACCGGGTCGGCGACCCCGATCGCGTACGCCAGTTGAACCTGCACGCGGTCCGCGAGACCCGCCGCGACGCAGTTCTTCGCAATGTAGCGGGCCATGTAGGCCGCGGAACGGTCCACCTTTGTCGGGTCCTTTCCGGAGAACGCGCCGCCGCCATGGGGCGCCATGCCCCCGTACGTGTCGACGATGATCTTGCGTCCGGTCAGGCCGCAGTCGCCGTGCGGGCCGCCGGTGACGAACCGGCCGGTTGGATTCACGTGGATGATCGTCCGGTCGTCGAGGAGGCTCGCCGGCAACGTCGAACGGACGACCGCCTCCTCGATTCCCGCGCGCAACCGCTCGGTCGACACTTGGTCGCTGTGCTGGCTCGATACGACGACCGTGTGGATCCGCTGCGGTTCGTCGCCGACGTACTCGACCGTCACCTGCGACTTTCCGTCCGGCCTCAGGTACTCGAGCACGCCGTCGCGCCGCGCCGTTGACAGCGCCTTCACGAGACGGTGCGACAGGGCGATCGGGAGCGGCATCCGTTCCGGCGTCTCCGTGCAGGCGTAGCCGAACATCAATCCCTGATCGCCTGCCCCGCCCGGATCGACCCCCATCGCGATGTCGGGCGACTGGCTGTGCAGCCTCACCTGCACCTCGCAAGTGTTGGCGTCGAAGCCGAACGCAGCGTCGGTATAGCCGACGTCGCGCACCGCATCGCGCGCCACCGCCTCGTAGTCGACCTCGGCGCTGGTGGTGATCTCGCCCGCCAGGACGATGAGGTCGGTCGTCAGAAGCGACTCACAGGCGACACGTCCCCTGGGATCCTCGGCGAAGATGGCGTCGAGGACACCGTCCGAAACCTGATCCGCGATCTTGTCCGGATGTCCTTCGGTGACCGACTCGGAAGTGAAAAGATAGTGGCCGGTTCGGTGCATGGGTTGTGGTTCTCCTTCAGTATCGCTCCGGCTCTGGCGGGCAGGACGCGCCCACGGCAACCGTGGAGAGTACCAGCCCTCATACTGCCCGGTCAACGTAAGTCAGGCCCGCGGATGAAATGCCTCGAAGACCGCCTTGAGGCGAGCGTCCAGAACATGGGTGTAGATCTGCGTCGTAGACAGGTCCGAGTGCCCCAGCAGCGTCTGGATCGATCGGAGATCCGCCCCACGCTCCAGCAGGTGCGTGGCAAACGAATGCCGCAGAACATGGGGACTCAGGTCCCGTGGCAGCCCGGCCCGTTGGCCGTACTGTTTCAGTTTCTTCCAGAAACCGACGCGGCTCAGCTTTCCGCCCCCGCGAGCATTGACGAAGAGCCAGGACGATGTCCGCCCCTTGAGCAGCGCGGGCCGGGCTTCGTCGCGATAGCGGGTCACCCACTCGACCGCGGGCGCTCCCATCGGCACGAGGCGCTCCTTGTTCCCCTTGCCGAGGCAGGTGAGATAGCCATGGCGCAGGTTGAGATCGCCGGGCCGAAGCGACACCAGTTCAGTCACGCGGAGACCCGTGGCGTACAGGAGTTCAATGAGCGCCCGGTCGCGCAGACCGGCCGGCGTTCCGGTATCGGGCTGAGCGATCAATGTGTCGATTGCTTCGGCCGAGAGCGCCGACGGCAACGCCGGCCATGACCGCGGCGGCCGCAGATCTTCGGCCGGGTTCTCGTCGATGCGGCCGTCCGCCACCAGGAAGCGGTAGAAGCTCCGGACGCTGGCTACCACCCGGGCCACCGACCGGGGCGCGAGGCCGTCCGTCATTCTCTCGCGAACGAACGCCTCCAGGTCCTGCCGGCCAAGACGATCGAGCTCCTTGCGCCGACTGTCAGCGTACGCCGCGAGTGCCGCCAGGTCTCGGCGGTAGCTCGCGAGGGTGTGCGGAGACAGCCGGCGAACACCCTTCAGAACGTCAAGCCAAGCCTCAACCAGCCCGCGGGCGCGGTCGGCTGGAGACCAGCGTTGTATACTGGGCAACGTCGAACAACCCGGTTCGCGTCACTCTACAGGGGTTTCGTCAGTTGGCTCAACAGTTCGTGCGGGTTGTCGCCATCGGCCTTGCGCTCGGTTTGCCGCTGGCCGGCTGCGCCACTCGCAACGCCTCCGTCATTCCCGTTGCCGCCCAGCCGGCCGACTTCCCGACCCAGCTCGCCGAGTATGTGCGGGCGCAGACGGCGCTCGCCGCCGACGATTTCGAAGGAGCCCAGACCGCGCTTGCCGGCCTGATCGCCATAGCGGATCCGACCATCCGGCCACTCGCCGAAGTGGCGGCCGGCGCGAACGACATTGCGTCCATGCGAAGTGACTTCAAGCCGCTGTCAGAGTTCCTGGCAGCCATGGAGTTGCCACCGGGCTATGCACGCGCCTACTGTCCGATGTACGACGGCGGATCGAACTGGGTGCAGGTGGACGGCCCGGTCCGCAACCCGTACTACGGTTCGGAGATGCTCACCTGCGGCGTGGTCGACGCGGCCCCGGGTGCGCACATGGACCACAGCCCGCAACACGGCGGGCGAGTCTTCATGGCGCCCGACAGTTTTCACCACATCGAGGGGGTTTACCCCGAGCCGGGGATCTTCCGTCTCTATGCAACCGACAACTACCGCGAGCCAGTGGATGTCACGTTCTGGATGGGACGCATCGTTCTCGAGGAGGAGTACGACGCGGAGAGCGACGAGTTCGTTGAAGTTCGGTCGGCCGCCCTGCTGCCGTCGCCCGACGGCGCGTACCTCGAGGCGGAAGTCGGCGATCAGCCCTTTCCCGCCGAGATGATCGCCAAGATTCGCGTCGTGGAGGAGTTTCCTGAGGATCGGTTCGATTTCATCTTCAGCGAGTTCTCCAGCGCTGCGCCCGATGTAATCGATACTTCGCCCGCTGCCGCGGTGCCCGAGACGCTGCCGCTTGCCGAGCGTATCCGCCCACGCATCCCGGAACTGACGAGCGACATCGTTCAGGGGATCAGCCAGCGGAACGAAGAGATCGCAAACCTGGTAGCGACCGGCGGATTCACAGAGATCTTCATTCCGGCGCTTCAGTCGAAGGAACTGGCGCTCGCGCTGCACGATCGGGCGGAGGACCTGCCAGCGCAGGACCGCAATCTGATCCGAATCGCGGTTCGCAGCCTCGTCCGCTCCGCCTGGCTCCTTGACTGGTACGGAGATCTGGGCAACAAGCAGCAGGTCAGCGACGCGCACGACGTCTTCGACGAGGCGGTCGATCTCATCACCGAGATCTACGGAGGCGTGGAACCATGACATCGAGACGTCGGACGGGGGGCGCAACGATCGTGCGCATCGCGGCCAGCGCGCTGCTCACTTTGGTGATCGTGCTCACGGCGAGCTTGCCAACGGAAACGCACACGCCGATCGCATCACGCTGGAACTACAACGAGCACCTCTTCCCGATATTCCGGGACAACTGCGGAGCCTGCCACCGCGAGGGAGGCATCGCTCCGATGTCGCTCGTCACCTACAACGAGGCCTTCCCCTGGGCGCAGTCGATTCGCGAGGAGGTGCTTGGTCTTCGGATGCCGCCGTGGAAGGCGGAGGATGGCTTCGGCGACTTCCGGAACGGTCATGCCCTTCCCGCGAAGGAGATGGACATGATCCTCGAATGGTCCAGCGGCGGCTATCCGCAGGGGCCCCGCAACATGGAGCTCGACCCGGTCACCGGCCCCACCGACTGGCCACTCGGAGCGCCGGACCTGGAACTTGAGATGCCAGATCCGTTCACGGTCGACACAGGGACGAGCGAGACGGTTCGCTACTTCGTCTTACCGTCCGGCGCCAATGCGGATCGCCTTGTGACGGGCGCGGATGTGATACCCGGCGCGAGTGCGGTCGTCCGGGACGTGGCGATCTACATCGACCCGTCGGGGACGGCACGGTCGCTTGACGAGGCTGATCCGGAGCCGGGCTTTGCCGAGCCCGACGGCGCCCGCTTCCCTGCCGCCCCACCGATGGCGCTCTGGTCACCCGGCCGCGCGAGTGTTGTTCTGGAGAACACCGCTCACCCGATGCCGGCCGGAGCCGATGTCGTTGTGCGAATCCACTACAAGAAGACCTGGATAACGGACGGGCAGGAATTCACGGACCAGAGCCGGGTCGGCCTTTACTTCGCCGACGGTGATGCGGCGACCATCGAGTCGATCCTGATCGCTTCGCCAGCCGATGAAGCAGGCCGGACGATCACGTTCAGCCAGGCAATCGACAGCGACGTAAGAGTGCTTGCCATGCTGCCGGAGATCGAGATAGAGGCAAGGGACGTACAGGTCGTGGCAGTGACTCCTGACGGCTCTCGAGTGCCGATGCTGTTCCTCCGAGAGCCGGACACCGCATGGCCTACCCGCTACTGGTTCGATGCGCCGATCGCTCTGCCGGCCGGGACGACCATCGAGGTGGAGGCAGTCGTCCATCCAGGCGCGGACCATACGCCGGGACGGTCTCTGTTCGGCGCCGACGCGGGGGCGCCGATCCGCCTGATGATGGACTATGCGAGCGGCGCTGCCGTCGCCAACTGAGTCGATCGCGCTCGTCGCGGCTCTTTTCGCGACCGGCTGCGCGGAACTGAGTTCGCCCGCACCCATTCCCACCCTCTCAATTGGCGTCGTCGATGCCAACGTCTGGACTGGCGACCCGGAACGGCCGCTGGTCGAGGCGATCGGTGTGGCCGGTGATCGTGTCGCGGCGCTGGGATCGAGTGACGCGATTCGGGCGCTGGCGACCGACGCAATCATCATTGACGCGGACGGCGCTACCGTCGTGCCCGGCTTCATAGACGCCCATGTCCACCTGCTCGACGCCGGTCACCGACTGCTGGCGGATTCCACGGGCGACGCGCTGCTGCTGGACGATGACTTCTGGCCAGTAGCGCCGGAGCCACCGCCCGCTTACACGCCGGCCGAGGACGACGCGGCGCTGGACGCCGCCCTCGCCTATCTGGCAGAACGCGGAGTTACGTCGGTCCATCACATGGGAAGCTGGAGCGACCTGGAGGCACTCGGACGGGCGCGCGACTCGGGACGCCTTACCGTGCGGGTCTACGCCGCGGTGCCCCTGCCCACGTGGCGGCGGCTGCGCGACGCGATCGCCGATGGCCGTTTTGGCGGCGACGACGGACGGGGAGACAACTGGCTCCGAGTCGGTGCGCTGAAGGGCGTAGTGGACGGTACCGTCGAGACCGGTACCGCCGCGCTTGATCGCCCCTATCCCGACTCGGCCGACGATCGCGGCTTGATGCTGTACGACGTCGATCGACTTAGCGCGCAGGTCGATG
Source organism: Acidobacteriota bacterium (assembly GCA_009838525.1). Classification (NCBI taxonomy): domain Bacteria; kingdom Pseudomonadati; phylum Acidobacteriota; species Acidobacteriota bacterium. The sequence continues at coordinate 738,327 of VXRJ01000018.1, forward strand.
CGGCTGACGCGGCAGAGCTCCAGGTGGCCCTTCACGCGGTCGGCAGCCGCGCCAATCACCTGGCGCTCAACGCCTACGAGCGGGTGATAGCGGCAAACGGTCCGCGCGACCGCAGGTTTCGGATCGAGCATGCACAACATCTCCGGCCGGACGACATTGCCCGGTTCGCCGCGCTGGACGTGATCGCCAGCATGCAGCCGGCCGGGATAGGTGACACCGGTCCGCGATTGGAAGCGATGGTGGGCAGCGCCGCGCTCGCGGAACCGTTTCCCGTCCGGTCCCTTCTGGACACCGGCGCGGTCGTGGCGTTCGGGACGAACTGGGGATTTGCACCGGCGGGCCCCATCCTCGGCCTGTACGGGGCGGTCACCCGGCGTCCGCTCGAAGCGTTCTATCGGAGCAGCTGGACCCCATCCGAGAGGATCACGATCGCCCGGGCTCTCAACGCCTACACCATTGCTGGCGCGTACGCCTCTTTCGAGGATCGAATCAAGGGGCGGCTGGCGATCGGGCAACTGGCCGACTTCGCGGTCCTCGACCTGGCGCTGCTCTCCGTGCCCTTGCCGGACGTCCGCCTGGCGTCGGTCGTCGTTACCGTTACCGGCGGCCGAATCGTCTACGACGCGCGCTGATTTAGCAGGCCATCGACCCGCATCATCTCGGCGTTCAGGATCGCCGCGCCGGCCGCGCCGCGAATGGTGTTGTGCCCGAGCGCAACGAACTTCCAGTCGAGGACGGGGCATCGCCGGAGGCGGCCGACCGTAACCGCCATGCCCTGCTCGCAGTCGACATCCAGCCGCGGCTGCGGGCGGTCCGGGTCGCCTGTGTAGTGAATCGGGCGCGCGGGCGCGGTCGGCAGCCCTTCCTCCTGTGGCCGGCCGCCGAACGAGCGGAACGCGTCGATCAGGTCCTGTTCCGACGGCGAGTCCTCGAATTCGACCGAAACCAGCATCGTATGCCCATTCAGGACAGGCACCCGCGTCGTCGTCGCGCTCACGACCATCGGGTGCGGGTGGATCGCGCCACCGTTCAGCGTGCCGAGAATCTTCTGGGTTTCCGTTTCCATCTTGTCCTCCTCGCCCCGGATGTGCGGGAGGATGTTGCCCGTGATGTCGAGTGACGCCACCCCCGGATAGCCGGCGCCGGACACTGCCTGCAACGTGGAAACGGTCACCCGGGAGGGATTGAATGGCCGGAGCGGCGCCAGGGCAAGCGTCAGGACGATGGTCGAGCAGTTCGGATTGGTGACAATACGCCCCGGCCATCCCCGTGCACGCCCCTGCACGTCTAGCAGCGCGAGATGGTCCGCGTTGATCTCCGGAATGAGCAGCGGCACGTCCGTTTCCATGCGGTAGTTCCGTGCGTTGCTCACCACCGTGTGCCCCGCCTCCGCGAACGCCCGCTCCACCTCACCCGCCACGGACGAGTCGAGGCCCGAAAAGACGAGGCTCGGCGACGCGCCCCCGGGCTCGCAACGCTGCACGGTCATCCCGGCAACGAACTCCGGGCGAGGCGTCGGGAGACGCCACGCCGTGGCGTCCGCGTAGGGCTTGCCGGCGGAGCGCTCGCTTGCGCCAATCCAGGCCACCTCGAACCAGGGATGGTCCGCCAACCCTGCTATGAACTCCTGCCCCACCGTCCCGGTGGCGCCCAGCACGCCAACCGGCACCCGCTCACTCATCTCACCTCCTGCCGTTCCGCCGACGCTGCCGCATCCGCCGTCTCGCCCAGCGGGAAGAACTCGTCATGCACCGCCTGTACCGCCCGCTCCGCGTCGACGGCATTGATCACGCAGGCGATCTTCATCTCCGACGAGCTGATGCAGTCGATGTTGATCCCCTCGCGCGCCAGCACGGCGAACATCCGGGCCGCGAGGCTGGGTGTCGAGGCCAGACGCGACCCGACGATCGAGATCTTGGCGACATCGGGGTCCACCTCGTCCGACTGCGCCAGGCCGCGCGCCTTCCAGCCATCGATCAGAGGGCGGGTCGCATCGACGTATTCGGTATCGAGAACGAACGTAATTCGCCCGATTCCCGCCGCGCTCGCACTCTGAATAATCAACCGGACGTTGATCGACCGCGCGGCCAGGTCCTGAAACACCTCTGCCGCAAGGCCGGGCCGATCCGGCACATCAATCAATGTCACCTTGGCGATCTTCGTCTCCTTGTTGACGCCGACGACCGCCGCCTGTTCCATCACCATCTCTTCTGCTCCACGGATCCACGTGCCTTCTCCGTTATGGAAGCTGGACCGCACATGGATCGGAATCCTGTAGGCCATGCAAACTTCCGCCGCGCGGGGATGCAGCACCTTGGCGCCGCTCGACGCCATTTCGATCGCTTCCTCGTAGGTCATCTCGACCCAGCGCGTCGCGTGCGGGACGACGCGCGGGTCTGCGGACATGACGCCATCGACGTCGGTGCAGATTTCGCATACGGTGGCGCCCACGGCCGCCGCCACCGCGGCGCCGGTGATGTCGCTGCCACCACGTCCAAGGGTGGTCACCTCCTGATCACGCGTGATCCCCTGAAAGCCCGTGATGATCACCACGCGCCCGTGTTCGAACTCCGCGTTGATGCGTGCCGTGTCGATCGACTCGATCCGTGCGATGTTGTACGCATCGTCGGTGCGGATGCCGCACTGCGACGCGGTCAGCGAGACCGCCGGTATCCCGCGATTCTGCAACGCCAGGCCGAGGAGCGATACGGACACCTGCTCACCCGTCGCCAGCAGGAGATCCATCTCTCGCCCGCGCGGTTCCGACGACACCTGATGCGCCAGACCAACCAACTCGTCCGTGGTCTTCCCCATCGCCGAAAGCACCACCGCCAGCCGCTGCGTCTCCTCCCGGGCGCGCGCTACGCGGTCGGCAATCCTGCAGATATGCTCTGCCGTGGCGACCGAAGTCCCGCCATATTTCTGGACGACGACGGGGGCCGCGGCGCTGGCGCCGGTCATCGCGCACCTCCCACCGCGGCGCTGGCCAGCTTCGCCGCCGCCAGCTGCGACGTCAACTGGTGCAGGAAGAGCCCGACGTCGGTGACGATGCCGGCCGTCTGGGACGACCCTCGATCCGCGAGCTTGGTTACAACCGCGGGATTGATGTCGACACAGACGACGCGGACACTCGACGGGAGCATGTTGCCGACACCAATACTGTGGAGCATCGTGGAGAGCATCACCACAAGGCTGACGTCGCGCAGTGAAGCCGCGTAGCGATCCTGCGCCTCGATCAGGTCCATCACCGTGTCGGGCAGCGGTCCGTCATCCCGGATGCTTCCCGCCAGGACATACTCGACATTGTTGCGGATTGCCTCGTACATGATGCCGGAGCGAAGCACACCCCGCTCCACCGCTGGCCGCAGGCCGCCCGCGCGGCTCACGACGTTGATCGCCCGCATGTGATTCCGGTGACCTTCCTTGACCGCGATTCCCGCATTCAGGTCGATGCCGAGCGACGTGCCGAATAGTGCATGCTCGACGTCATGTACGGCCAGCGCGTTCCCGGCCAGAATGACGTCGACGTAACCCTGGCGGATCAACTCGGCAAAGTACTCGGCGCCACCACTGTGAACCACCACCGGACCGGCAACGAACGCGATTCGTCCCCCCGCCGCCTTCGTCGTGCGCAACATCGACACGACGCGCGCCACGCTCACCTCCACGCGCCGCTCGGTCGAGACATCGCCCGTCATGAATGCGAAGCCGAGCCGGTCGCGCTCCCGGAACTCGGGCGACACGCGCACGCCGGCGACGCCGCAGACCACCTGGTCGCCGGCCCGGACGTCGCGGAGCTTGCGACACTCGGCATGGCCGTCCGCGACGATGATCACCGCGTCCATGCGCTGCCGCGCCACTTCAAGCCAGTCGCCGCCGTGATGGACGAAAGTCCGGTGGTTCGTAGTCGAATAGAAATCGTCCGGCACGCAGCCGTCCGCTTCCGCCGGCTCGAGCTTCGCATCCCGTTTCGCCGCTGCATGACAACCGAGCGGCATGAGATTCGAGAGCAGCTCCGTCAGCACCGCCGGGCTCGGCGCCGTCACCCTCAGCTGGAGATGCGAAATTTCCTCGTTCGTTCGTCCCAGATCAAACCGGAGCACCTCGAACGATGCTCCGTGCTCGATCACCCGGTCGAAGACCTCCTGGAGGAGGTTCGAATCGACCAGATGGCCTTCCGCCTCGACAACTTCGCTTCTCTCGGAGCGCAGCGCTTCGGTCTCGGTCATCACGCCCCTGCTGCTCCCGACGCACCGACCTTCGCTCCCCGCGCCGCGTCGCGCTCGGCGACGAACTGCTCGAACTCCCCCAGCGAGCGGCCGAGGGCGGTCGGTGCGTCGACCAGCGAGGACATCACGTCGGCGGTCTTGTAGCCATTGCCAGTAATACAGATGACCGTGCTCTCGTCGCGCGGGATTACCCCCTGCTCGAACAGCTTGCGCGCCACCGCAAGGGTCGTCCCGCCCGCCGGCTCCGTGAAGATGCCCTCGGTTCGCGCCAGCAGCCCGATCGCATCGAGAATCTCATCGTCGGTGGCGGAGGCGCCACCACCGCCCGATTCCCGCACGCTACGCAGTACGTGATAGCCGTCGGCCGGCGCGCCGATCGCGATTGACTTGGCAATCGTGTCCGGCCGAACCGGCTCGGGATAGTCGAGCCCCGTCTCGAGCGCGTGGATCACTGGAGCGCAGCCCGTCGCCTGCGCCGCATGGATGCGGGGTGGCGATCCATCCATCAGACCAGCGTCCAGAAGGTCGTTAAAGCCACGGCCGATCCGCGGCAACAACGTACCGCCCGCCACCGGACAGACGAGGTGCTGCGGGAAGCGCCAGCCGAGCTGCTCGACGATCTCGAAACCCATCGTCTTCGCGCCCTCGGCGTAGTAGGCGCGCAGGTTGATGTTTGCGAACGCCCAGCCGTACTTGTCTCCCACCTGCGTACAAAGGCGATTGACGTCATCGTAGGTCCCGTCGATCGCCACCACGTGCGGCCCGCTCACCGCGGAGCCCAGGATCTTCCCCGGCTCGAGCGTCCGCGGGATAAAGACGTAACACTCGAGGCCAAGCCGCGCCGCGTGCGCGGCGACGCTGTTCGCGAGGTTGCCGGTCGAGGCACAGCCGAACACGCCGGCGCCCAGCTCGCACGCCCGCGTGGCCGCCACCGGAACGACACGGTCCTTGTACGACAGGGTCGGGTGATTGACCGAATCGTCCTTCACATAGAGCTCGCGCACGCCCAGCTCCGCCGCCAGGCGGTCGGCGCGCACGAGCGGTGTGAATCCGGACGCAAGGCCGGTCCGAGGCTCGCCGTCGATTGGAAGAAACTCACGATACCGCCAGAGGCTGGGAGGCCGTGCGGCGATCGTCTCGCGCGAGACGTCCCGCCGGATCGCGTCACGATCGTACGTCGTCTCAAGGGGACCGAGGCACTCCGGGCAAACGTAGAACGCCTCGGCCGGAAAAGACGCCTGGCACATTGAGCATTGCAGGCCGGTCAGGTAGCTCATCGACGGTCTCCGGGAAGCAGGATTGGCATCCAGACGGGTGGGCGGGCGTGAAAATCGAACGCGGCGATTTCCGCCAGCGCCGCCTGCACGACATCCGTGCGGCACGGTTCGAGTGTGACGACGAATGGAAGCTCCGACTTCGAATAGCCCGGCACCTGCAACACCGAGTCGAAGTTCAATTCATGGCGGAGACACACTTCTGCGATCGCCGCGATGATTCCGGGACGGTCGACGACGACGAACCGAAGGTACTGCGGCGCAACGAAGTCCGCTTCTATCTCTGCGCGCGGTGGCACGGGCGTCCGCAGGGGCGGCGCTTCGCTGCCGATCCGCGCGATCGCCTCAAGGTCGGAGACCACCGCCACGGCAGTCGGATTTCCACCCGCGCCGAAGCCGCGAAACGCCGTCTCGCCGCCGTGCGAGCCCTCGACCACGACGACGTTCTGGCTTCCTTCGGCGCGCGCCATTGGCGATCGAATCGGGACCAGCATCGGCTGAACCGATGCCGTTATGCGATCGTCGCCGCCCCCGTTCACCAGTTCGGCGTGCGATACCTGGCGAATGGTGCTGTCAAGGCGTCGCGCGTAGACGAAGTCGATCGGCTCGACCGGACGGATCGATCGGAGGGGAATCGTGCTGGCGTCGAGGCGGCGTCCGAGGCCGACCGCCGCAAGTATCGCCAGCTTCGCGCCGGCATCGCCTCCGTCGATGTCCGCCGTCGGATCCGCCTCGGCGAAACCCTTCTCCTGCGCCTCCGCGAGCACTGCGTCGAACGACAGCTCCGGCTCCCTTTCCATGCGCGTCAGAATGTAGTTGCAGGTGCCGTTCAGCACCCCCGCGACACGGCAAAGACGGTCACCTGCCAACCCTTCCCGCACCGCGCGGATGATCGGCACGCCGCCAGCTACCGCCGCCTCGAACAGCAGATGCCGCCGGTGTTCCGCCGCCACATCAAGCAACTGGGCGCCGCTCTCGGCGATCACCTGCTTGTTTGCAGTGACGACGGACTTCCCCGCCTCAAGGGCCTGCCGGATCCAGTCGGCAGCCGGATGGGTACCGCCAATCAGCTCGACCACGATGTCGGCGTCGGAATCGAGAACGTCGGCAAAATCGGAAGTCCACACCAGATCGTCCGGTGTCCAAACCGCCGACGTCCGCTTCCGATTGACGTCGCGGTTGCAGACATGGGTAAGCCTGAGCGGCCGACCGTCCCCCGTGCCGAGGATCCTGGCGACCGACTGCCCGACCGTACCGAAACCGACGATCGCAACCTTCAGCACAGCGTCATTACCAAAAAAAATAGCCATCAGCCGACTGGCGGATGATGGCCATTGGAGCGTCGAGTTGTGCCGCTGGCGTCATCCGCTACCCGTGCGCCCCGTCATCGGGGTGCCCGGAGTAGCCGTGGTCTTCATGTGGCCAGCCGTCATGACCTTATGGCGATGCACCTTCTGCGGCTCCAACCCTCGGCAAGTCAACCGTGCTTTATACTCCGGCCGCCGGCCGCGCGTCAAACCGACGCCGGCCGCGCGATCCGCCCGGTGGCCGGGACTGCCAGATGCCTCTACTGGACTTCGCGGTCGTCATTCTCTACCTCGCCTTCTCCCTGTGGTTCGGCCGCCGACTACGGGGCGGCGATGGCGTCCGCGACTACTTTCTGACCGGCCGCCAAGCCCCCTGGTGGGCGATCATGGCATCGATCGTCGCCACCGAGACCAGCACGGTGACTGTCATCAGCGTACCCGGCTACGCCTTTGCCGGCGATCTGACATTCCTGCAACTGGCATTCGGCTATGTCGTCGGACGGCTACTGGTGGCCGCGTTCCTGCTTCCCGCCTTCTTCAGTCGCGATCTGCTCTCGGTCTACCAACTGCTGACGGAGCGGATGGGGCGTGGCCTCGGCCGGGCCGCGGCAGTGGTCTTCCTGGCCACGCGCAACATCGCCGACGGCCTGCGACTCTTCGCGACGGCGGTCGTGCTGGCGGCGATGGTCACGGTCGCGGCCGAGTCGACCAACACCGCCGCACCCTCTGAAACCCTTGTTCTCGGGCTCGCCATAGCAGCCATTGCCGCCGTTACGCTCGCCTACACATGGCTCGGTGGGATGCGTGCCGTGATCTGGATGGACGTCGTGCAGCTCGGGCTGTACCTGGCCGGCGCGCTTGCAGCGGTCACGATACTCGTGGGGCGTCTGCCGGATGGGTTGGCCGGCGCCTGGGTGGCCGCCTCGATGGCCGGCAAACTGACGCTCTTCGACTTTGCCTGGGATCTGACCCGGGACTACACCTTCTGGTCAGGCGTCATTGGCGGTGCCGTCTTCACGGCCGCCACGCACGGCGCGGACCAGATGTTCGTGCAACGCTATCTGTGCAGCCGGTCGCTTCGCGAGGCGCGGCTGGCCCTTGGCCTGAGCGGAGTCTTCGTCCTGGCGCAATTCGCACTCTTCCTCGCCATCGGTCTGTTACTCTGGGCGTTCTACGAAACCGTTGCGCCACCGGGAGCCCTGGAGTCAATCACGACGGCAGGTGCGTTACAGGCCGATCAGGTCTTTCCCCGGTTCCTGATGATGCACCTGCCCACCGGCCTGCGCGGCCTCGTGCTGGCCGCGATTCTGGCGGCGGCCATGTCGACGCTTTCGTCCTCGCTGAACTCGTCGGCGGCATCGACGATTGGCGACTTCTATCTGGCCCGTTTCCGTAGTCCCGACGACGACGCGCGTCTTCTGTGGACATCTCGGATGACCACGCTCGTGTGGGCTCTCGCGCAGGTCTGCGTCGCGCTCCTGGCTATCCGACTGTCGCAACGCGTTATTGACGACGTCCTGCGCGTGCAGTTCTTCGCCGGCGGGTTGATGCTCGGTCTGTTCGTCCTGAGCACGATGCGGACGCCGCCCGCGGCCCGGGCCGGCGTCGCGGGACTGGCGGTGGGAGTGGCGGTACTGCTCGCGGTGACGCTGTTCACCGCGTTGTCGTGGCAGTGGTACGTTCTGGTCGGCGCCATCGCGACAGTGGGAGCCGGAGCGCTCGCGCAACGCGCGGTCCAGCGGGAGGGGCTCGCATGAGCAGTTTCTCTCGGGCGGAACAACAGCTCCGTGATGCGGTCGCCGACGGCGTCTTCCCAGGCGCCGTCGCCGAGGCAGGAACCCTTGACGGCCCCGTCTGGAGTTGCGCGACCGGACATCTCACTCTCGGCCAGGACAGCCCGGCGGTCACCGCGGAGACCATCTTCGACCTGGCCTCACTCACAAAAGTGGTAGCCACGACAACGATTGCCATGCGACAGGCTGATGCTGGCGTGACGCCGCTCGATCTTCGTGTTGGCGATGCATTGACCGGCTGGCGCGGCGACGACCGCCGACAAGTCACCGTGCGCGATCTGCTGGCGCACTGCTCCGGTCTGACGGCGCATCTTCCCTTCTATCGCGACCACGCGGATCGCGCAGAGTTCGAAGCGTCCGTCTGCCAGCTGCCGCTCGAGTACCCCCCCCGAACGCGGTCCGTCTACAGTGACCTCGGTTTCATTCTGCTCGGTTTCATCCTGTCGAACCGGCACCCGGACGGCGCCGGTCTGGCGGAACAGTTCGCTCACTTCGCCGCGGAGCGCGGCTGGGGAGAAATCGGCTACCACCCACCCGCATCCTGGCGGCCCCGGACCGCCCCGACGGAACAGGATCCCTGGCGCGGACGAACCCTCGTTGCGGAAGTTCACGATGAAAACGCGTGGGCGCTGGGTGGTGCTGCAGGGCACGCCGGCCTCTTCGGCACGGCGGCGGCGGTCAGCGCGTTCGCGCGCGACATCCTGCGCGGGTTCAACGGCGACGCTACGATTGCTTCGCCTGCGACCTTCGAGACATTTTGCAGGTGCACCGATGTTCCCGGCAGCTCGCGCGCTCTCGGCTGGGACACGATGCGCCCTACGTCGTCATGCGGCGAGCGCCTCTCGCCGCGCTCCATAGGCCATACTGGGTTCACCGGCACGTCGCTCTGGATCGATCCGGACGCCGGCCTCTCGATCGTGTTGCTCACCAACCGTGTCCACCCGTCGAGAAAGAACGAAGCGATCCTGCAATTCCGCCCCGGCTTCCATTCGGCCGTCCATGCGGCGGTGACGCACCCATGCTCCTGACGCCGCTCGACTGGTTCCTGCTAGCCGTAACTCTGGCGCTTCCGATTACGGTGGGCATCCTGGCCGGACGAGGGGCAGGCCGGAGTCTGTCGGACTACTTTCTCTCCCGCCGCAACCTCCCGTGGTGGATCGCCGGAACTTCCATGGTCGCGACGACATTCGCCGCCGATACCCCGCTCGCGGTAACCGGCCTGGTGGCAACAAACGGCATCGCGGGCAACTGGCTCTGGTGGAACGCGGCCCTCGGCAGCATGTTGACCGTCGTCTGCTTCGCACGACTCTGGCGGCGCGCCGGCATCCTGACCGACGTGGAGTTCGTAGAGATTCGTTACACGGGCAGGACGGCGGCGCTGCTGCGCGGGCTGCGGGCGATCTGGCTCGGCCTTCCCGTCAACTGTCTGGTCATCGGTTGGGTAAACCTGGCGTTGTCGAAGGTGCTCTCCATCGCTCTGGGCTGGAATCGTCTGACCGCGGTGCTGATCGGCTTGGCGGCCACCGGCGCCTACGCGGCCCTCGCCGGACTCCGCGGAGTCGTCGCAGCAGATGTAGTGCAGTTCGTCGTCGCCATGACGGGAGCCGTCGCGCTGGCGTACTACGCACTCTCCACGCCCGCGGTGGGCGGGATCGAGGGCTTGCGGGCAGCGCTGCCGGAATCGACCTTCCGCCTGCTGCCGGCGGTCGGCTCCTCCGACCTGTCACTCACGACCGGCACGTTGCTACTGCCCCTCGGCGCGTTCTTCGCATACCTCGGCGTGCAATGGTGGGCGAGCTGGTATCCGGGGCAGGAGCCCGGGGGCGGCGGTTATGTCGCTCAACGGATGCTGTCGGCCAAGAACGAACGCCATGCCGTCCTGGCGACACTGTGGTTTACGCTGGCGCACTACTGTCTACGCCCCTGGCCCTGGGTGCTGGCCGCACTCGCCTCGCTCGTCCTCTACCCTGGCCTCGCCGACCCGGAGGCGGGCTACATCATGCTGATTCGCGATCATCTTCCCGCCGGCTGGCGCGGCCTGCTCGTGGGCGCCTTCTTCGCTGCCTACATGTCGACGGTATCGACCCAGCTGAACTGGGGCACGTCGTACCTGGTACACGACGGCTACCGGCGATTTGTTCGACCGGACGCGACCGAGAACCATCTGGTCACCGTCTCTCGCCTCACGACGATCGGCCTGATGATCGTGAGCGGGGCGATCACGTTCTGGCTCGACTCGGTCCGGCAGGCCTGGGAGTTCATGCTGGAAGCGGCGGCCGGACTTGGCCTGGTGCTGATCCTCCGGTGGTACTGGTGGCGTGTGACCGCGTTGTCGGAGATTACCGCCCTGGTCGCGTCCGCCGTCGGCTTCGTCCTACTTCGGACTCTGACCGATATCCCCTTCCCTGATTCCCTCCTCTATCTGGTCCCCTGGACCACCGGCTGGTGGATCGCGGTGACGCTCGCAACGCCACCCGACCCCCTCCCGCACCTGATTGCCTTCTACCGCCGCGCCCGCCCGGCCGGCCCCGGATGGCGTCCGATTGCCACCGCCGCCGGTGAGGCGCCACCTGAGCCGGTCGCACCGCTTCTGCGACGCTGGGCGGTTGGTGGCGCGGCAGTCTATGCGACGCTGGCGGCAACCCACCAGTGGTTGTTCGGAACGCGCACGTTCGCCGCTCTCCTGTTTGGGGCAGGGGCGGTATTGACCGTCTGGCTTGCGCGCGATCTGACGGCTACGGACCGGCGTCAGGCAACGTGACGTGGATCGACAACGGCGTACCGTCGCGAACGATACTCAGTGTGAACTCCTCAGCCGGGTCGACCGAGCGGAGATACCGTCGAAGCTCCTGGCGACCCTCGACCGCGGTCTCATCAATCATCGTAATCACGTCGCCCGCGCGCAAACCAGCCTCCGCGGCTGGAGTGGACGGCTCGACGTGTGTCACGAGCAGTCCCCGCTCAATGCCAAAGTAGTCGGCCAATTGTCCGTCGACGCCACGGACGCGCACCCCGAGGCGGCCCGGCGCAGACTCGAGGCGCAGCAGGGCGTCGCCCACGATGTCTCGCAACTCCAGTTCTTCCAGGCGCTCGGACAGTTCGCCTAAATGCAGCTCGAGTTCATCGATGTCGAACTCTCCTTCAGGACTTGTGAACATCCACGCCCGCCCACGGAAGCCGGGGTGTTCCGCGGTAGCAAGCGTCAGTGTCTCACTCTCGCCGTCGCGCAGCACCTCGAGCGTCACTTGCCGCCCGACTGGCGTTTCCCGGACCACCCTCGCGAGATGCCGGCTGCTCCGGACCCGCTCGCCGTCGAACTCGACGACGACGTCTCCCTCACGCAGCCCGGCCTGCGCCGCGGGACTTCCATCGGTCACGACAGTCACCGTCGCACCGACGTCCTGATCGTCGGCATCGCGGATCGCGATGCCGATCCAGCTTACGTCACGGGCTGGAGACAGGAACTCCGGCATTACGAAGCGAGAATCGTTGCCGCGCCACTCGAACTCCCGCTCGGTCTGGGCGGCGACGGGAATGGCCATGGCCAGTGCAGCCAGCACCGCCGCGCGCGCGCCGACGTACGCTCGGTATCCAATCCGTCGCATGGTGCGCCTCCTGTCGAGGTTCATGCTCTTGAGACGCGCGAGTCGCGATGTTGGTCTGCGCGGAGGATACGAGGGCAGAATCCCCCGTCACCCGGTCTACTGCAAACCCGGTGCCGTTGACGGGTCGCCCGCCGAGTCGACGACGAACAACCACTGGTCGTACTGCGCGGCGCCGTTGTACTGGCCGATGGAAGACGTGGTGCTCCGGCTCGCCACACCAGCGACGCCGCCTTCGACGCCGCCGGGGTCGTGGTCACCTCCGATCGCCCGGTCTCCCGTCATGGCCGGATCCGCACCGCCGGTACGGTCGGTCCCCGCGGGCGGTGCTTCCTCCCCACCGCCAGCCGTCCCGCCCAGTTCCGACGGGAGGATCAGACGGAATTCGCCATCTTCGGTCATCGGGTCCCGGTACGCGCGCCGGAGATACCGCCCCTCGACCAAAGTCTCGAGATCGGGAGGAAACGCCCCGGGCTGCTCGCGCTGGTAGAGCATGATGGCGCGCGCGTATTGCTCACCCCGAAAGACCAATTCCGCTTCGCGCTCCCGCTGGGCGGCATGTCGCCACGCAGGGAGCGCCATCGACGCCACCACACTCAGGACAGCCAGGCTGACGAGAAGCGCCGCCATCGCATAACCGCCCTCCGGTGCGCGTCCGATGCGGGAATCCCTCCGCCCGCGCCCTGACCGGCCCCGGCTACCACTCCGCATAGTTGGTTCCGTCCAGCGCCACCGCCTCCGATCCGCTCCGCACGTCGTACACCCCGCGTGCGAACGGATCGGCCGGATCGGAGGGGGCCGGCTCCAATTGCCAGGTGTCCGCCGATCCCGTAAACGGATCGACCGGGATCGCCCGGAGATAGCCCGTGCTCACAAGCGACTCGAGTGCCGGCGGGTACTCGCCCCGGTCCGCGTAGTGCTGATCGATCGCGTCGCGCATCCGGAAAAGATCCTCCTTCAGCACCGCCTCCCGCGAGCGGGTGACGGCACTCTGGTAACCGACCAGCGCGATGGTCGACAGAACCGTGATGAGCGAGATGACTATCGTCAGCTCGATCAGCGTCCATCCGTTGCACCGGAACGTGCAACGCCCTTTCGTCGTTGTCGACATCACCAGTCGCGGTAGCGGGTGCCGTCGAGCGCGGTGCCGCGAGCGCGGGAGTAGACGTCATAGACGTTCTCCCCACCCCAGCGGGCCGTGTCCGGATCGTCCTGGTACGACCGCAGCCCCCAATCCGCCTCGCGCGTCATCGGATCGATGGGAATTCGCCGAAGGAACCGGATCACCTCGCCCGCGTTCTCGTCAACCGGCTCGACCCCGTCAACCAGAGTCTGCAGATCCGGCGGATAGCCCTGGTTCTGCGGATCGACATCCGGCCCGGCGATCACGCCGAGGTCGACGGCATCCTTGTAGTTGTCAATCGCCACTCGCATTTCGCGCAGCGCGCGGCGCAGTTCGGTCTCCCGCTGCCGCTGCACGGTTACGCGGGCAAGCGGCGCCGCGGCCGACGCCAGGATCAGCAGGATGACGCTGACGATCAGCAGCTCGACAAAGGAGTAGCCCCGCTCGCTACGGTTGCGCGGGAGTCGCATCATCGTTCCCCTCGGCCGTGGCGTTCAGGTAGTACGTCGCCAGACCTAGCGTCAGGACCTGCATTCCCTCCACGTCTTCGCCGCCGCTCAGCAGAATCTCTTCGATCACCAAGAACTCGGGCAAGGCCTCCACCGCGGCGATGAACTGCCGCAGGTCGCGGTAGACGCCCTGCACCACCATCGAGACGCGGAGCCGCTCGAGGCTACTCGTCGCGTCCGTGTCGATTTCCGACGCGCGCCGCTCCATCATGAGGCCGTGCATATCGACAAGGGAGGCCAGCCGCGAGAAAGCGATCGCCCGCGCCCCCGGCAAATCGGACGGCAACAGACTGCTGCGGAAGGTACGGAGCTCCGTATCGACACGCGTCAGCCCATCGGCCGCGGCAGTGCTGCTTGCGAGTCGCTGCTCGGCCACGGCCAGTGCGGCAGCCGCCCCCGATGCGCGCTGCTCGGCGTTGGCCAACTTCACCGTCCAGGGGTAGACCGCGAATCCCCACAACCCGGCGTCGACCGCCAACAGGATTGCCACCGCCGACACCGCCACGCGCTTCTCAGTCACGACGCGCCGGGCGAAGGTCCAGGCCGAATCGGTCACGATCGTCCCTCCGCGTCCGACCCGGCTGCCCTGGCCGCCGCCGCCGGGGCGACCCGCCCACGAACCTGCGCCCGGTAGGTTCCGGCCTCGGCAAGTTCCGCCTGGCGCACCAGCACGTCCATGAACGCGCCGGTCGCCTCCAGCCGCTCGATGAACTGATCGATCTCCGCGAGATTCCGCCCCACCATACCCAGCTCAAGGGCCAGCACGCCATCGGCTGTGTCCGGCCGGACCGCCGTCAGCATCACCCCGGGCGGAAGCGTCTCGTCAATCAGATTGAAGAAGCCGGTCCAGGAAAAATTGCGCTGCGCAATCAGCCGGTTCACTTCTCCCGCGGCGGAGGCAAGTGAATCGACGTGCTCCTCCCCGAGGCCTCGCTCCAGGGCCGTGCTCCGGCCGGTAATCGCGGAAGCGTCACGCTCCGCCACCTCCGCTTCGCGAGTCAACAGGTCCGCCGCGCGGGAAAGCTCGACCAGGCGCACCGCGCCGAAGGCCAGAACCACGATGGCTGCGAAGCCGATTACCGCCAGTCCCAAGTGAATTGCGCGTTCGTTGTAGAAGGGACGCGTCGCGAGGTTCGTCGTCAGCATCGGATCGTACTGTCAGGCTGCGGGCATCTCCACTGCTCGCGACCGATCGCGCAGCAGAATCCCTATCGGCGCCGCCAGCAGTTCCAGAGGCGCCGTCCCGCCGGCGCCCCGGTCGTCCATGAGCGGCGCCAGCCGATCGACGAGGCGTTCGGTCGGAAGCTCCGGCAACCGCTCGGCGATGACGGTGTCGACATGCCCCTCCCCCACGATCAGCGCGCGCATCAGGCCACGGCCTCCGAGGCGATCCTGGTAATACATCACCGTCTGGTGCACGAGGTCCTCGACCCGTCCGCCATCAGCCGGCATGTGGCGGAAGAAGAGGAGTCGATCACTACGAACAATCGCTATCGAGGCAGCGTCCCCCACGGTCTGCACCAGCATCCAGTCGCCACCGTCGTCCCCCGCGCCGCGGGCCAGCGCCGCGTTGAGCAGATTGATACAAGCAAGATCCGCCACTCCCGCCCGCGCTGCTACGGCATCGCAGACTGCCTCGTATTCCTTCACGACATCGCGCCGGGCCAACACGGTTACGAAGGACTGTGCCCCCGCGTCGTCCCGGACCCCAGGCGTCCAGGCGAGCTGCGCCTCGTCCAGGCGAAACGGCGCCGAACCCCCTACCTGCCACCTGATCAGCTCATCGAGATCCGCGACGCGAATCGGCGGCTCGTCGAAACGGATGATTGACACCTTCGCCGCACCATCCGGCATAACGAGGGCGACGCGGGGCGGACGGCGCGGCAGCTGCCGCAGAGCCTCGTCGACCGCGCCGTTGACGGCCTGCGCATCCTGAATGTTCTGGCCGGTGATCGACGGAGTCACGGCTCCGTCCGGCAATCCGACACGGGCGTACCCTGCGAGCTGCGGCGGACCACTCCCGCGCGCGAGTTGGACAACGGAAACATGATCGGCGCCAATCGACACGGCTGAGGACGGTCCCGGCGATACCGCCAGCGCCCGCAACATGCGGCCGAACGCTCCCCGCTCAGGCAACGAACGTCACCTTGTTGATCTCGTGCAGAGTTGTCCGGCCCGCGAGCACCTGCTCGACAGCAGCCTCTCGCAGAAACCGCATCCCGGTAGCGTGAGCTGCCACCTTGATCTCCGACGCCGGGCGCCTTTCCAGAATCATCTCGCGCAGCTCGTCGGTGAGGTCGAGAAGCTCCCCTATCGCCGTGCGGCCCCGATAACCCGTGCCGGCGCACTCGATGCAGCCGCTCCCCTCGTACAACGCATGCCCCGCAGCCGCCGCCGGATCGATTGCCGACTCGCGGAGCGCTGACTCGGTCAGCTCCGCCGGCCGGCGGCAATCTCGGCAGAGGGTCCGAACCAGCCGCTGGGCCAAGACGCAGTTGAGGGCGGAGACGAACTGGTAGGGCTCCACACCCATATTGAGAAAGCGGCCGAGCACGTCGATCACGTTGTTCGCATGCACGGTCGTGAAGACCAGGTGTCCGGTGAGCGCGGACTGAATCGCGATCTGCGCCGTCTCCGGGTCGCGGATCTCGCCCACCATTATCTTGTCCGGATCGTGGCGAAGGATCGACCGCAGGCCGCGCGCGAACGTCAACCCCTTGCGTTCGTTGATCGGGATCTGCGTGATCCCTTTTAGCTGGTACTCGACCGGATCCTCGATCGTGACGATCTTGTCCTCCGGTGAGGCGATCTCCGAAAGCGCCGCATAGAGCGTGGTCGTCTTTCCGCTGCCGGTCGGGCCGGTCACGAGCACCATGCCGTATGGCTCCGCGATGGCGCGGCGAAACCGGCGAAGCAGGTCCTTCCGGAAGCCGAGAATGTCGAGGCGCAGCTCGCGAAACTGTTCGCTGATGGACGTCTTGTCGAGGATCCGGATCACCGCATCCTCGCCATGGATGCTGGGCATGATCGACACCCGGAAGTCGATCGCCTTGCCCGGCATGCGCAACTTGAACCGCCCATCCTGCGGCACCCGCTTCTCGGCGATGTCCAGTTCGGCCATCACCTTGATCCGGGAAAGGACCGCCCCATGGAACTGGCGGTCGATTGGCCGCATCGCCGGCTGCAGAACGCCGTCGATCCGATACTTGACGTGCACGGCGTCATCCTGGGTCTCGACGTGGATATCGCTCGCGCGCCGCTGAATAGCCGTGTAGATGATCGAATCAACCAGCTTGATCACGGGCGAGAGATCGCTTGTGAGCCGCTCGACGGTCAGCGCCTCTTCGCCAGCATCGTCTTCGCGGAGCAGTTGCAGGCCGAAGCTCTCGGTTGCTTCATCAAGCACGCGCTGAGAGCTCTCACTGCGCGAGAGAATCGCGTCGATCGCCGACGGCGTTCCGACCGTTACCGTGACCGTCGTGCCGAGCAACAGGGAAAGCTCGTCGATCATCGGCAGGTCGGTGGGATCCGAGACGACGATCTCAAGCGCCTCGCCGTTGCGGCGGCGCGGAACGAAGCGGTAACGAAGCATCAGGTCGGCCGGGATCGATCGCAACAACTCCTGGTCGATGACGAACGCGCTCATGTCGACAAAGTCGAGCCGGTAGCGCTCCGCCAACTCGCGCGTGCGCTCCTCCTCGACCGCCGGGTCGACAACCGTGCTCTCCGGGATTCCCGTTGCGGCGGCGTCCGTCTCGGCCATCACACAATTGTCCCCAACTGCAGGAGCGGCATGTACAACGCCAACAGCAGTGCCGCGATCACCAACCCCATCACCACCAGGAGGATCGGCTCGACGAGCGTCAGAAAGCGGGCGAGCGTCGTCTCGATCTCCTCGTCGAAAAAGTCAGCCACCGCGTTCAGCATCTCGCCCAAGGCTCCTGTCGATTCTCCCACCTCCACCATTTCTATCGCGACGGCCGGGAACCCGCCACGCGTATCCATCGACCCAGCGAGCGGCTGCCCCCCTCTGACGTCTCTCGCCACCTCGACGAGTTCCTGCGCGATATGACGGTTCCCCACCGCCTGGGACGTCACGTCGAGAGCCTGCACGAGCGGAATCCCCCCGCCCAGCAGCGTCGCAAGCGTACGGGCCATTTGCGACGTAGCGAACTTCGTTGCGACCCCGCCGGCGAACGGCACGCGCAGAAGCAGACGGTCAAGCTGGACGCCCCGCCCAGTCCGCCTCGACCATCCCCAGACGGCCGCGACCACGCCCACGGCAGCCAGCAGAATCAGCCAGCCGTAGCTGAGCGCAATAGTCGACATGCCGGTGAGTACGCGTGTTGCCAATGGCAGCGTGGCGCCCATCCCTTCGTAGAAGCTGGCGAACTCCGGGACAACGCGCAGCATGATGATTGCCACCACGCCGGCCGAAAGCGCAAGCAGAATCGCCGGGTAGATAAGCGCCGACAGCGTGCGCCGACGTACGCCGCTGATGACCCGTGCGTAGCTGACATATCGCCGAAGCGTCGCTTCGAGACTGCCGCTCTGCTCACCGGCCAGAACGGAGGCGGTGTAGACACCGGGCACGAGGTCGCCATGACTCGCGAACGCTTCAGAGAGCGCCACACCCCCTCGCACCTGTTCGTAGACATCGTCGAGGAGAGCCTTGAGCGCCGGCGCGTCGGTTCTCCGGCGCAGGATGTCGAGCGATTGCACTAGCGGCATCCCGGCCTGGAGCAGCACCGCCAACTCCTGATTGAAGACGGTGAATTCGCGGGTGCCAGGACGCCGGCCGATGGTACCGAGGGGGTGAGTCGCCCGGAGAAGCTGTGCCGGCATCCCGAACACGCCGGAACGGCGCAGAGAGAAGATGTACAGGCCTTCCTGCTCCAATTCGGCGCGTAGTCGCGCCTCATTGTCGGCCACGCACACCCGTTCGAGGATCCGGCCGTCGGCGGTCCCCAATCGGCAGCGGAACTCCATACCTCATGTCGCGGCCCGGGTCAGAGCCGGCCGGACAACAGAATCTCTCTCAGATTATCGGCGGGCCGCGGCTGCGGCAACAACCGGGTCGCCGCCAGAACCCTGCGGTGGAACGCGCGAAACGGCGTCCTAATTGACGTTATCGCCCGACTCGGCATCGCGGTGGGCGTCGACCAGGGCAAGCACCCGACCGACAAAATGGCGGGTCTCCCGGTACGGTGGTACGCCGTTGAACTGGCGGACCGCTGCTTCACCGGCGTTGTAGGCAGCGAGCGCGCCCCGGGTGCCGAACTTGTCCAGAAGACTCCGGAGATACCGGGTGCCCGCATCGATATTGGTCGCGGGATCGTACGGGTCGTCCACACCGAGGCTTTTCACCGTGGCGGGCATCAACTGCATGAGGCCGAGCGCGCCATGCGATGAGATCGCATCGGCGCGATAGGCTGACTCGGTCTCTATCAACGCGTGCACGAGCAGCGGATCGACGCCGTGCCGCGCCGAGGCCACCGCGACGATCTCGGCGTAGGGGCGCGCCGGGAGAGCCGGACCCGCGCTGGCTCTGGCCATTGCCATTGCTTCCGCCGGACGCGGCAGACCGGCGTCATCGACGTCGATCCTAGCGATCAGTTCGGGCACGATCGCCAACTCGCCGCCATCCCGAAGTTGAAGAACCAGCCCGTCGCCAACGGTGCTACGACCCGTCGTCGCGAGCACTTGCCCGTTACTGAAAATGACCCGCTCGGCGGCAACGGGCGCCTCGGCCGTGCGGCTGGGCCAGACAGCCAGCACGACAGCACAGCAGACGCACCATGCCAGGGTCTTCTTCAGGTTTGGCATCTCAACAGCGTTCCATTCCGGGTCGAACGGGGCTAACCCTCTGAGCGCAGGTCAGCCTGTACCCGTCCCTATCGGCCGATCGCGGCGTCCCCTCTAGATCGGTTCGACGTAAACGCTCAGGACCCGTGCGCCCAGTTCGCGCGCGTCGTCCCCTGCACCCAATTCAGAGGGGATGAAGGTCTGATCCACAACCAACTCCAGCCGGACCACGTCGTCGGATCCGATCTCGGCAGCCGTGATCGTCCGGTCGATCATCACAGGCTCGGAGGTGTCGAGAGTCAGTTCCTCCAGAACCCGGTCGCCGATCCGGAGACTGAACTCTTGCGGCGTCTCGAAAACATTGGGCCGCCCCGCCACCTCCACCATCAGCCGCGCATCGCCCCTGGGATTCTGGAAGGAGACTACGCCGCGACCGTCGGTCCAGCGCCAATAGGCCTGGCCGTCGGGCTGGAACTCCGCCCCGTGCCATCCCTCCTCGTAAACGAGAAAACTGCTCTCGTGTTGCGGCGTGAAAGTAACGGTGGCGGTGCGGTAGGCGTTCTGGCCGATGTGGTCGCCCGCGAGCGCCAGTCGCTCACCGGTCGACGGCAGATACAGCCCCACGGCAATATCTCCGTCTCCGATGTACGGATAGAGCGGCACCATGATCCGGCGCGAGTACTCGATGGTCTGCCCCGGTTCCCAATCGCTCGTCGGCGTCGCCGGTTGATGATCGTCGTTCCAGATCCGCTCACCGTTGTTGTCGAGCACGTGGACGAAAACCATGTAGTCGTCCGTTATCGGTACGAGGTCCGGCGAGACATCGAAGCGAAACGCTATCTCGAGCGGTCCCCCGATAGGCACGCTCGTCCGATCGAGGCGCAGGTTCACCGCGGCGACCGGCGGTCCGGACGCCCCGCCGCCGCAGCCGGCAGCGGCCAGAAGCATCGTCGCCAGCACCAGCAGACTGGCACCTACGGCTCGTACCGTGCGTTCCATTTGGTGACTCATGAACCTTGGAGTGTACCATAGGCCCCATGACGCTGGAAGCGCTCGGCATGATTGAAACCAAGGGGCTCGTAGGCTCGATCGAAGCCGCTGACGCGATGGTGAAGGCGGCCAACGTCATTCTCGTCGGCAAGGAATATATTGGCGCCGGCTACGTCACCGTCATGGTGCGGGGCGACGTCGGCGCGGTGAAGGCGGCAACGGACGCCGGCGCGGCAGCGGCGCGACGCGTTGGCGAACTGATTTCGGTCCATGTCATCCCCCGACCGCACACCGAGGTCGAGAAGATATTGCCGCAGGTGACGGAGGCCGCCCGATAGCCTGTGCCTGTGTCGCCCGAGTCCGGCCAGTCCCCGGAGCGCAGTTCCCGCGCCGCCGCCGAAGCGCAACACCTGGCCGATCGGGCGCACGACGCGCTTCCGCGACTCGCCGAACTGACGCAGGATCAGGTCGACGCCATCGTTGACGCCATGGCCACGGCGGCCGCTGGCGAGGCGGAAGCCCTTGCCGCCGACGCCGTGGCGGAGACTGGCTACGGCGTCATCGCCGACAAGGTTCAGAAGAATCTGTTCGCTGCGCGTGACATCCACCGATTCATCCGGTCCATGCGTACAGTCGGGGTGATCCGACGGCTGGACCAGCAGCGCGTCGTGGAGATCGCGGAGCCCTTCGGCGTTGTCGCGGCCATCGTTCCGTCGACAAATCCGACTTCCACGGCGATCTACAAGCTGCTCATAGCAATCAAGGCACGCTGCCCGATCGTGCTGAGCCCGCACCCGGCCGCGGCGGGTTGCGTGAACCGCACCGTCGCCTTGATGGAACGCGCAGGTCGCGACGCCGGCATGCCCGCCGGAGCAATCGGCTGCCTGTCGGAGGTATCGATAGAGGCGACTCAGGCGCTGATGACCCATCGTCGCGTGGCCGTGATCCTGGCCACCGGTGGAATGGGCCTGGTCCGCGCCGCCTACTCGGCCGGAAAGCCGGCGTACGGCGTCGGGCCAGGAAACGCTCCTGCCTACATCGAGCGTAGCGCCGATGTCGGAAAGGCGGTCGCCGACATCGTCACCGGCAAGACGTTCGACAACGGCCTGCTCTGCTCGTCGGAGAACGCCGTGGTTGTGGACACCGCGATCGACGACGCGGTACGCAACAGTTTCAAGGCCGAGGGTGGCTGTTTCCTGCGTCCCGAAGAGGCGGCGGCCCTTGCCGACTTGCTGGTGACGCCGCAGCGGCTGCCGAATCCGGCATGCGTCGGCCGCGACGCCATGACGATCGCACGGAAGGCGGGTCTTGGCGTGCCGCGTGGAACGCGCGTCTTGCTCGCGCCGCTTGACGGCGTCGGGCGGGACTATCCCCTCTCGATCGAAAAGCTCTGCCCCGTCCTCGCCTACTACGTGGTCGACGACTGGCGCGACGGTTGCGAGAGGTGCAAGGAACTCCTGCGTTACGGCGGCATGGGTCACACAATGGCCATCCACTCGCGGGACGAGGCGGTGATCCTGGAATTCGGCCTGAAGAAGCCCGCGTTTCGGATTGTCGTGAACACGCCGACGACGCTCGGATCGATCGGCATGACGACCGGTCTGGATCCTTCGATGACTCTCGGCTGCGGAGGTTGGGGAGGGAACATCACATCGGACAACATCTCTCCACGACACCTGCTGAACATCAAGCGTCTGGCGTACGAGACACGTCCCGCACCGCGAACCGGCAGATCGGATGGCGCGGCGGACGCGGTGGCCTCCCCTGACGGAACGCTGACCGGGCCCGATGCCATGGATGCCCACTCCGCGGCGACGTCGGACTCGGGAGCACATTCGGGTGGGCTTGATGCCAGCGGGCTCGATGCGCGGGTTGTGGCGGATCGGGTCGACGCCCTTTTGACGAAAGGCGATCGCGCGCCGTTGGGCGGAGCGCCGATCACGCCACCTCCGCCGGAGAGCGAGGCGGTCCCATTCGTCTGCGAGGACGATGTCCGCGCCGCCTTTCGGGACTCTCGACGGATAGTGATCGGCCCGCACACCATCGTCACGCCCGCCGCGCGCGACCTCGCGGAACGCCACCAGGTCTTCGTCGAGACGGACGCCACGCGAGACGGGCGCTGAGTCCGCCCGCGTACGCCAACAACTTCCGGGTGGGCATTGCGGCCCCGCCGCCCGCAGTCTTGCTAACGGTGCTTGAGAAGTGTCCAGACCGCCTGAAAAAAGTCTCTCCAGGAGATCTTCTTGCCCTCGGCGAAACTCCGACCCTGGTACCGGATCGGCACCTCGTGAATCGGAATCCCGCGCTTCAGGATCTTCGCCGTAATCTCCGGCTCGAAGTCGAAACTGTCGGCCACCGTCTCGATCTGCTGCAACAGCGTCCGGTCGATCAGCTTGTAGCAGGTCTCCATGTCGGTAAGCGATGAACCGTAGCAACGATTGGTAAGCCAGGTCAGCAGGCGGTTGCCTACGCGGTGACGAATCGCCATCGCCGGCCGCCCCGACGCCAGGCGCGAGCCGTACACCACCCGCGCCTCCTCCGTAACCGCGACGTGCAGCAGCGCCGCGTAGTCGGCCGGGTCGTACTCGAGGTCCGCGTCCTGCACGATCACGTAGTCGCCGGTCGCGCGAGCGAAACCCGCCCTGAGCGCCGCTCCCTTACCTTGGTTGCGCGGCTGCAACAGCAACGTCATCCTGTCTCCGTCGCGCACCGCACGCTCCCGCAACATCTCGCGTGTCCCGTCGGTCGAGCCATCGTCCACGACGATGACTTCGGTGTCGAGATCGACCGCTGCGACGCGGTCGAGGAGTTCTGCAATCGTCGCCTGCTCGTTGTAGACGGGGATCACAATGGAAAGGCGCATCGCGAAGGGCGTGAAGTCATGCGCATCATACAGAACGACTCAGCAGCCCGTGGTGAAACCCCCGCTTGGAACGGTTCTTGCATCACTGCAAGCCATGCTGGCCACGCTGCGGTCCGCCGCTGTCCTGGGCATCAACGCCTCGGTGGTGGACGTCCAGGTGGATATTTCGGATTCCGGACTGCCCACCTTCGCCATAGTCGGCCTTCCCGACTCCACCGTCCGAGAGAGCCGCGAACGCATCAGGAGCGCGCTGGAAAACGCGAACTACCCGTTCCCGCTCCGCCGGATTATCGTCAATCTCGCGCCGGCCGACACACCAAAGAGCGGTGCGTCGTTCGATCTGCCGATTGCCCTCGGCCTTCTGACCGCGATGGGCTGCCTCCCGCCGGAAGGGTTCGAGCAGACGCTTGTCGTCGGAGAGCTGTCACTCGATGGCCGCGTCCAGGCCGCGCACGGCGTGCTTCCGGTGGCCCTGCTGGCGGCTCGGCTCGGCCACCATTTGGTATTGCCGGCCACCAACGTTCCGGAGGCCCGAATCGTCGACGGTGTGGAGCTGATTCCTGCCCAGGGGCTCGTGCAGACGATCCGGGATCTCAAGAACGGGACCCGGACCGCCGATCCGCTGCCCGACGTCGCCCCGGTCCGGCGCGACGGTTGCCCGCTCGATCTGTCGGATGTGCAGGGACAACTGGGCGCGCGACGCGCGGCGGAAATCGCCGCCGCCGGTAGGCACAACTTGCTGATGATCGGACCGCCCGGGGCCGGCAAGACCCTGATTGCGCGGCGCATCCCGGGCCTGCTGCCTCCTCCGACGTTCGCGGAGGCAAGCGCTGTGACATCGATTCACTCGGTGGCCGGGCTGCTGGACCCGTCAGCCGGTCTGTTGTCGGACCGGCCGTTCCGGGCTCCGCATCACACCGCGTCGGTCTCCGCACTGATTGGCGGCGGACGCGATCCGCGGCCGGGCGAGATCAGTCTTGCGCACGCGGGCGTGCTGTTTCTCGACGAGATGGTCGAGTTCGACCGGCGTGTGCTCGAGGCGCTGCGAGAACCGCTAGAGGAAGGCGCCGTCCGCGTGGCCCGTGCGCTGCGAACCGTGCGGTTCCCCGCCCGCTTCCTTCTCGTGGGCGCCATGAACCCGTGCCCCTGCGGCTATGCCGGCGAGCCGTCCGGTCGGTGCCGGTGCACGCCATCGGAGGTGCGGCACTATAGCGATCGCATCTCAGGCCCCTTGCGCGACCGGATCGACCTCACGGTGCGGGTGGATCCCGTGCCGTTCGAGGCCCTCGCCCGCGAAGCAGCCGCGGAGTCGTCGGCCGATGTGCGCGCCCGCGTAAACGAGGCGCGAGAACGGCAGGCGACGCGCGATCGAACCGGGACAGGGCGGACCAATGCCGACTTGTCGGGCGAGGCGCTAAAGCGGCACGGCGCCCTCGATCCTTCCGGTCTTGCCCTTGTCGAACAGGCAATGAATCGACTGGGGCTCACCGGGCGCAGCTTCGATCGAGTCCGCCGTGTGGCCCGGACAATTGCCGATCTGGACGGCGCCGACGGCATACGCAGAGCGCACATCGTAGAAGCCCTCCACTACCGTGGGATCGACTGAACCGGCTGGTTTGTGGTAAAGTCCCGCAACCCAACACCGTACCTGTACGCGGGCAAGGTGCATGCCATCGAAGCGTTATACCGTCATTGTCGCGGATCGCGAAACAGGTGAAGTCCGTCGCGTTACCGTTGCCGTCCGACCGGCGGTAACCGCGCTTGCCATTCTGGCGCTTCTGCCGGCCATCGGGCTCGGCGTCTCCCGTTGGGACGCGAATACCGAGATCAACCGTCTTCGCGCCGAGAACGCCCGGTTACAAGTCGAGAGCGCAAGCTACCGCTCCGGTGCGGCCGATCTGGCGGGCCAGATAGGGTCGCTCCAGACCGCGATCGACAGACTGACTTCGCGCGCCGGGATGAACGAGCCGGTGCAGCGCTTGATTGATCGTCTGCCGGCGACGGTGGACCTCGAGATTCCGGCCACCCCGGCGCCGGGCCCGACGTTCGATCGGATCATGACGTTGCTTGATTCGCTGGACCGCGGACTATCAGCAATTCGCCACAGCGTCGCGCTGCGAGAAACACTGGCCAGTGCAACTCCCACGATCTGGCCGGCCGATGGCTGGATTTCGAGCGGCTACGGCTACCGGAACGACCCGTTCACGGGAGAACGGGAATTCCATTCCGCCCTCGATATATCCACTCGATCGGGTGAACCGGTCCACGCCACCGCGAGCGGCCTGGTCGCGGCGGCGCACCGTCAGGGCAACTACGGCAACATGGTCGAGATCAGGCACGGCTTCGATCTCACTACCCGCTATGGCCACCTGTCGTCGTTTGCAGTCGGCGTCGGTGACACCGTCGAACGAGGCGACATCATCGGCTACGCGGGAGCCACCGGTCGCGCCACCGGCTACCATGTACACTACGAAGTGGCCGTCAACGGCCAGAACATCAACCCGCTTCGTCTGCTGACCGAAACCGACCCGATTTCAGCGAATTGACCGCTTCGCGCCATGCGCGCCTGATGTGATGCTGGACACCGTCCTTGCGAAGGTCTTCGGCACACAGAACCAGCGGGATCTCAAGCGCGTCCAGCCACTCGTTACCCGAATCGGCGAACGCGAATCCGACGTGCGGGCGTGCTCCGACGCCGAGTTGCGCTCCCACACCAACACGTTCCGCGAGCAGATCGACCAGGGGGCGACACTCGACGACCTTCTGATCGACGCTTTCGCGGTGGTGCGCGAGGCGGGTCGGCGCGTGCTGGCGATGCGCCATTTCGACGTGCAGTTGATCGGCGGCATCATGCTGCACCGCGGCAAGATCGCAGAGATGAAGACCGGCGAGGGTAAGACGCTGGTTGCCACGCTCGCCGCCTACCTCAACGCGCTCGACGGCGGCGGCGTCCATGTCGTCACCGTGAACGACTACCTCGCCCGGCGCGACGCGGAATGGATGGGACGGATCTACCGCTTCCTCGGCATGACCGTCGGCGTCGTTCAGCACGACCTGCGGGACCACCAGCGGCGCGAGGCCTACGAGTCGGACATCACGTACGGCACGAACAACGAGTTCGGGTTCGACTACCTACGGGACAACATGAAGTTCGACCTGTCCCAGTTTGTCCAGCGGGGGCACCGCTACGCGATCGTCGACGAAGTGGACAGCATCCTCATCGACGAGGCGCGCACCCCGCTGATCATCTCCGGGCCCGCCCAGCAATCAACGGAGCTCTACTACGAAGTTGATCGGATTATCCCGCGACTCAAGCCTGGCGCGGTCACCCAGGGCAACGTCCCGGCGGAGCGGCGGGAGGAACTCGAGGACACGGGCGACTTCCTGATCGACGAGAAACACAAGACGGTAACCCTGACCGAGAGCGGAATGGCCATCTGCGAAAAACTGCTGGGCCACCGCCTGCAACCTGGCGGTCTCTACGATCCGGTCAACATGCCGCTCTTGCATCACGTCAACCAGGCGCTCCGGGCCCACTCGCTGTACGAACGCGACGTCGACTACATGGTGAAGGACGGCCAAGTCGTGATCGTCGACGAATTCACCGGCCGGCTTATGCCGGGACGCCGCTGGAGCGACGGTCTGCATCAGGCGGTGGAAGCGAAGGAGAAGGTGAAGATCGAGCGGGAGAACCAGACGCTCGCCACCGTCACATTCCAGAACTACTTCCGCAAGTACGACAAGCTGGCCGGCATGACCGGCACGGCCGAGACCGAGGCGACCGAGTTCGCGAAGATCTATGAGCTGGACGTTTTCTCGGTCCCGACCAACCGACCCCTCATCCGGATCGAGGAACCAGATCTGATCTACCGGACGTCGCGGGAGAAATACGACGCGATCGTCGAGGACGTCATCGCCACGCAGGAGGCGGGACGCCCGGTACTGGTCGGGACCGTATCGATCGAGAAGTCGGAACGGCTTTCCGGCTTGTTGAAGCGTCGCGGCGTCAAGCACACGGTGCTCAACGCGAAGTACCACGACAAGGAGGCGGAGATCGTCGCGCAGGCGGGACGCGAGGGAACGGTGACGATCGCCACCAACATGGCGGGACGCGGCACGGACATTCTCCTTGGCGGCAACCCGGAACACATGGCGCGCCGCCAGGCGCTCGCGGAAGAGGTGGCCGAGAGGCTGCCCGCGGGCGAGCAGAAGTTCGTTGACGACGAAGAGTTCGCGTATTTCTCCCACGACGGCTTCTACCGCGTGCCCAGAGCCGACTGGGATCGGATCTTCACGCACGTCAGGGCGGAAACGGGCTCCGAACACACCGGCGTCGTCGAGGCGGGTGGACTGCACATCATTGGCACCGAGAGGCACGAGGCCCGGCGGATAGACAACCAGCTCCGGGGCCGCGCCGGACGACAGGGAGACCCCGGATCCTCCCGCTTCTACCTGTCGCTCGAGGACGACCTGATGCGCATCTTCGGCTCGGACAAGATCCAGGGACTGATGGATCGCCTCGGCATGGAGGAAGGCGTGCCGATCGAGCACGGCATGGTGACCAAGGCCATCGAGCGGGCGCAGAAGCAGGTGGAAGGCCAGCACTTCTCCGTGCGCAAGCACCTGCTCGAGTACGACGACGTGATGAACAAGCAGCGCGAGAACGTGTACGCGCTTCGGCGTGAGTTGCTCGACAACCGGATTCGACTGGAAGACTACGAAGAGCCCGTCAGCGCGCACGAGTACCTCCTGATACTCGCGGAGGGGTTGATCGACGAGATCATCGAAGACTACTGCGGCCCCGATACGGAGCCGGAAGAATGGGACCTGCCGGCCGTCGTGCAACGGGTCGGCGATCTCTTCGGCCTCGACGAGGAGACGCGCGCCGCGTTCGATCTCAGCGACAAGAGCCCGGACGAAATGCGCGATCTGCTCTGGGGCGCAGCACGGACGGCGTACGAAACAAAGTCCGAGAATATCGACGAAGCCATCATGCAGCGTGTGGAACGTGACGTCATGCTGCAGGTCGTGGACACGCAGTGGAAGGACCACCTGTACGGTCTCGACCACCTGAAGGAGGGGATCAGTCTCCGCGGCTATGGTCAGCGCAACCCGCTCGTGGAATACAAGCGGGAGAGCTTCGCGATGTTCCAGGCCATGAAGGAGCGGATTGACGAAGAGACCGTTCGCTACCTCTGGCGGATCCGGCCGGTCGTGCGCGAACCCGACGAAACCGACAGCGGCCTGCAGCGGCCGATACCGGCACGCCCGTCGACGCCTCTTTCGTTCAATGATCCCGGCGCGGCGGAACCGGCGTTCGCGGCCGCGGGCGCGGCCGTGAGCGCGGGTGGCCCCGGTGGGCGCGGCCGACCGCGCCCCGCACGGGTCGGTGGCGACGACGCGCCGGTGGTGACGGTGCGGCGCGACTCGCCGAAGGTGGGACGGAACGATCCGTGCCCCTGCGGCAGTGGAAAGAAGTACAAGAAGTGCTGCGGGGCATGACGGAGGTGACCTGAGGTGGCAACCCACATTGAAACGGCAGCCGCTACGGCAACAGGAACGACCACCGCTTTCGAGATGGCGCTGACGTTCGACGACGTGCTGTTGAAGCCGCGTCACTCCGCAACGCTACCCAGCGCCGTCAACCTCTCCACCCGACTGACACGCAACATCGCGCTCAGCCTGCCCCTCGTCAGCGCCGCAATGGACACCGTGACGGAGGCGCCGATGGCGATTGCCATGGCGCAACTCGGCGGCATCGGCATCATCCACAAGAACCTCGACGTTGCCCGGCAGGCGTCCGAGGTGGACCGCGTGAAGCGGTCGGAGAGCGGGATGATCGTCAACCCGATTACGCTTTCGCCCCGGGCGCGCATCTATCAGGCGCTCGAGTTGATGAAGAAATACCGGATCTCCGGCGTGCCAATTACCGAGGACGGCCGGAACGAAGGGCGCCTCGTCGGGATCCTCACAAACCGCGACCTCCGGTTCCTCCGCGACGTCGAGCTGCCGATCGAGGAGGCGATGACGCGTGAAAACCTCATTACCGTGCCGGTCGGTACAACACTCGCCCAAGCCGAGGAAATCCTGCATCGGCACCGCGTCGAAAAGCTGCTGGTCGTCGACGGCAACTTCAACCTGCGGGGGCTTATAACCGTCAAGGACATCCAGAAGGCGATCAAGTACCCGCAAGCCAGCAAGGACACGCTGGGCCGCCTGCGAGTGGGCGCGGCGGTAGGCATCGGGCAGGACGCCATCGAGCGGGCCGAGGCGCTGGTAGCCGCACATGTCGACGTCCTGGTGCTGGACAGCGCACATGGCCACTCGCAGAACGTGATCGACGCGGCCAAACGGCTCCGGCAAGCGTTTCCCGACCTCGACCTGATCGCCGGCAACGTCGCCACGGCCGAGGGAACGCAGGCCCTGATCGACGCGGGCGTGGATGCCGTCAAGGTGGGGATCGGCTCCGGATCCATCTGCACCACCCGCATCATCGCGGGCATCGGGGTTCCCATGGTGACCGCCGTACTCGACTGCGCGCGCGTGGCGGCTGCCGCGAACATCCCGGTAATCGCTGACGGCGGCATCCGCTACTCGGGTGACATCACGAAGGCGCTCGCCTGTGGAGCAAGCACCGTCATGATGGGGAGCCTGTTCGCCGGAACGGACGAGGGCCCCGGGGAACTGATTCTGTACCAGGGGCGCAGTTTCAAGGAATATCGGGGCATGGGCTCTATCGGCGCCATGCGCCGCGGCAGCCGGGACCGCTACTTCCAGGAGGAATTCGATCTCGAGGTCCCCACCGAGGAGCGCGGCGAAAAACTGGTGCCTGAAGGTATCGAGGGACGCGTTCCTTACAAGGGCACCGTCGCAACGATGGTGCACCAGCTGGTGGGCGGCCTCCGGGCCGGCATGGGCTACTGCGGTGCGCCGACGCTCGAGGCGCTGCAGCGCGACGCCGAGTTCATCCGGATCACACCGGCCGGCGTGCACGAGAGCCATGTCCACGACGTGGTGATCACGAAGGAAGCTCCCAACTACCAGGCCAAGAGCTAGGTCCAGTGGGTGCGCCGGCGTCCACGCCGGCATCGACTGTTGTCCTCAGGCCGGCCTGGAGGCCGGCGAACCTTAACAGCCCGTGGTGTTGATCCTCACGGTTCGGTCGTCACCTCCGCCATCGTCGATCCGTACCTGGATCGCACCCGCCGGAGCCACCGCCAGACGGTCTGCCCACTCCACCGCCACGATGACGTCGCCGGCGGCCAACTCAAGCAGGTGCGGCTCGAACGCCACCGTCTCTGCCGTGCTCAACCGGTACAGGTCGACATGGTGGACGGTGCGTCGTCCCGCGTACTCCTGGGCCAGCACGAACGTTGGGCTGCTCACGTCGTCAGGCGACCCGCCGGCACCCTCTACCAAGCCGCGAACGAACGCAGTCTTGCCGGCCCCCAACTCCCCGTAGAGCAGTACCGTCGCCGGAACGCCGTCGTCGAGTGATGCCGCGAAGTCGCGCGCGATGCGGTACGTGTCGTCCTCGGAATGGCTCTCGTGAATCACCAAGCGTCGACCGCCTCCCCCCGTTCGAGCATCGCCGTCGCCAGACCGAGCCGGACCGCGATGTCACCCGCAATCAGGCCGGTCTGCCCCATGTCCCGCGCAGCCAGATCTCCCGCGAGGCCATGCAGGTAAACGGCGAGTGCGACGGCCTCGGCAAGGTCGTTCATCTGGCCGATCCAGCCCGCGATGGCTCCGGTCAGCACGTCGCCACTCCCGCCGGTCGCCATCCCGGGGTTGCCGGTTGCATTGATCCGGACGGTGCCGTCCGGGGAAGCAATCACGGTCCGTGCTCCCTTCAGAACGACGGTGACTTCGTGTTCCTGCGCGAACGCGCTGGCGATCCCAAGCCGATTCCGTTCCACCGCCCCGCTCGAGGTGCCAGCCAGCCGCGCCATTTCGCCGGCATGGGGCGTGATCACTAGTGGGCTGCCCCTGCGGCCGCGCAGTCGTCTTGGCGTTTCGGCACAGACGTTGAGTGCGTCCGCATCCAGCACGAGCGGCACCGAACTCTCTCGATCGATCAGCGCCTGCACCAACTTCGTCGTTCCCTTGCCAGTACCGAGTCCCGGGCCGGCGGCGATCACGTCCCATTTACCGGCCAACAGCTCGGCCAGGCCCTTTCGGCCAATCGTGCCGTCACGCTCCGGCAGGGCGTGCGTCATGTACTCCGGGATGGAGGCGACCAGCGCCTGACACGACGCCGGCGTCGCCACTGTTACAAGGCCCGCGCCCGCCCGAAGGGCGCCAAGGCCAGCCAGCCGCGCCGCCCCGGTCTTCCCGCGTGAACCCGCGACTATCGCGACACGGCCGAACATTCCCTTGTGGGCGTCAACCCTGCGTCTGGGCATCCACAACCGGAGTTCGGATCCGGTCATCAGGTCAATCCGCGGGCCGTCAAGGGCATTGACGACGTCAGGCGGAATCCCGATGTCGGCCACCTTGAGCGCACCGATTTCATCCGGGTGGAGGAGCAACGCGAGCTTCGGCGCGGCAAGCGTGACGGTAAGCGCCGCCCGGACAGAGAGCGCCCGTGCGTCCACGTCCACCGGACCATCTCCGTCCTTGCGGGCCTCCACCCTGGGCGCCTGCTCCAGCAGGCCCGACGGGACATCGATCGACACCACCGGCCGCCCCGACGCGTTGACATCCGAAACGGCCCGCGCCAGCGTACCCGCGAGCGGCCGGTTCAAACCGGTGCCCACGAGGGCATCGACGATGAGCGACGATGACGGAAGGCGCGCCGCCGAACCGCCCCAGGCGGTCTCCTCCTCCACCTCCGCGATCGACACGCCGGCGCTTCGCGCCCGCTCGAGCATCTCGCGCGCGTCGCCGGCGATGTCCTCGATCCGTCCGAGCAGGACGCCCGCGATGTCCTGCAGGCCGCGCTCCCGCAGGAGGCGCGCCACGACCCAGCCATCGCCGCCGTTGTTGCCCCGCCCGCAGAGTACGGTCACCGGCCCGCCGTCCAGCCGTTCCGACAGCCGATCGTCAATCGCCGCGACGACTTCGCGGCCCGCCCGCTCCATCAACTCGAGCGACGGCACGCCCCGTTCGTCTATCGTCAGCCGGTCCGCCTCGCGCATCTGCGTCGCTGTCACGACACGCATGACTCGATCCTATCCGGTCGGCGATAATTCGCTGATCCGTCACTACACATGGAGATAGCGGTCAACGTCAACGGCCGGATCAGCGAGGGACGCGAGGCCACCGTGCCCGCGCTCGACTACGGCTACCTCTTCGGCGACGGCGTCTACGAGACGTTGCGAACGTACAATCGGCGTCCCTTTCTCTTCGACCGGCACCTCGCGAGGTTCAGGGCGTCGGCCGAGCAGCTCGCCTTGTCCATGCCGCTCGATGCCACGGCGTGGGAGGCGCGGCTCGCCGAGACGATGCGAGCCCTCGATCATGACGGAGAAGTCACGATCCGGCTGCTGCTGACCCGCGGCCTGGGAGACTTCACGTACAACCCGGCTGCATGCCCCTCCCCTACCGCCGTGATCATTGTCCGGCCCGTCGCCGAAGTGCCCTCGGCTCATGTCAGGCACGGGATCACGATCCGAATCTCGTCCGTTATCCGGAACCACCCGCGGGCTCTGAGTCCCCGAATCAAGTCGAACAACCTGTTGAACAACATCCTGGCGATGCAGGAAGCGATCCAGCACGGAGCCGGCGAGGCGCTGCTCCTCAATGACCGGGGCGAGCTGACGGAGTGCGCTCAGTCGAATATCTTCTTGGTGCTGGACGGGACGGCGCTGACGCCACCCCTGGGCGCCGGTCTCCTCGAAGGCGTCACGCGCAATTTCCTCTTCGAGGTCGGCGAAGCGGCCAGCGTACCGGTTCGAGAGCAGACGCTCCGGCCGGAACATCTCGCGAACGCCGACGAACTATTCGTTACGAGCACAACGCGCGAGGTGCTCGGCGTCACACGTGTCGACGAAACCGAATACAGCCAAGGCCGCCCCGGCCCGATCACGACGAAGCTCGCGGTCGAATTCCGGCGACTAGCCCACGGGACTACTCCCATGCCTCGACCGGCGGACAGGCGCAGATGAGGTTCCGGTCGCCCCGGGCGTCGTCAATCCGGCTCACCGGTGGCCAGAACTTGCGGGCGGCAACGAACCGTAGCGGATACGCCGCCTGCTGCCGCGAGTACGGATGAGACCAGTCGTCGGCCGTGACATCAGCCGCCGGATGCGGCGCATTCACGAGAACGTTGTCGTCCCGATTCGCGCGGCCGTCGGCGACCGCCCGGATCTCCTCGCGGATGGCCAGCATCGCGGCGCAGAAGCGATCCAACTCGTCGAGCGGCTCACTCTCGGTCGGCTCCACCATAAGGGTTCCAGGCACCGGAAAAGACACCGTCGGCGCGTGAAAGCCATAGTCCATGAGCCGCTTGGCCACATCCTGAGCGGTGACGCCGCTCGACTCGCGCAGTGGGCGGAGATCGAAAATCAGCTCGTGCGCAACGCGGCCGTTGGGGCGCGTGTAGAGGACATCGTAGGCTGATTCCAGACGCGACTTGATGTAGTTCGCGTTGAGCAGCGCGTAACGGGCTGCGTCCGTAACGCCGTCGCGGCCCAGCATGCGGATGTAGGCGTACGAGATCAGCAGAATGCTCGCGCTCCCCCACGGTGCCGCCGCAACTGGCGCAATGCCGCCGTCGGCATTCTCAACGGCCAGGGGATGCCGCGGCAGGTACTCCGCCAGGTGCCGCGCGACCGCAATCGGTCCCATGCCAGGTCCGCCACCCCCATGCGGTATCGCAAAGGTCTTGTGCAGGTTGAGATGGCAGACGTCGGCACCGATCCGGGCCGGGGATGTGAGCCCCACCTGGGCATTTAGGTTGGCGCCATCCATGTAGACCTGGCCGCCCTCCTGGTGAACGGTGTCGCATATTTCCCGTATCGCCTCTTCGAATACGCCGTGAGTGGAGGGATACGTAATCATCAGCGCGCTCAGGCGGGATCCGTGCGCGGCGGCCTGTTCACGCAGGTGCTCCAGATCAACATTCCCGTCGCCGTCGCACCGGACGATTACCGGTTCGAGTCCCGCCATGGCCGCGCTCGCCGGGTTCGTGCCGTGAGCGGAGGCGGGAATCAGGACGACGTTTCGTTCGGATTGTCCCCGTGCCTGATGGTATGCCCGGATCGCAAGCAGCCCGGCGAATTCCCCCTGCGCGCCGGAATTGGGCTGCAGCGAGACCGCCTCGAAGCCGGTAATCGCGCAGAGCATCGCCTGGAGTTCATCGACGATCTGCTGATAGCCGGCCGCCTGCGACGCAGGCGCATACGGATGGACGCGGCCGAACGCCGGCCATGTCACAGGCAGCATCTCCGCGGCCGCGTTCAGCTTCATCGTGCAGGAGCCAAGCGGAATCATTGACGTGTCGAGACCGAGGTCCTTCCGTTCGAGCTGCTTCAGGAACCGCGTCATCTGAAGCTCGGAGTGGTGACTGTTGAAGACCGGATGCGTCAGGAACGGCGTGACTCGCTGCAGCGCGGCCGGCCAATCAGGAGGCGCCTCGTCTCCAACGACGCCGGCGACGGCGGTATTCGTTTCGCTTCCCGCGGCCCGGGCAAAGCAGTCGACGATCGCAGCGACATCCGCCTCGGTCACCGTTTCGTCAAGCGAGATCCCGACGTCGCCGTCGCCGTGGTACCGGAGGTTGATTCGCGCCGTCTCCGCCACCGCGCGAACGCGTGAAGTCGTGCGGCTCCCACTCGTAGCGATCCGGAGCGTGTCGAAGAACGCGTCATTGCGCTGAGAAAAGCCCAGCGACCCGAGGCGGCCCGCCAGCCCGCGAGTCAGCCCATGAACGCGCCGAGCGATCCGGCGCAAGCCCTCCGGTCCGTGCCAGACGGCGTACATACCCGCGACGTTCGCCAGGAGCGCCTGTGCCGTGCAGATGTTCGATGTCGCGCGCTCACGCCGGATGTGCTGCTCGCGCGTCTGCAGCGCCATGCGGTACGCCGTCCGTCCGCGCGAATCGACCGAAACACCGATCAGCCGCCCCGGCATCTGACGCGCGTGGCGCTTCTGCGTCGCGAAGAACGCAGCGTGCGGTCCTCCGCCGCCGACCGGCACACCGAAACGCTGTGCGCTCCCGACGACGACGTCAGCACCCGACTCGCCCGGCGGGGTCAACAGGGTCAACGCCAGCAGGTCGGAGGCCACCGCCACGAGCGCGCCCGCATCACGGGCCCATCCGGTCACCGGTCGCAAGTCGCGCAGGCGTCCCGACGCATCGGGGGACTGCGCGAGGATTCCGAAGACACCATCGGGTGCCCCTTCGGCGGTGGGCGCATCGATTTGGTGGAGACGATCCGGGTCAAACAGCTCGACGCGAATACCCAGCGGCTCGGCCCGGCCACGGATGACGGCGATAGTCTGGGGGAAACAGTCGGCCGACACCAGGAATCGGTTCGCGCGACGCCGGTGCTGGGCCTGGAGTCGGTGCAGCATGGCCATCGCCTCTGCCGCGGCG
Organism: Acidobacteriota bacterium; assembly: GCA_009838525.1. NCBI lineage: Bacteria > Pseudomonadati > Acidobacteriota > Acidobacteriota bacterium. The sequence goes on from VXRJ01000018.1 coordinate 774,363, forward strand.
GTCGCCTCATCCAGCAGGGACGCGTTCGCCACTTCCATGCCGGTCAGGTCCTCGACCATTGTCTGGAAGGTCAGGAGCGCCTCGAGTCTCCCCTGCGCCACCTCCGCCTGGTAAGGCGTGTAGGGCGTGTACCAGCCCGGCTGCTCCAGCATGTTGCGCAGCAGTACCGGCGGCGTCACGGTGCCGTAGTAGCCGAGGCCGATGTACGACCGCCAGCGCTCGTTGCGCTCGGCTAGGCGGCTCATCCGTTCAAGGAACGCCGCCTCCGATTCGGCCGGTGGGAGATCCAGCGGACCATCGAGGCGGATGGTGGACGGCACGACCTCATCCGTCAGGGCGTCAAGGGACGGTGCGCCGACCGCCTGCAGCATCGCGTCCAGGTCGGACCGGCGCGGGCCAATGTGACGGGCTGCGAACATCACGCGACGCCGATCAGCGCACGGTAGCCGTCGGCGTCCATGAGGTCGTCCGCCTGCGACGGGTCATCCACGGCAATCGAAACCATCCAGGCGCCATGCGGATCCTGGTTGACCGACTCGGGCTGATCCTGAAGCGTGCCGTTCACTTCGACGACACGGCCGCTCATCGGGGCATACAGGTCGGAGACCGCCTTCACCGATTCAATCGACCCGAACTGTTCGCCCTTCGTCAACGTGGCGCCCGGCTCGGGGAGATCAACGAACACGACGTCGCCCAGTTGTTGCTGCGCGTAGTCGGTGACGCCGATGCGTCCGGTCTCCCCCTCGATCCGGATCCACTCATGGTCTTTCGTGTAGCGCAAGTCGGTCGGATAACTCATCGTGGCCTCCGATAGAACGGCATCCGGACTACCCGCGCGCGCAGGCGCGTTCCCCGAACGTCGATCAGCAGCTCGGTATCGCGCTTCGCCAGTGGCGCCGGAACGTACGCCATGCCGATGGCCTTCTTCAGATGCGGTGTCAACGTACCGCTGGTCACGCAGCCGATCGCATCGTCCGCACCATCGCCGTCGCCGGCATAAACGCCGCAGCCGTGGCGCGCGATCCCACGGTCGATCATCTCGAAACCGACAAGACGCCGCCGCGGCCCCGCATCTCTTTCGGCTGCCAGCGCCTCGCGCCCAATGAACGGTCCCTTCTCCCAGTTGACCAGCCAGCCCAGACCCGCTTCCAGCAGCGTCGTGGTCCGGTCCATGTCCTGCCCGTGCAGGCGCATCCCGGCTTCCAGCCGGAGTGTGTCGCGAGCACCCAGACCCGCGGGAACCAAGCCGTCTTCCTCACCCGCCCCAAGCACGCTGGTCCAGACCGCGTCGGCCGCCGCCGGGGCGACGAGGAGTTCGAAGCCGTCCTCTCCCGTATAGCCGGTCCGCGCAATCGTCGCGCGGGCGTTCGCCACTTCACCGGTTGCAAACCCAAAGGTGGGAACCGCCCGCAGCTCGACGCCGGTGAGCGGCTGCAGGATCGCCTCGGCGCGTGGCCCCTGCAGCGCAAGCAACGCATACCGTGCGCTCGTATCGATGACGATAGCGTCACTAGGTTTGCCTTCTCCGCCCGCCGCGAGGGAGTCCCGGATCCAACGCAGGTCAGTCTCGACGTTGGCGGCGTTCACGACCAGCAGGAAGTGATCGGGCGCCAGACGATATATCACGAGATCGTCAACGACCGTCCCCTCCCGTGTCGTCAGCGCCGAATACTGCGCCTGCCCTACCTCCAGCCGGCCCGCGTCGTTGGCGGTGACTCGCTGCAGCGCGGCGGGCGCATCCGCGCCAGCCAGCTCCAGCTCTCCCATGTGGCTCACGTCGAAGAGGCCGGCCGCAGTCCGCACCGCCTCGTGTTCTGCCGCGATACCGGCATACTGCAGTGGCATCTCCCAACCGCCGAACGGCACGATTCGGGCTCCAAGCGCCACGTGGCGCGAGTAGAGAGGCGTTCTCCGCGGGATATCGGCCGGCGTCCAGGCCATCGGTGTGGGAAGGGTCCGTCGCCCACGGCAGCGGACCGTGCAAGGGACGGCGTAACCCTACTACGCACCCGCTACCCGGTCAAGAATCTGCGGGGTCGGGGTATCATTGAGCGAGTCCGTTGCGTGGCCCGTTCGTTTTGTAAACGATCGGCAGGCGGTAGCGCTCTATACAAGGAAGACGGGCTGCGACTGCATCTGCATCGACCATGACAACCGCGAACGTCTCAGCCTCTGACCGGCGGGCCGCCGCCGACTCCGAACTCGTGGCGGAAGTGAAGACCCTCCTCGCCTCGGGCAAGCAAGTAGCCGCGGGTGAGCGCTTCGCCGAACTGATAGATCGCCATCAGCGTCGAGCGGCCAGGATCGCCTACTACTATCTGAGGGATCCGGCGGAGGTCGACGAAGCGGTGCAGGACGCGTTCGTCAAGGCGTTCACCCATCTGCCGTCCTTCCGCGAACGTCTGTTTTTTGAGCTCTGGTTCACGCGCATCCTGATGAACGGCTGCTACGACCGGCTCAAGGCCCGTTCGCGGCGCCTCCGCTGGATGGTACCGGTCGACGAATCCGAAGCGGACCAACAGGACTGGATCGCGCGCCAGCCAGCCACTGGATTGTCACCCGAAGCGGAACTGCTCGAAGCGGAACGGCGCACGGAGCTGCTCGCCGCTGTCGACCGTCTGCCGGAGCGGCAGCGCGCGGTCGTCGTGCTGAGCCAGTTCGAAGGGCATGCGACACGTGATGTAGCGGAGATGCTCAACTTGAGCGAGGCAACCGTCCGTGTCCACCTGTTCAGGGCGATCCGGACGCTGCGCCGACATCTGGCCGGCGCCACGTGGCTGGCGCAGCCGCCGACACGCAGCGCCGGGGAGGCGAAAGTCTGATGGCTCCGATACGCTGGCGGGAGATCGGAACGTGGTCGTTCTGGTTGCGCCGCCTCCATCCCGCACGGCATCTAACGGAACGGGAAACCGCGGCGATGGCGGTCGAACAGGAGACGACCGCGGACCCGGTCACGGCGTCACTTGCAGCGCATCTGGCAGCCTGCCCCGAGTGCGCGGCTCGTCGATCGGAGGCCCGGGTGGTCCTTGACCGCTTCGCCAACGCGGCGGAATCGGCATTCGACGCCGAGATGCCGCCCCATCGGCTTGCCAGACAGCGCCGCCGCGTCCTGCGCCGGATTGAAGGGGTTCTCGGTCAGCGCACGGCACGTATCCTGCGTTTCCCGGTGACCGACCGACCGACCGTACGCCAAGCCTCGCGTGCTGCTCGCTGGTTCGGCGCCACGGCGGCGGCCGGGCTGCTGGTCGCAATGGTGCTGGTGCAGCCTGGCGACGCACCACGTTCCGCATCGGACGTCGCTCCGCCTGGTGCAGAGACCCTTGCTACCGTGCCTGCCCTCGAGCTGGCGAGCGAGACGCCGCCGGCGTTGATGACGGACGAGCAACTCATGCGCGATCTGGAAACGGCACTCGCCACCCGGCGCGTCGAGCCCCTGATGGCGCTCGACGAACTGACCCCGCAGATCCGTGCAGCATTGACGGACATCCGCTGAACTGCCAACCGAGCACCGATCATCCTCTCGTGACCACGATTTTTCGCAAAGGCCTCGACGTCAAGCACCTCGTCGCGGATGAACTGGCGCGCGACTATCACAGCCAGCTAATCGACCGGATACGTGAGAACGGCCATACGCATCAGGATGGACGAGTGACGATCCACCTCGCTCAGGAGTTCGGTTTCTGTTACGGGGTCGATCGGGCAGTCGACTACGCCTACCAGACCAGACGCCGGTTCCCTAATCGGAAGGTCTACCTGACGGGTGAGATCATCCATAACCCGCAGGTCAATGAAAGGCTGCGCGACGCCGGCGTCCGCTTCCTGAGCGACTGCGGAGAGGCCATCGACAAGCTCGGGCCGGAAGACGTGGTGATTCTGCCAGCCTTCGGCGTAACCGTCGGTGACCTCGCGGAGTTGGATCGTCGCGGATGCACGCTGGTCGACACGACCTGCGGCTCGGTCCTCAACGTCTGGAAGAACGTTCGCCGCTACGCGCGTGACGGCTACACGTCGGTCATCCATGGCAAGATCGGACACGAAGAGACGCAGGCGACGGCCTCGCAGGCGGGGCTGACTCCAGGAGGCCGCTATGCCGTCGTGCGCGACAGGGCGGAAGCCACGCTCCTGTGCGACCGCATCCGGGGAGAATCGACGTCCAGAGCGTTCATGGAACGGCTTGGTCATGCCTGTTCGCCGGGCTTTGACCCGGAACGTGACCTCCGCAAGGTGGGCTTGGCCAACCAGACGACCATGCTGATGAGCGAGTCGCTGGAGGTGGGCGAAATGGTTCGCCAAGCGATGATCGATCGCCACGGTGAAGCGGACCTCGATGAACACTACCGGGCATTCGACACCATCTGCAGCGCCACGCAGGACCGGCAGGATGCCATTCTCGAGATGCTCGGCAGCAAACGGCTCGACCTGGCAATCGTCATCGGAGGGTACAACAGCAGCAACACCCGGAACCTCGCCCGTATCTGCAGGGACCGGGTGCCCACGTACCACATCGCCGGACCGGGCTGCCTGGAGTCGGCGCGCCTCGTGCGGCACCTTCCGGCGTCAAGCCCACCTGCCAACCCGGTGGAGGCGGCAGCGCGCGATTGGTTGCCGCCGGACGGACCGCTGGCCGTCGGCGTCACCGCCGGCGCGTCGACACCGGACACCGTCGTGGGCGAAGTGATCGAACGTCTCGTGGAACTGGCTTGAGGAGAACCGGCATGCGAAACCGAAGGCCGCGCATCGTCTCCCTGTTCTTGTTCTTGCTGCCTGCTCTCATCTGGACCGTGACCAGCCGGCCCGTGGAATCGGAGGCGGCACAACGCTTCAAGTGGTGGCAATCCGTCGAGGTCCAGACGGAGATCGGACTCACGCCGGAGCAGGGCGTCCGGATCGAAGCTATCTTCCAGGAACTCAGACCGACCCTGCGCAAGCTGATGCACCGCCTCGATCGGGAAGAGAAGGAGCTGAGTCAACTCATGCACGCCATGATCGCGGAGGAGTGGGAGGTGGCGCTGCAGATTGATCAGGTCGAGGCGGCGCGCGGCGCGCTCAGCAAGACCCGGACGCTGATGCTCTACCGGATGCACAAGGAACTCGAACCGGCCCAGATCGAGGCGTTGCACGAAATGTGGGAGCGTCGCGACAACAAGGAATCGTCGTCACGCGGGCCCCGCCAGCGCTAGCGCGACCGTGCGGGCGCGCCGCCGCGAAGCGCCTAGCAGTTCGAACCGTTCGGGCGCGTTTAGCGTCAATACGGATATCCCGGAAAGAAAACCGCCACGGAGCGGGTCCAAGTTACCGGGGCGGGAGGAAAACGCCTTGAACACGCATGCAACTCGTCTGACTGCCTTTTTTCTCGTCGCGACCGTGGCGCTCGTCGCGCCCGCCGCCCAGGCCCAGATCCTGGTTCCCGACGGAAGCGTGGCTCCGGAAACGATAGCCGCGGCTCGCCGTAGCGGCCAGCAGAACGTGTCGTCCGGCCGTTACGAACTTACGCTCGACGACGCCATCGAGCGAGCCCTCGAGCGCAACCTCGACATCGCCGTTCAGCGGATCAATCCGCTCGTGCAGGACATGGCGGTGGTGACCGCGAACGCCGCCTTCCTGCCGCTGGCTTCGTCCGGCTTCGGTCTGAACCAGTCCACTTTTCCCAACCGCACGCTGTTCGACGGAGGCGGCCTGACCGGGCGTTCGATCGTTACCGACCGAGGCAACTACGACGTCGGAATCGACCAGGCGGTCAAATGGGGCGGCGGACAATACAGCGTCACCTGGGACAGCAGCCGGTCCGAGTCGACCAACATCTTCAACAGCTTCAATCCGAGCTACGCCGCCAACATGAGCCTGACCTACACGCAGCCGCTACTGCGCGGGTTCCGGACGGATCAACGCCGCACGCAGCTCGCCGTCTCACGGATCGGCCGTGACATCTCGGACATCGACCTGGAGCAGACGATCATCAACACGCTTGCCGACGTCCAGTCACGTTACTGGGATCTGGTCTATGCAAACGCCTCGGTCGCCGTTCAGGAACAGGCGCTTGCCCTGGCCGAGCAGCTCGTCCGTGACAACCAGGTGCGGGTCGAGATCGGTACGCTCGCGCCCATCGATGTCGTGCAGGCCGAGTCCGAGGCCGCCGCGCGGCGACAGGCTCTGGCCCAGGCCATCCAGGTGTTGCGGACGGCCGAGCTTGCCCTGAAGCAGTTGATCGTCGGAGGCACGTCGGACGAGCTCTGGAGTATCGGGCTATTCCCCATTGATGAACCACAGGTCGCGACGTCGCCGATCGATCTCGAGGGAGCGGTTGCCAGCGCACTTGAACGCCGTACGGACATCGAGCGCGTCCGGCGGCAACTCGACATCAATGACGCGAACGTGGACAACCTGCGCAACTCCACCCTCCCGGCCCTCGACGTGGTCGGCAACTACCAATTGACCGGGCAGGGTGGACCGCGGCTGGTCCGGGACAACATCTTCGGTGGGAACGTCACGACGGAGATCCCTGGCGGTTACGGTGACGCCGTCAGCAGCATCGCCGGGAACGACTACCCGTTCTGGAGCGTCGCGCTCCAGATGAGCTACCCGTTGGGGCGAAGTGCCGACAAGGCGGCCTACGAGCGTGCCCGGCTGCAGGTGCAGCAGACCACCGCACAGATCCGGCAGATCGAGTTGCAGATCGCGAGCGAGATCACCAACGCCGCGTTGCAAATCGACGCCATTCAGGGGCGAATCGAGGCAGCGACGGCGGCGCGCGAACTCGCCGAGGAACAGTTGCGCGCCGAAGAGAGCCGTTTCGAGGTCGGCCTGTCGACCAATTTCTTTGTCGTGCAGGCCCAGCGCGACCTGGCAACCGCTCAGGACAACGAATTGCGCGCGATCCTCGACTTTCAATTGGCCTTGATTGAGTTCGAGCGGGCGCAGCGGTCGTCGCTGGGCGCGGCCGGGGTCACCGTAATCGGCGGAGGTGGGTAGCGGGCCGGAAGAATGGGCCCGCGCGCGGCGCACGGAGCATTAGATCATGAAGAAGCTGCTCATTACCGTCCTCCTGCTCGGGGGCGCGTCAGTCGCCTACGGCTACTACTACAACCTGCGGACCGTCGAGTTCGTGCCGGAAGTCACCACAACCCGTGTCAATGCGGGGGACGTGGTTGACACCGTTGGTGCAACCGGCGCACTCGAAGCGGTGACGACCGTACAGGTGGGCAGCCAGGTCTCGGGGATCATCCAGGAGCTGTACGTCGACTTCAACTCGATCGTCCGGGAAGGGGACGTCATCATGCGGCTCGACCCGGATCTGTTCGAGACTCAGATCGAGCAGTCGCGGGCCAATCTGCTGCGCGCCGAAGCGGACGTCGAGCGGCTGCGGGTCGGCGTCGAGGACGCGCAGACCCAGCTGCGTCGCTCCCGGGACTTGTCCGCCGCCGACTTGATTTCGCCGACCGAGCTCGAAGCGGCCGAGGTTGCGCTCCGCTCCGCTGAAGCGCAACTCAAGTCGGCAGAGGCGCAAGTGACCCAGGCCGAGGCTTCGCTGAACCAGAGCGAGGTCAACCTGGAGCACACCGTTATCCGCGCGCCGATCGACGGTATCGTGACTTCCCGCCTGGTCGATATCGGTCAGACCGTCGCGGCCAGCTTTCAGGCTCCGGAGTTGTTTGTCATCGCCGCCGATCTGACGAAGATGCGGGTCATCGCCGACATCGACGAGTCGGACGTCGGGCGTATCCGGCCGAATCAGCGAGTCACGTTCACGGTCGACGCCTACCCCGAGGAGCTGTTCGAGGGAACCGTGTCACAGATTCGCCTTGAGCCAATCCTGACACAGAACGTCGTGACCTACGCCACCGTGATCGACGCTCCCAACCCGGAATTGAAGCTGAAGCCCGGGATGACGGCGACCGTCACGGTCGAAGTGGCGCGGCGAAATGCCGCCTTGCGGGTGCCGAACGCGGCGGTCCGCTTTCGCCCCACGCCGGCGATGTTCGCGGCGCTGAATCAGCCCGCCCCGGCCGAACTGCAGGGAGGCCCGCCGCGCAACGCGATGGCGTCGCCGACCGGCGACCGGAGTGGTCCCCCCGCCGCGGCGGCGGACGCCGCTGCCGGGCAAGGTGGCGGGCCCGGAGGTCCCGGCGGCGGGTTCGGCGGCTTTGGCGGCTTTGGCGGCTTTGGCGGCGGCCAGGGTGGCCCGCCGAGCGAGGAACAGCGCCAACGGATGCGCGATCGGATACAGCAGATGTCACCGGAAGAACGCGAACAGTTCTTCGCCCAGATGCGTGAGCGTCGCGGCGGAGCCGGTGGTCCTGGCGGCGGCCCCGGCGGATTCGGTCGCCGCGGTGGCGGCCCGCCGACGGCGCGGCGGCCGGCGGCTGCGCCGACGACAGAGACCGTTCCAGCCGTCGAGCGGGGCGCTACGACGATCGATGCCCTGTTCGCGCCCCTTGAGGTGGCGGAACGCAACGCAAGGGTCTGGCTTCTGGAAGAATCCGGCCAGCTCCGCAGCGTCGACATCCGCCTCGGGGTAACCGACGGCTCGGCAAGCGAACTGGTCGAGGTTCTCGACGACGGGGTGACCCTCGCCGACGGTACGCTCCTCGTTACCAACATCAGCACGCCCGAATCGGGCGCCGGCCCGCCGTCCGGGAGCGGCAGCAGTTCGCCGCTGATGCCGCAGTTTCCGTTTGGGCGCCGAGGGCGCTAGATGCCGGTCATTGCCGTCGAAGACCTGACGAAGACCTATTCGATGGGCGACATCGACGTGCATGCCTTGCGTGGCGTCACCCTTTCCATCGATGCCGGTGAGTTCGTGGCGGTCACCGGTGCGTCGGGCTCCGGCAAGTCCACCCTCATGCACATCCTCGGTTGCCTCGACCGTCCGACGAAGGGCCGGTATCTGTTGGACGAACGGGACGTGTCGCGGTTGTCGCGCGATCAGCTTGCCGAGGTGCGCAACCGGAAGATCGGCTTCGTCTTCCAGGGCTTCAACCTGCTGGCCCGAACCACGGCGCTGGACAACGTCGAGCTGCCGCTGCTGTACGGCGGGTCCAGGCTGCGAGGCGTGAAGCGTCGGCAGCGAGCCGAGGCGATGCTGACCGCGGTCGGTCTCGCCGACCGGATGGACCACCTGCCGAATCAACTCTCCGGTGGTCAGCAGCAGCGGGTGGCGATCGCCCGGGCGCTGGTGAACCAGCCGTCGATCCTGCTGGCGGACGAGCCGACCGGCAACCTCGATTCCCGCACCAGCGTCGAAGTGATGGAGATCTTCCAGAGGCTCAACCAGGAAGACGGGATTACGGTACTCTTGATTACGCATGAACCGGATATTGCCGAGTACGCCAAACGGATCATCCGGTTCCATGACGGTCTGGTTGCTTCGGATGAACTGAACGTCCAGGTGCGGGCCACGCGCGCCATTGCCGGGGAGCCTGCCCCGACCGGAAGCCCCGTAGTTGCCGCGTCGTAGCGGAGGAGTTGACCATGTCGATCTTCATGGTGCTGCGCGTCGCCCTCAAGGCGCTTGGCCGGAACAAGATGCGAACGAGCCTGACGATGCTCGGCATGATCATCGGTGTCGCCGCCGTCATCACGATGGTGGGACTTGGCCGGGGGGCACAGGACGAAATCGAGCAGCAGATCCGCGCGGCCGGCACGAACATGATCAATATCCGCGCCGGCAACTTCCGCCGGGGCGGAGTCAGCATGGGAATGGGCCAGTCGCCCCGGTTGAAGGCGGAGGATGTCGACGCCATCCGCGAGCAGGTGCCCGGCGCCGTCTACCTGGCGGCGGGGGTCCGGACGCGCGACCAGGTAGTCGCCGAAGGGCAAAACTGGAATACCACCATCCAGGGTACGGACATCGAGTTTCCACAGATCCGTTTCTGGGGGATCGAGTACGGAGACTTCTTCACGACGACCCATGTCCAGAGTGCCGCGAAGGTTGCCGTGCTCGGTTCGGTCGTGCGCGACAACCTGTTCGGTGAGGGAGTCGATCCGGTAGGCTCCCGGGTTCGAATCCGGAACCAGTCGTTCCAGGTGATCGGCGTGATGCAGGCGAAGGGATCCGGTCAGTTTGGCGAGGATCAGGACGACGCGGTCTTCGTTCCGTTCACGACCGTCAACAAGAAGCTGCGGGGTCGTGACGGCACCAACATCTCGGAGATCGTCATCTCGGCGGCAGACGCCGACCGGATCAACGATGTGGCGGATGAGATCTCCGCCGTGCTGCGCGTAGAGCACGACCTGCAGCCGGGCGAAGACGACGACTTCATGGTACGGACCCAGGAAGACATGACCAGCATGCGGACGCAGACCACGCAGACCATGACCGGCCTGCTGGCCAGCATCGCCGGTGTCTCGCTGATCGTCGGCGGCATCGGCATCATGAACATCATGTTGGTCTCGGTGACCGAACGAACCCGCGAGATCGGGCTCCGCATGGCGGTGGGCGCCAAGGGGCGCGATGTCCTGCTGCAGTTCCTGGTCGAGGCGATCGTCCTGAGCCTGGTCGGCGGCCTGGTCGGGGTCGGCCTCGGCTTCGGGCTTTCCGAGGGACTGACCCAGTTCCTCGCCTGGCCTACTGCGATACCGCCCGACGCCGTGATTATTGCGGTCGGCTTCGCGGCGGGAACGGGGATCTTCTTTGGCTTCTACCCCGCCAGGAAGGCGGCCCAACTCGACCCGATCGAGTCACTTCGGTTCGAGTAGCTGCCGCGTCGGAGCCTTCACACGCACGGCGGCGGAACGACACCGACAACACCTGAAGGAGGGCCAGCACCATGCGTTTCCTTGACCCGTGGGCCAACTGCATACTCGCCACGCTCCGCATCGTGGCGGGCTACGGCTTCATGCTCCACGGTGTGCAGAAGCTATTCGGCGTTCTCGGCGGCACGCAACAGGAGATCCTGTCGTTGCTCGGGGTCGCCGGAGTCATCGAACTCGTCGGAGGAACGCTCATCGCGATCGGGTTGTTCACCCGCCCGGTGGCGTTCCTCTGCAGCGGACAAATGGCGGTGGCCTACTTCCTCGGTCACGTGGCGCGTTTCGGGGGGTTCCTGTTCCCCGTCGTGAACGACGGCGAGCGGGCCGTGCTGTACTGTTTCGTCTTCCTCTACATCGCCTCGCGCGGCCCGGGCGAGTGGAGCGTTGACGGCCTGTTCGGCAAGGGCTGATCGACCTCGTCGAGCACGGCCAGCAGCTCACGCACGGTTCGGCCACTCATCGGATCCACGAGATCCGGCGCGACCGCGGCAAGCGGCTCCAGCACGAACCGCCGTTCCCGAAACCGGGGGTGCGGGATCACGACCTCCGGTGTGCGAACTGTCAGGTTGCCCATCAGGATGAGGTCGAGGTCGAGCGTCCGGGGCGCCTGCGCGTGCGGCCGCGTGCGGCCGCTGGCCCGTTCGATCGCGTGCAGCTCGCGAAGCAGCGTGGCGGGATCCGAACTGCTGGAGCCAACAACGACACCGTTCAGGTAGGAAGGCTGCGGGCCAAGCGAGGGATCGCCGACGAACGTGGATTCGACGAACGGGGAGACTCGCAAACGCTCCAGAAGCGTCTCGAGGCGGCTGACGGCGTACGCGAGGTGGGCGCGGCGATCACCCAGGTTGCTACCCAGGGCGACGACGGTCAGGTGCGCTGCCGTTCCTTGCAGGTGATGCAGACCCGCGTCCATGGAATAGCGTTCAGGCGGGCGGGGGCGATCGGTTCGCCGCAATCCCGGCAGATCCCGTAGCTCCCTTCGTCCATGCGCCACAACGCCTCTTCGATCGCATTCAGGATCTTGGCGTCGGTCTGCTTCAGCTTGAGCTGAATGTGCACCTCGTTGTTGCCGTTGGCCTGATCGGCCATGTCGCCCTGGCGGGTGTTGTTCTCCATCGGCGTGGTGAGCGTATGCCCCCCTCGCTCGTTCAGGATTTCCCCCCGCTTCCTCAGCAACGCGTCCCGGTAAGTCTCGTAGGCGGCCTGCTCCATGGCCAGCCCCTCCCTGCGGGCCGATCCGGCGCCCGCTAACCCTGACAATTTATCACGGGCGCGGTTTACTCGGCACGCAGCGTCAGCAGCGGTTTCTGCCTCAGGACGCTGGCGCTTGCCGCGACTCCCACCACCAACACCGCCGACGCCGTCAACATCAGGCCGATAACGTTGATTGCCGGGGTGGGTGTCCAGGCCACCTCGAGGACCTGCCGAGTGAGAACCCACGTCAGACCGAGCGCGCCGACCGATCCGATCAGACCGGCCAGCAGGCCGAGCACACCGTACTCCAGGATGTACATGGACGTCAGGGCGCGCGTGTTGGCGCCGAGGGTACGGAAGACGGCAGCGTCATACAGTCGCTGGAACCGGGTCATGGCTACCGACCCGATCAGGATCAGCACGCCGGCAAAGAGCGCGATGGCGCCCACCGCCGTCACCGCGAGGATCACGTAATCAAGCACGCGGCGGAAAGTCCGGAGAATCTCCAGACCGTCGATCACCGAGACGTTCGGGAACTGACTCACGAGCTCCCGCTGCATCGCGCCGCGCGCCTCCGTACCGGCCGGACCCCGCAGGAACGCGATATAGGAATGCGGCGCGTCGGCGAACGCTCCGGGGCGAAACACGAAGATGAAGCCGCCGCTCCGTGAGTCATCCCAGTCGACTTCCCGGACGCTGGTTACCCGCGCTTCGATGGGACGGCCCAACAGGTCGAAACGGATTGTGTCGCCCAGCTGAACCCCGCGTTCGATCACGCTGTCCTCGACCGACACCTCCAAAGGCCCGTCCGGATCGGCGGGCGGAGCGTCGTCCCAGAATCTCCCCGCCACAATCCGTTCGTTCTCGGCCATCCGGGCCCGGTAGGTCACGGTGTACTCGCGGCCAAGCCCGGCGCGGCGGATGGCGCGGCGCCCCTCGATGTTGGTCTGCGAGCCGCTCACACCGGTGACTCGGGCGCGCAGCACGGGAAGCAGTGCGGGTACTGGATCCGTGCCGTCCGGGCCGAGCGGGGCCGCCTCCAGCACCCGCGTGATACCCGCCACCTGATCCTGTTGAATGTCGATCAGGAACATGTCGGGCATATCGTCCCGCAACTCGAGCGAGAAGGCGGTCAGCAGGTTCTCCTGGACGGCGTGGACACCGATGATGAAGAAGCTCCCGAGACCCACCGCGAGCAGGACAACCCGCGTCTGGTTGCCCGGCCGCCGCAGGCTGCGCGCCGCATGCCGCAGGGGAAACCAGGTCGACGTCTCGAGCGGACGGACGGCGCGAATGAGGCCGCGACTCACCAGATGCAGGGCGGCAGCAACCACGATGAATCCACCCGCCACCCACGCCCCGACCTCGAGCGAGGCGGCTTGCCACGCCGCCGACAGGACGAGACCCGTCACGGCGACGCCGATCGCAACAAGGCGCAGGGGGTCGCGTCCCGGCGGGTTCGGCGTCTCGCCCGGTCGCAGCAGCAGCAGCGGCTTGGCATGCCGTGTCTCGAGCAGCGGCACCAGGGCAAAGAGCATCGCCACGATAACGCCCACGGCGACGCCCTGCACGGCGGCTGACCACGTAAGCCCCGGCGCGATGCTGTCGGATCCAGTGATGGCTGCCGCCTGCTCGGTCAGGGAAGCCGGCAGCGACCAGATCGCGCCCTGTGCCACCACGACACCCAGCAACGCCCCACCCAGGCCGAGCAGGGCCACCTGCACGACGTAGATGGCCAGGACGCGGCCGTGCGTGGCGCCGAGACACTTCAGGATGGCGGCGCTCCGAAGCCGCTGCTGCACGAAGACCCGCGTCACGCTCCAGACGCCGATGCCGCCAAGGATGACGACGACGAAGCCGATCAGGCTGAGGTAGTTCTCGGCTCGGCTGAAGTTCCGCTCGATCCGATCCTCCGTGCGGCGGTACGACCCGAGCCGGACGAAGGCATCCTGAAGATCTTCACGCAAGGTATCAACGAGCGGTTCGATCGCCGGTTCCGGGACGCGGATGAGTACCTGACGCTCCGCTCGGCTGGCGAAACCGACGAGGCCGGTTGCCTCCAGTTCCGCGAGGTCGACGAGGACGCGCGGGCCGAAGCTGAACCCGCCCAACTGGCGGCCCGGCTCACTGATGATCGCGTCCCGGATAGTGAATGCCCGGTCGCCAATCACGATCTCGTCGCCTACCGCAACGTCCAGTTGCGGAAGCAATTCGCGCCCGACGAGGATGCCGCCGTCACGCAGCAATGCGGACGAGTACTCGGCCCCGCTCTGGAGCACGAACCGCCCGTAAAAGGGGAACGCGGCCTCGACTCCCCGCACTTCGACCACCTTTGTCTGCAACCCCCGCCCTTCCGGCAGGCGCGCCACGGTGATCGTGTCGATCGTCTCCATCCTGGCCGAGCCGGGAATGGCGTCGGCCCGCGCTTCAATCCGGGCCAGGATTTCTTCCGTCCACGGCTGTTCCGTCCGGACGTAGACATCGCCCCCGGTCAGACTGCGCGCCTCGCCGGCAAGGGCGGTCCGGACGTTCTGCACGAGAGAGCGCAGCGTGACGATGCCACCGACACCGATAGCGACGCACAGGAAGAAGAAGATGAGCCGGCGCCACGACGCGCGCAGTTCACGGAGCGACATGCGCAGGATGAATCGCATCGGCAGGAGGGCGGACCTGCTGGCTACCCGCCCGCGGCGGCCGCGGGCGCAGGCGCCGAATCCGGTTCCGGGTCACGTACTGCGGTTCGTCCGTCCAGCATCTCCAGGGTCACGTCGGTGCGGCCGGCAAGAGCCCGATCATGCGTCACCAGGACGATGGTCGTCCCTCGAGAACGGTTCACCTCGATCAGCAGGTCGACGACATGGCGGCCGTTGGTGCTGTCGAGGTTCCCGGTCGGCTCGTCCGCCAGGAGAAGCGGCGGATCGTTTGCGAGCGCTCGTGCGATGGCAACTCGTTGCTGCTCGCCCCCGGAAAGCTGCGACGGGTAGTGGTGCCCGCGATCGGTAAGACCCACTTCCTCCAGCAACGCGCGCCCCTTGCTCCAAGCATCGGCGGCACCCGCGATCTCGAGGGGCACCACGATGTTCTCGAGCGCGCTGAGCGACGGCAGAAGGTGGAAAAACTGGAAGACGAAGCCAATCCGGCCGCCACGGAAACGGGCCAGACGATCTTCGTCGAGCGACGTGATCGTCGTGCCGTCGATAACAATCTCGCCTGTCGACGGCATGTCCAGGCCGGCGATGAGGCCGAGAAGCGTGGACTTCCCACTGCCCGAAGGGCCGACGACCGAGAGCAACTGCCCCGCCGGCACGGCGAGGTCGAGCGGATGCAGGATTGTCAGCGGCTTGTCTCCGCTCCGGACGGTCTTCGAAACCCCGCGCAGCTCGATCATTGGGCGGTTCATTGTGCACCCTCGAGCCGCACTGCCGACCCGGTGGCGATCTCCGCCAGCAGCGGCTCCAGCGTCGACCAGAGATGCGAGGCAACCCGTTCTGCTCCGGCCGCGTTCGGATGAATTCCGTCGCGCTGGTTCAGGTCCGGCTCGCCCGCCACCCCTTCCAGCAGGAACGGTATCAATACGACGTCGCGCGTCTCTGCCAGCGTCCGAAACACCTCCCGGAACTGAGACGTATAGATGGCGCCGAAGTTCGGCGGCGCCTCCATCCCGGCCAGCACCACCGCGATATCGCGCTCCCCGGCGCGATCGACTATGGCCGCAAGGTTGTCATGCATCTGCTCGACCGGCAGCCCGCGCAGTCCGTCGTTCCCTCCCAGGGCCACCACCAGCATGTGGACATCGCCGTCTATCGCCCAATCAAGCCGCCGCAAGCCACCCGCCGTCGTATCACCCGACACGCCGCGCGGCGCGATCTCGATCGGCCAACCCGCGGCGTCCACGCGCGCCTGCAGACGCGCCGGAAACGCTTCGTGCTCCGGCAGGCCGAGGCCCGCGGTAAGCGAGTCGCCGAGGATCACCACGCGAGGACGTGGGCCGACGGGAGGTTCCGGAGCGGATCGCCGCCCTGTCTCCGTGGCGTCCGGAGCGGTCCGGAACGCCGATGGAACAACACTCTCCGGCGGGGCCGCCCCGCACGCGGTCATCCCCGCGACGAGCAACGCTGTCGGGACGAACCGCATCCGCTAATTTTACCTTCCCGTGATGCGGGTTACCGTTCCACCCCCCGTGCTCGCGCGAAGGGCGCATCCGTGGACGGTTTTCAGGTAGCATTGACCGCCCGATGAGTGGAGTGACAGTACGCCTCGGGTGCGCCGTTGTCTGTGCCGCGGTGGCCGGCGCCGCACCGGAAGACGCCGCCGTGGCGGCGGGATCGATGACGACACGCGGCCTGACCGCCATTGACGGCCTCGTTGTAGGCCACCACACGCTCGAATCCCGGCCGACCGGCTGCACGGTCATTTTGGCCGAGGGAGGTGCGACGGCGGCCGTCGATGTCCGGGGCGCCTCCCCGGGTACTCGCGAAACCGCGCTGCTGGATCCCACCAACCGGGTGCAACAGGTGCATGCCATTGTCCTCTCCGGCGGCAGTGCGTTCGGACTCGCCGCTGCGGACGGCGTCATGCGCTATCTCGACGAGCGCGGTGTGGGGTTTCCGACGCGCGGCGGCCCCGTACCGATCGTGCCCGCCGCCATTCTGTTCGATCTGACGTTGGGTGACGGTACCATCCGTCCCGACGCGGAATGCGGTTACCGCGCGGCCCAGACGGCCACGGGCGACGGCGTTGCCGAAGGCAGCGTCGGAGCCGGCGCCGGCGCCACCGTCGGCAAGCTCGGAGGGCCGGGGCGCGCGATGAAGGGTGGAATCGGCACCGCGTTAATCGAGTTGCCGGACGGTGTCCGCGTAGCAGCGCTGATGGCGGTCAACGCCGTGGGAGACATCCACGATCCGGAAACCGGCGCACTGATTGCCGGGGTCCGGACTCGGGATGGTCGCACCCTGGAAGGAGCGGGCAGCCTGCTCCGCCAGACTCCCTCCGCGGCGCCCCGCGGCGAGAACACGACGATCGGCGTCGTGGCTACCAACGTGCCCCTCACGCAGGCCCAACTGGGCGTCGTCGCCCGAATGGCCCACGACGGTCTGGCGCGGGTCGTCCGTCCGGCGCACACGCCGGTCGACGGCGACACGATCTTCGCGCTCTCCACCGACTCCATCGATTCCGGTGACTGGACAACCGACATTGGACGGCTTCGGATCGGCGCGCTGGCCGCCGAGGTTACGGCCGAGGCAATCGTCCGCGCAGTGCGCGAGGCGACAGGAGTGCCGGGCTATCCGGCGGCGCGTGATTTGATCGACGACGCGAAGGAGGACGGACGATGAACGCTGTCGTGCTTGCCGCGATCGGCCTCGTGGCGATCTTCTCGGGCTACCGCTTCTACTCGAAGTTCATGGCCGAGAAGATCTACCAGCTTGACCCGGACTTCGAGACGCCGTCGCACGCGATGCGCGACGACATCGACTACGTCCCCACCAACCGGTTCGTGCTCTGGGGCCACCACTTCACCGCGGTGGCTGGTGCGGCGCCGATCATCGGGCCGAGCATCGCCGTCGTCTGGGGCTGGCTGCCCGCCTTTCTCTGGGTGGTGCTCGGAACCATGTTCTTCGCGGGCGTGCATGACTTCGGCGCAATCTGGGCGAGCGTGCGGAACAAGGCGCTCTCGGTCGGCTCGCTGACCGGCGAAGTCGTGAGCCATCGAGCCCGCAACCTCTTCATGATCGTCGTCTTCTTCCTTTTGCTGATGGTGAACGCGGTTTTCGCGGTGGCCATCGCGGGCGAGTTCATCAATACCCCAGCGAGTGTCATTCCCGCGTGGACCGCCGTCGTGGTGGCGGTCGCCATCGGCATTCTCCTCTACAAGGTGGGGGTCGGCATAACCTGGCCGACGGTTCTCGGAACCATCATCCTGTATGCCGTCATTTATCTGGGCGAGCTCTTCCCCATCGCACTCGCCCCGATGGGCGGCATCGCCCCCGCGGCCCAGTGGATCCTGATCCTGTTCGCGTATGCCGCAGTTGCCTCGATGCTGCCAGTCTGGCTGCTGCTGCAGCCGCGCGACTATATCAACGGCATTCAACTCTTCGTCGGACTCGGCATCCTGTACGGCGCGGTCCTCCTCGCCGCCCCGAGCGTTGTTGCGCCGGCGATCAACCCGAACGTGCCGCCGGCGACGCCGCCGCTGATGCCGCTGCTGTTCGTCACGATCGCCTGTGGCGCAATCTCCGGGTTCCACGGCCTGGTCAGTTCCGGCACCACATCGAAACAGCTCAACAAAGAGACTGACGCGCGTTTCGTCGGCTACCTAGGGTCGTTGGGCGAAGGCGCCCTTGCCATCGTTGCCATCATCGCGGTTACCGCCGGCTTCAGCATGGCGGAGTGGCAGTCCTCGTACGCCAATGCCGAGAGCTTCGGCGCGGTGGGCGGCATCAGCGCGTTTGTGGAAGGCGGGTCGCGCATCGCGGCCAATGGGCTCGGCATGCCGCTTGGGTTCGCCCAGACGCTGCTTGCCGTCATGGCCGTGCTGTTTGCCGGCACGACGATGGATGCCGGGGTCCGCCTGCAGCGCTACATCGTGCAGGAGTGGGGCGCAATCTACAGCATTCCACCGCTTCAGAACGGCTACGTCGCGACCGCAATCGCGGTGGGGGCGTGCCTCGTGCTGGCGTTCGGCGCGGGCGGCGCCGACGGCAGCGGCGGCATGATCATCTGGCCGCTCTTCGGTACCACGAACCAGCTGCTCGCGGGGCTGACGCTGCTCGTAATCAGTGTGATGCTGGTGCAGCGCCGCCGCCCCGCACGCTACACCCTGATCCCGATGGTGTTCGTCACGACGATGGCTCTGCTGAGTGCGCTCTACCAGCTCAGCAGCCTGTACACCGAGGGCAACTACCTGCTGGTGGCGATCGATGTCATCATCATCATCACGGCGATCTTCGTCATGCTCGAAGCCGCATCCGCCCTGATGCGCGAACGACGGGCGGCGGCGGGCATGGCGGCTTCATAGCTGCCGCCTCGCTTCGGCTGCGCCCGGTACCGGTGTAAGAATGAGCGCCCAACGTCGCGACACGATCCGGTCGCTGCTTCGGGAGTTCTACGTGGCGCCTTACCGAGGCGCCGTGGCGCGGGCGCGCCGTGACGAAGACGACCTCTTCATGCTGTTCGTCTTCGCCGAGCTGATGGGCGTGCCGAACCCGGCGACTTACTACACGCTGGAGTTGCAGCCGCTCCTGCTCGAGCGGTTCCACGAGTGGCATCAACGCATGGGCATGGAACACTCGCCGCTCGACCATTTCCGCTGCTGCTGACATAGGCACCTTGACGCCTCCTCCGGCCTCCGCTGGACCAATCCGCTCGCATGACAGAACCGCGCTGATGCCGTACGACCCGCTGGCGCACCAGCTTCTCTTCGTCGGCGGCAAGGGTGGCGTCGGCAAGACGACGACGGCGGCAGCCATCGCGCTGGCTGCAGCGGAGCGTGGCCGGCGCTGCCTGGTTGTATCGACCGACCCCGCGCATTCGCTCGGTGACATCTTCGAACGGGCGATCGGGGATAGTGAAACGGCGCTCGCGCCCAATCTGACCGGCCTCGAGGTCGATCCGGACGCCGCCGCCACGGCGCACATCCAGACGGTGTCGACGCAGATGAAGCGGCTGGTCCACCCGCGCCTCTACGACGAAATAGACCGCCAGATGGCGCTCGCCCGGGAAGCACCGGGGGCCGTCGAGGCCGCTCTGCTGGAACGCGTGGCCTCGCTGATGGGTGAAGCGGGCGCGCGTTTCGACATGGTGGTGTTCGACACCGCTCCGAGCGGCCACACGGTGCGGTTGCTGACGCTGCCGGACGTGATGGCGGCCTGGATGGACGGCCTGCTTCGACAACGCGATCGTGCGTCGCGCCTCGGCAAGATGCTGGGGCACCTCGGTGGGGGCCGGGTGCAGGGAGACGACCTCTCGCTGATCGACGAGGCCGCGGATCATCCCCCCGACAGTCCGGAGGCGCGCGTGACGGCACTGCTGCACGCGCGCCGGCGCACGTTCGTGCGAGCACGTGAGCGACTGCTCGACACCGAACGGACCGCGTTCCTGCTGGTCGTCAACCCGGACCGTCTCTCGATACTGGAGAGCCGCCGAATCGTCGATACGCTGGGGCGATTCGACCTGCCGGTCGCGGCGCTGGTCGTCAACCGCGTCCTCCCCGAAACGGCCGACGCGTCCGGGTCGTTCTTCGAGGACCGGAGAAACCAGGAGCAGGCCTACGTGCGGGAAATCGCCGGCGCGTTCGCGCCACTCCCGCGCATCGTCGTCCCGCTCGGGCCGCGTGACGTGCACGGTATCGACGCGCTGCGCGATCTGGGCGCGCACCTTTGCGCCACATGACGAAGGCGTGATGACGGTCTCCCCCATCGCTGCCGCCGCCGTCTGCCTCGCCGCGTACATTCTGGCGTATCGCGTGTACGCCCGATTCCTCGCCGACCGCGTGTTCGCGATCGATCCCTCGCGACCCACGCCCGCCGTTACCCAGACCGACGATGTCGACTACGTCCCGGCGAACCGGTTCGTCCTGTTCGGCCACCAGTACGCGTCGATCACGGGCCTGTCACCCATGCTGGGTCCGGCCATAGCCGTTATCTGGGGTTGGCTGCCGGCAATGATCTGGGTGGTAGCCGGCGCCATCTTCGTCGGTGCGGTGCAGGACTTCGGGGCGCTGGTCGTCTCTATCCGGGCGCGCGGCATGTCACTCGGCCAGATAACCGGAAACCTCGTCGGCCGGCGCGGCAAGACGCTGTTCCACCTTGTGATCTTCTTCCTGATCGCGCTGGCAATGGGGGTCTTCGTCCACGTGATCGCGGTGCTGTTCACTGCCGACTTCTATCCGGAGTCCGTGCTCCCGAGCGGCCTGCTGATGGGCATCGCCATCGCGATGGGCATTCGTGTCCACCGGCACGGCGCCAGCGTCCGGACGTTGACCGCCATCGGCCTGCTGCTCGCGCCGGCCCTGATTCTGCTCGGGCTCCGCTATCCGATCATCGGCCCGTCGCTCGCCCAATGGAAGTGGCTCCTGCTCGCGTATTCGTTCGCCGCGAGCGTGCTGCCGGTCTGGCTGCTGCTGCAGCCGCGCGACTACATCAACAGCCTGCTGCTGTACGTGGGGGTCGGGGCGATGTACATCGGCTTCGTCCTGACGAATCCCTCGTTCGTCGCGCCGGCGGTCGATCTCGACCCGCCCGGCGCCCCGGCCATCGTGCCGTTCGTGTTCGTCGTCATCGCGTGCGGTGCGGCGAGCGGCTTCCATGCCCTGGTCTCTTCCGGCACGAGCGCGAAGCAGCTTGCGAGCGAGGGCGACGCGCGCTTCGTCGGGTACGGCGCGATGATCGGCGAGTCGCTTCTCGGGCTGATGGCCATTCTCGCCTGCACCGCCGGCTTCGTCTCGCGCGAAGCCTGGCTGGAGCGCTACGTAAGCTGGCAGGCAGCCGACAGCTTGGGAAACAACATCGCCGCCTTCGTGCAGGGCGCAACCCATTTCCTCGGCTCGCTCGGCTTCCCGGCCGCGTTCGCCGGGACGTTCGTCTCGGTGCTCGTCGTATCGTTCGCCCTCACCTCGCTCGACTCGGCCACGCGCCTGCTCCGCTACAACGTCTCGGAAATGGGCCAAACGCTCGGGGTCGCGGCGCTCGGCAACCGCTACGTCGCCTCGGGCGTCGCCGTCGCGGCCATCTGGGCGTTCGCGTTCATCCAGGTGGAGGGCGAGTACGCTGGACTGATCCTCTGGCAACTGTTCGGGACGACGAACCAGTTGCTCGCCGGCCTGGCCCTGCTCGCGGTGACGCTCTATCTGCTACGCCGCGGCAAACCCATCGGTTGGACCGGCGCCCCGATGCTCTTCATGCTGGCGTCGACCCTCACCGTCATGAGCGTGAACCTGACCGGCTTCTGGTCGGCAGGCCAGTGGCTGCTGTTCGCTACCGGCGCGACCATATTCACGCTCGCCCTCTGGTTGGCCGTCGAAGCGGCGATCGCCGTCCACAAGTTCCGGCGGCAGCCCGTGATCGAAGGCCTGGAGGTCGAACTCCGCGATCGCTGAGTCGACGGCGCCGGGAGACCCGCACGGCGAGAGATCTCAGAAACGAATCCGGAGGCCGGCGGTTGCCTGCAGGCCCCCCGTATCCACTTCGACGATGCCACCGTCGGCGGAGCTGAGGGCAATCCATGCACGGTTTAACTGCACGGTCCCGCCCACCCCGGCAACACGGGAGAAGTAGTACGCGACGTCGGCGCCCGCAACGAAACCGACCGCCGATTCCGATCGCAGTGAGTGCGCCGCGCCCGTGTACGAAGCCACCAGGTACGGATAGGCATGGTCGTACTCGACCCTGTCGACAAGGTCCTGCTTCAGACTGACGAACGTTGGCCCGCCAAAGAGCGTGACATCGGCCGATGCCGCGAGTGGCACGATCCAGGCGGCATGGACGTTGACGGTCAGTTCCTGCCGCTGCAACGCAGCCGACCTTCCCTCCACCACACGGTGGCGGCTGAACCGAAAGGGATACGGCAGGCGGGCCGTGAGATGGGCGTTCCCGCGCTGGGACGCCATCGAGACGCCCGTACCCACAGCGAGGTTACCCACGAGCCGAACTCGGCCGGTCACGTCGAACAGCGGGCCGTTCGCATCGGGATAGCTCGAGTCGAAGTCCCCCTGCTCGGCGAACTCCGTGAAGACGACGTTGTCCGTGATCCCGACGGACTGCATCTGCTGACCGCCGTTGATGGCAATCGAAATGCGTGACGGCTGGGCGGCGGCCGGCGCATGGGCCAACATCAACAACGCGCCGAGCGTCGCCGACAGCCCTTTGCCGATCGCGGATCGTGCGCTCTCCATAGGTTCACTCGAATCTGCTAGTCCAGGTCTACTGCCGTCAATGCCTCATCGATTGCCCGATAGACATCGCTGTCGCGTCCAAACAGGTCGTCGGCCGACTGGCGAATAACGTCGGCCGCCGTGAAGAAGCTGACGCTCGGAGGCATAAGGTCGGTCATGGCGCGCACGAAGGCCCGTTCCACCTGCTCGCGGTTGGCGGCTCCCACGCCCGTCACCGACAAGCCGGTCGTCCGGTTCTCTCCCCCCTCGATCGCCAGATAGAACGCGTGGCTCAGGATCGTGGAGTTCCAGTGGACGCCGTCGTAGTCAAAGCTCGGGAGGCGCACGATGGTCTCACCCAGATCGTCGGAGCCGTACTCGTGGAAGAAGGCGGTTTCTCCATCAGTGAGGAGCATGAAGAGAATCACGTTGCGCAGGGCCTCCGGGTACTGGATGCGAACATCCACACCCGGACGCGCAAGTATTGGTACCGACCGCGGGTCTTCCAGGGACCGGCCAAACGGCCGGTAGTCCTCGAACATCACGTAGTCGGCCCGAAGCGGACCCATGGGCGGCTCGTGGACCATGAACTCGACGGACGTGCCGACGATGTCCGAGAACGCCTCGTTGATGGCGCCACCCGCGTTCAGGAACAGCCGGATCTTCCCGTCCCTGCACAGCAGGCGAAACACCCGGTTCTCAACGCCCTCGCCGCTCACCCTCCACGTTGTGTCGCAGTCCGCTCGCCGACCGTCCTCCAAAGTGAAATCGGCCGGACCCGCGACCGAGAAGTAGCTATCGAGGAAGGGGCGGCCCGTTCGCCGCCGCACCGAATGAAAGGTGACCGCATGCATCAACTCGTGCGCCACCACGTCCAGGGATGCCCTCGCCCCGCCGCCGGGCGCAATTCCGAACCCCACCGTACCGGTCTTCTCGGGGCCGAACGGCGGAGGCGTAAAGAACCCATAGAAGATGTCGCCGATGTTGACCATCGCCATGATGCGTCCGTCGGCGCCGTCGACGCCATCCCACTCATGCCGGGCAGCGAGATAGTCGTAGGTGAATCCGGCATGCGCATGGACGTCGACCACGCCCGGGTCGTTCCAGTTGTTGTCCGAATCCGTCGCCACGTCACTCGGCGCCCACTTCGGTCCCCTCGGATCCAACAACGCGTCGACACGCGGTTCGTTGTCCCGCAGGTCGAGCGTGACGATCTCGGCTGGCCGCAGGCGGTCGTAGGCCTCGAACATGCCGCCGCTTCGGGACGCGCTTACCTTCTTGCGCTGGCCTCGAATTCCGGCGCCCACCCCGACGCTGCTCAGCACGTGCGTGTTCCTGCTCTGCTCGTTGAACGCCTGCTCCCTCCAGACCACCGCACCGGTGTGGGCGTTCACGAAGTACGTCGTGCGGTCGCGCATCACCCCGCGGTAGGCAAGAACGTAGCGAGCGCCTGGCAAGGACATGACTACCAGTTCCGGCGGGTCGTCCGTCGCCGGACCGGCGCCGGACCACGCTTCCATTCGTGCCATCGCGTCGGCCGGAGCAACGGACGGAATCGTGCTGACGCCGATGGCCTCGTGCAGCGTGCCGAAGATCGACTCGGTGACGCCGCGCCGCAGTTGCCGGGAGACACCGCCGCCGTATACCGGCACCCCTCGGTAGTACTCCCGAAAGTACTCGTGCGCTCGTCCCGAGACCTGCCGATCCGCCCGGCGTGAAACCAGTTCGAGCTCGCCGGCACGGGACATCGCGTCCACCCGAGCATCGAGCCGACGCAGCTCCGGGAGATCAGCCGACGCTGCCCTGATCGCGATTTGGCGCTGATTGCGCTCGATCACCCACTCCGGTTCCTGAGCGCTGAGCATGGCGCTTCCAAACGCCGCCACGAACATGGCGGCAGTTCGCCAGCGCAGGGCTGACGACACGGAATCGAAACGGGGCATGACCGAACGTGTCTTCAACGCGCCGTGAACCGGCAACAGGCAGGTAATCCCAGCATACCGTTACCGCCGCTCGAGGATCAGCACGTGGCGATCCTCCCCCTCGCGCTCGCTGTCACCAACGACAACCAGCACCAGACCGTCGTGAGCGGCGACGTCACGGGCGGGGCGGGGCGTGCCAAAGGCGCCGGCCGCCACCGGGTTGGCGGGATCCGACAGATCGACCACCTGCACGCCCTGCTCGGTGTCTGCGACGTAAGCCAAGTGCCCGTCGAGCGACACGTTGACGGCGCGCCCCGGAGTCTCGAACGACGCCAGCTTGGCGGGAGCCACAGGATCGGACACGTCGTACACCTGCAGGTTGCCGCCGCCGGCCCCCACGATCAGCGTGGGTCGTCCACCGGTCCCCACGGATACCTCGATGTCGCGCGGCGCGGCGGGCGCGTGCACGATGCCTACCGGTTCCGGCATGCCGGGCCGGGCGAGATCGAAGACGTACAGGCCGGACGGGGAGTCGGTCGCATAAGCGATCGTCCCCGCCGTCACCACGTCGCGCGCGTAGCCGTCCAGAAAGTACGAGCCGATGCCCGCAGGCGCCGTCTCATCCGAGACATCGACCAGGACGAAGCCCTCCATATGGTCGATAATCCCGACCTTGCCGGAGGCGCTGGCGCCGATCTTGGCCTGCCCGAGCGTCTGGTGCTGACTGAGCAGCGTCGGATTGTCCGGATCACTGATATCGACGATGCCGAGTCCGAAGAAATTGGCGCCGACGTAGGCCCGGTCGCCGGCCAGCCGGAAACCCCAGATTTCCTGCGGAAAGGCGTGCGCCCCTTGCGCCACCGGATTGGCCGGGTCCGACAGGTCGTGAATCGTGAAGTTGTGTCCCCCCGCCACGTACCCAATGCCGTCGCGCACGCGCACGAGGTTCGCCGGCCCCGGGATCTCCCCGACCTCCACAAGCGTCACGCTCTGCGCGGCGTGCTCCGTCGCCGGCCACGCGGCGGCAAGCAGAAGCGCCGCTACGACCGCCGCCCCTCTCCGTGCGCGTCGTGCGTAAAGCGACGTCATGGCTCGGCTCCGACCGCATCGGCCCCACCATTGGCAATGCGGTACAGCTTCGACTGCGTCCGGATGAAGAGACTGCCGCGCGCGATGGCGGGTGTCGCGAGGGTCATTTCGTTGAGCGGGTTCTTGTGCAGGATGTTGAATTCCCTGCCCGCCTCGACAACATAGGTCTCCCCGTCCTCGCTCAGCAGAAAGAGCTTGCCGTTGTAGGCCCACGGCGAGGCAGTGAACCCGTTGCCGATCTCGAGCCGCTGCCGGCCGTAGATCTCCTCGCCGGTGCGCGCATCGTGCGCCACCAGGAAGCCGCGATCGAGCAGCGTGTAGTAGATGTCGCCGTAGACGATCGCGGTAGTGTTGTACGTCCCGAGCAGCGGATACGACCAGGCGATGTGGTCCGACGCGCTGAGCGGTCCCGGAAACCCGGACGTGATGCCGTTCCGCATCTGCTCCTGCGTGAAGATGGAGATGTCGCCCGACGCGCCGGGCCTGACGGCATAGACGGGACGCAGTCCGCCGCCCGGATAACCGGAGCTGATGTAGACGAGGCCGTGCGCCGTGAACGGCGTCGGGATCGTAAGACCCGACATGCCGTGGAGCTCCCACAGCAGGTCGCCATCAAGCGTGTACGAGCGGACTCCCTGCGTACCCGCCGTCACCAGCTCGGTCCGCAAGTCATGTTCCCAGACGAACGGCGTCGACCAGTTCTGGCCCCGCTCGTCCCGGTCGACGCGCCAGGCCTCCTCGCCGCTGTCCTTCTCGAAGGCCGCGACGAACGAGTGCGTGGTGTTGTCGTTGACGATGTACAGCCGATCGTCGTGCAGGATGGGCGAGGCTCCGGTCCCCATCTCGAGTGTCGTGTTGTAAGCCTCCAACTCGCGCGTCCATACCATTTCGCCGCTCATGTTGAAGG
The DNA here is from genome assembly GCA_009838525.1 of Acidobacteriota bacterium. NCBI lineage: Bacteria > Pseudomonadati > Acidobacteriota > Acidobacteriota bacterium. The sequence continues at coordinate 801,091 of VXRJ01000018.1, forward strand.
CGGCAAGCTGGCCGATGGCGCCGAAATAGACGTAGACCCGGCGCCCGTCGGTCACCGGCGTCTCCGACGCGAAACTGTTCTTCAAGTGGCGCTTGCCAGGAGGTGTCGCAGCGTACAGCTCTCGCTGCCACCGGACCGCGCCGGTGTGGAAGTCGAACGCGTAGAGCACCCAGCGGTGCTCGTTCTCCGACGCTTCCGATCCGTTCTCCATCCCCGGGTCGTAGAGCCCCTTGATCGGCTCCGGCTCGTCTCCCGCGCTGATGGCGGAAGTGACGAAGACCAGGTCGCCCGCCACGACCGGCGAACTCCAGGCAAGCCCCGGGATGTCGGCCTTCCAGACGACGTTTTCCGTCTCGGTCCAGTGCTCCGGCAACTCCGGATCGTCCGGCACGACGCCAGCCGCCGGCCCCCGGAACTGAAGCCAGTCCTCCTGCGCGGCGGCGGACGCCGGAATCAGCAGCAGGCCAGCCAGCAGCGGCGTGATCAGGGTGGCTGCGGTACGGCGCATCGGTCTCCCTCCCTTGTGCGGAGCGGTTGCGAGACGTTCGTAGTGCCTAGACTGCACGCCTCCCGATCCGTCTGTCAAGAACGAGTGATTCGGGGCATAATAGGCGGAACTACCGCCCGTTTCACCAGGAGGTTCGGATGCGAAACCGACCTGCCGTATTGACCATCTTCTTCGTTCTCGCGGCCGCCGGAATGGCAGCGCCGCCGGTGGCCAGCGGCCAATCGCCCGACAACGCCTGGCAGGCGCCGCGCACGGCGGAGGGACGCCCCGACTTGCAGGGAGTCTGGGATTTCCGGAGCCTGACACCGTTCGAGCGGCCCGAGTCGGTCGCCGATCAGGACACGTTCACCGAGGAGGAGGCGGCGCAGTTCACGCAGGAGCGCCTCGCCCTGCTCGACAAGGACCGGCCGGGCGAGGACGGGCGAATCCCCCTCTCGGGCGGCTACAACGACTTCTGGTGGGACTACGGGCGGCAGCTCACCGATGACCTGCGGACATCGCTCGTCGTCGATCCTCCGACCGGGCGCGTGCCGGCGCTAACGGATGCGGGAGAGACCCGCGTCGCGGCGCGGCGCGCGGCACTGGGTCGCGACGCCCACGGCCCGGAGGATCGGGGAGCGTTCGAACGCTGCATCCTCGGCTTCAACGCTGGGCCGCCAATGAACCCGAGCGCGTACAACAACAACATGCAGCTCTTCCAGACGGCCGGCTACGTCGTCATCCTGAACGAGATGGTGCACGACGCGCGGATCATTCCGCTCGACGGTTCCGGTCATCTCCCCGACGGGGTTCGGCAGTGGCGCGGCGACTCCCGCGGCCGGTGGGAGGGCGAGACGCTGGTGATCGAGACCCGCAACTTCACCGACAGGACATCGTTCCGCGGCAGTGGCCCGAACCTGCACCTGGTCGAGCGCTTTACGCGGGTCGCGGCTGACACGCTGCTCTACGAGTACACCGTCACGGATCCCGAATCGTTCGAGCGTGACTGGTCGGTCGCGGTTCCCATGCGGAAGAACGACCTGCCTGTCTTCGAGTACGCCTGCCACGAGGGCAACTACGGCATGCTGAACCTGATGGTGAGCGCGCGCGCCGAGGATGCGCGGAAGGGGGCAAGGTAGCACAGCCCGCACGCTCGGCCGCGCCTCGTGCCGGCCTGTGGCGCCACCAGCGCCCAGACGCAGATTCAAGGAGTTGAAACCGATGCAGATAACCCCCATGCGCCGCTTCCTCGCAGTTGCGCTGATTACCGCCGGCTGCGCCCTCGCTATGGCGCCCGCCGTGACGGCACAGGTGGACCGCGTGGTCGATCCCAACTGGACCGTGCCTCGGCTTCCCGACGGTTCGCCCGACCTCCAGGGCCTCTGGGGCAACAAGACGATTACGCCGATGGAGCGTCCCGAAGGCGTCGCGGCGTTTCTCACCGACGAGCAGATCGCCGAGCGGAACCGCCAGCGCGCGCTGAGACAACAGCAGCAGGACGAGGCGCCGGCCCAACGCTACGAAGCGGGCGGCAACGTCGGCGGGTACGGCAGCTACTGGCTCGACGCGGGCGACACCGTGCTCCGGACCGGCCAGACAGCGCTCATCGTCGATCCGCCCGAGGGCCGCGCGCCGATCCGCCAATGGGCGCTCGACGCCAAGGCATACAACCTGGCCCACAACGGCGACCACTATCTGCACATGAGCGTGTGGGACCGCTGCCTCTCGCGCGGCGTCCCGGGATCGATGCTCCCGGCCGGCTACAACAACGCCTACCGGATCGTGCAGACTCCCGGCTACGTCACGATTCAGCACGAGATGATCCACGACGTGCGCGTCATTCCCGTCGTCGACGGGCCGGCGGACCGGGTCTTCATCCACGACAACATCCGGCAGTGGATGGGTGACGCCCGCGCCTGGTGGGAGGACGACACGCTGGTGGTCGAGACGAAGAACTTCCACAACCGCGGCTGGATTGCGTCGAGCAGCGCCGGCGCACGGCTCAAGGGGATTCCGACCAGCGAGGCGCTTCATGTTGTCGAGCGCTACCAGCGCGTGGCCGAGGACACGATCCTCTGGACTGTGAGAATTACCGACCAGAACGTCTACACGCGGCCCTGGACCATTCAGATGCCGCTGACGGCGGAGCCGCAATACGAGATCTACGAGTACGCCTGCCACGAGGGGAACTATGCGGTTCCCAACGCACTGAGCGGCCAGCGCGTCATCGATGCGCGTGCCGATACGTCAACCGAGGAACAGTAGCCGCAGGAGGAATCACATGCCCCGCATTCGACCGACTCGTATCTTCGCGCCCGCCCTCGTCACGCTCGGCGCCATCGTCGCACTCGGCGCTCTCGTCGCGCCCGCCGGCGCCCTTGACGGCGCCATCTTCAACGTGGTGGAACACCGCAACATCGACTACGTCGCCAGTGAGGATTACGCCGAGAACAAGGACAAGCTCGATCTGTTCATGCCGGAGGGTCTGACCAACGCGCCGGTAGTCGTCTACTTTCATGGAGGCGGACTGCAGAACGGCACGAAGGCAATCGGCGAGGGTCTGGGCCGGCAGCTCGCGTCACGCGGCATCGGCCTGGTCAGCGCGAACTACCGACTCTCCCCCAGCGTGATGCATCCCGCGCACATCGAGGACGCGACGGCCGCCTTCGCCTGGGCGAAGCGGAACATCGCGAGTTACGGCGGTGACGCCGACCGCGTGTTCGTTTCGGGCCACTCGGCCGGGGCCTACCTCGCCGCCCTGATGGCCCTGGACCCCCGCTACCTCGACGCGCACAACCTGCGGCTTTCCGACGTCCGGGGCGCCATTCCGATTAGTCCCTTCCTTTTCGTCGAGGATCACGATATCGCGCCCAGCCGTCCGAAGACCGTGTGGGGAACCGACGAGGCGGTCTGGCTCGACGCATCGGTCACTCCCTACATCGGGGCCGACAAGCCGCCGATGCTGTTCATCTACGCCGACGGCGACGACGACTGGCGCCGCGAGCAGAATCAGCGGCTCGCGGCGGAGTTGAGCGACGCCGGCAACGACGCCGCGGTGATCGAGATCGCGGACCGGACCCACGGCAGCGTCAACTCGAACATGGGTGACGACCTCGACACCGGCATGATGAAGGTCGTGTCGTTTGTCGAAGCGCACTGACCGCGGCCCTTGTCACGGTTCCAGAGGAGGTGACGTAATGAGACGCACCCTGACCATCGCGTCGGCGCTCATGGCCATCACCGGGCTCGCCACGGGAACGGCGTTCGCACAGGACGGGGACGGCTCATGGGCGGCGCCGAAGACCTCGTTCGGCCACCCCGACCTGCAAGGGGTCTGGGCGAATAACAACGCGACGCCATTACAACGGCCGGAAGTGCTCGGCGACCGCGAGTTTCTCACCGAGGAGGAGTTGGCCGCGCTGCAATCGCGAGCCGAAGAACTGTTCGCCCTCGACGGCGGCGACGCCGCGTTCGGCGACAGCGTGTTCACCGCGGCGCTGAACGAAGTGCAGAACTTCACGTCGCGCGACCGCGCCACCGGGAACTACAACCAGTTCTGGATGGTGGAACGCGACTGGGACAACCGCACGTCGCTCGTAGTTGACCCGCCGAACGGCCGCCTCCCGGAGACGACGCAGGCCGCCAAGATGCGCGCCGCCGACCGCAGCATGCGGCGGGGGCGGAACGCTCGGTGGACGGATGACCGAAGCCTGGGCGAGCGCTGCGTCAGCTTCGGGGCGCCGCGCCTCGGGGCCGGTTACAACAGCTACTACCAGATCTTCCAGACACCGGACCACGTGGTCATCCTGGTGGAGATGGCGCACGACGCGCGCATCATTCCGCTCGACGGACGCCCACACGTCGACGATGACGTCCGGCAGTGGCTGGGCGACTCCAGAGGCTACTGGGACGGCGACACGCTGGTAGTCGAGACGCGCAACTACTCGCCCTTCGCCAACTTCATGGGCGCCGCCGAGCACCTGGAGATCACCGAACGGTTCACCCGGGTGACCGAAGACGTGCTGCAGTACGAGATCACGGCGAACGACCCGACCACCTGGGTACGCCCGTGGACCGCCATGATCCCGCTCCGCAGCAGCCCCGACGCGCTCTACGAGTACGCGTGTCATGAAGGCAACATCGGCATGGAGGGGATTCTGGCCGGCGCGCGCGTCCAGGAAGCGGAGGAAGCGGCGGCCCGCTAGCCAGCCAACCACTTGCTGGACGGCTCCATTTGGTCGAGGAGAGCAGCGAGGCCGCGCGCTAGCGCGCCCTGACCGGCGCGTCGGGCGCGAGCCTCTGCGCACCCAGAGTCCTACGGGGAAGGAGAACCCATGGTGCACCACAAGGCGCGTCTACTTCATCTGTTGACATTCGCGGCAGCGATGGTCGCACTGCTGCTCGTGACGGCGACGCTCGGTGCGCAGTCGAGTGGTGGCTACACGGCGCCCCGCACCGCGTGGGACGTCCCCGACCTGCAGGGCATCTGGACGAACGCGACGCTGACGCCGGTCGAGCGACCGGAGTCGATGGCCGGCCAAGTGCTTACCGCAGAGGAAGCGGCCGCGTTCGAGACACGTTCCGCCGAGGCGCGTGCCGCGTCCGATACCTTCATCCCGGGCAATGTCGGCGCCTACAACCAGTTCTGGATGGACGGCGGCAAGGTGGTGACCGGCGACCGCCGGACATCGCTCATCATCGATCCACCCGACGGGCGGATCCCCTGGACCCGGGAGGGCCGCGAGCGGTTCGAGAGCGACTCCGCGCGGTACGGCGTCGGGCCGTTCGATTCGTGGGTCGACGCCGACACGGGCGAGCGCTGCCTTACCGACGGCCTGCCCTTCGTCCCGCTGCAGGGCTACAACATGAACTACCACATCCTGCAGGGACCCGGCTGGGTGGCGATGCTGAACGAAATGTTCCACGAGTACCGGTTGATCCCGACCGACGGACGGCCTCACGTCCCGGGCCATGTGGGACAAGTCCTGGGCGATGCGCGCGGGCGGTGGGAGGGTGACACCCTGGTGGTCGAAACGACCAGCTTTGCCGACAAGAGCCACTGGCTCTGGCGTGCCACCTGGCGCGCGGCGCGGCCTTCGCTCCGCCTGGTCGAGCGATTCACCCGCGTGGACGAGACGACGATCGACTACGAGTTCACGATGACCGACCCCGAGATGTTCACCCGTCCCTGGACGGCGCTGGTTCCGATGACGACCGATCATGCCTCGCGCGGCGTAACCTCCGGCCCGATGTTCGAGTACGCCTGCCACGAAGGGAACTACGGCCTGCTCAACATCATGCGGGGCGCCCGGGCAGAGGACGCCGAACAATAGCGCGTGGTAGGATCTGACCGCTCCCAGAGGAACCCAGGAGGCACTTTGATGAGGAACCGATTCGCGCTTGCGGCCATCGCGGTGACCGCAACACTCACGCTGGCCCCATTGACGGCCGGCGCCCAGCAAGCCGAGACGATGCGCACTCCGGACGGCCAGCCGGACATCTCCGGTATCTTTACCTTCCGGACGCTGACGCCGCTGCAACGACCCTCGGCGCTCGAGGGGCAGGAAACGCTTGATCCCGAATCGGCCGCCCAGTTCGAAGCATCGGAGCGGATCCGGTTGAACCGCGACCTTTTCGATCCCGAGAGCGGAGCGCCCAGCGCCGGCTACCAGTCGCGCGCCGAGGGTGGCGTACTTTCGTACAACGAGTTCTGGTACGAGCGGGGCGTCGAGCTGACCGCCGACAAGCGCACGTCGCTCGTGGTCGATCCGCCGAATGGACGCATCCCGTACAACCCGGAATACCAGCAGGCGGCTCGCATCCGCGGACTCAACCTCCGGAACGGATTCGCCGACCACTACACAGACCGGAGCCTCGCGGACCGCTGCATCATGGGCTTCAATGCGGGACCGCCCATGGTGTCGAGCGCGTACAACAACAACGTGCACATCCTGCAGATCCCCGGCTACGTCGTTATCGTCAACGAGATGGTGCACAACGCGCGCGTCATCCCGTTCGGTGACGAGAACAGCGAGCGCCACGGCCTGCGGCAGTGGTCGGGCGACTCGCGAGGCCGCTGGGAAGGCGAGACGTTCGTCGTAGAGACGAAGAACTTCCTCCGTGAGACCAGCCTGGGAGGCTCGTCAAAGGACACGATCGTCGTGGAGCGCTTCCGCCGTGCGGATCCCGACACGGTCATGTACGAGTTCACGGTCGAGGATCCGAACAACTTCACGCGGCCCTGGACGGCACTGATGCCGCTCCGGCGCACCGACGGAACGCTGTTCGAGTACGCCTGCCACGAGGGCAACATCGGCATGCACGGCATCATGGCGGGCGCCCGGCTGAAGAACACGCAGAAGGTAACGTCGCTCCCGCAGTAGCTAGCGGGCGCGGCAGGGATTTCAGAAAGAACGGCCCGTCTCAGCGCGCTGGGGCGGGCCGTTTTCTATGCCTCGGACTGAGCGGCGTCGACGCCCGACATCGCCGACGGAAGGAAGACGAACGATGCGTAGCTGGTTGCCATTCGTGATCATGACGGTACTGAGCTGGGGCACCTATATCCCGACGCTCCACCGCGGCACGACGGCGCTGGGCGGGAGCGGGATACACGCCTTCCTGCTGGTTGGCGTCGCGTACCTCCTGGTCGCCATTGCGGTGCCTGGCGTCATGGTGTTGCGCGCCGGCTCCTGGAGCACCTTCACACCAAACGGCATGGCATTCACGTTGGCCGCCGGCGTCCTGGGCGCTCTCGGCGCTCTCGGCATCGTCCTGGCGCTGGTCAACGGCGGCCGGCCCAGCGTCGTGCCGCCGCTGGTGTTCGCCGGCGCGCCAATCGTGAGCGTCTTCGTGGCCATGCTCTACAACCCGCCGCAGCAGAGCCCTTCCCCGCTCTTCTTCCTCGGCATTCTCATGGCGGCAGCAGGCGCCTTTCTGGTGCTCACCTACCGTCCGCATTAGCGCACCCCGGCGGGCCGCGTCCGTCGCAAGCCACGGAAGGTTGCGACGCCGCGGAACTGAGCCATGCAACGACTGTCCCGGCGCGCCGTGCTGCGCTCTCTCGCCGCCCCGGTGCTGCTCCCCTCGGTGGCGCTCGCGCAACCGGCGGGGGCCATCGTTCACGGCCAGCCGCGCCCACTCGCGGACGACGCCGTCACGCACGACTGGCCATCGTTCCTCGGACCGACCCACAACAGCGTCTCAAGTGAGACGCGCCTCAGCCGCGAGCTCCCACCGCCACTCGTCTGGGAACTTCCGACGGGCACCGGTTACGCCTCTCCCGCCATCGTCGGAGACCGTCTCGTCTATCTCCACCGGATCGGCGACGAAGAGGTCGTCGAATGCCTCCACCCCGAGACCGGCGCGATCCACTGGCGGCTTCGGTACCCGACCGCGTACCGCGATCGCTACGGTTACAACAACGGGCCGCGCGCCAGCCCGGTGGTCGACGCGGCGACCGGCCTCGTCTGCACGGTTGGCGCCGAAGGCCAGATGCACGCGATCGACCTCGCGAGCGGCCGCGTCGTCTGGCGGCGCGACCTGCGCGTCGACTACGACGTTTCGCAGGACTTCTTCGGCACCTCTTCGACGCCCCTGCTCGACGCGGGCCGGCTGATCGTCAACGTGGGCGCGCCAGGCGGACCCACCGTGGCGGCGTTCGATCTGGCGTCCGGGGACGAGACATGGCGCGCCGGCTCCGAGTGGGGCGCCAGCTACGCTTCACCGATTCCGGCGACGGTCCACGGCGAGCGGCGCGTTTTCGTTTTCGCCGGCGGTGAGTCTCAGCCGCCGTCGGGCGGCCTCCTCTCGATCGATCCGGCGACCGGCGCCATCGACTTCGCGTTCCCCTGGCGAAGCCGGACGTATGAATCGGTCAACGCCGCGTGTCCCGTCATCTTCGACAACCAGGCGTTCATCACGGCCAGCTACCGGGCCGGCGGCGCGCTGATCACCATCAACCGGGACTTCACGCACGACGTCGCCTGGACGACCCAGGAGTTCGCCCTCCACTACAACACGCCGATTCACCGGGACGGCTACCTGTACGGCTTCGACGGACGCAACATGGGAGACGCCTCGCTCGCCTGCGTGGACACGGCAACGGGCGAGATCGTCTGGCGTGAAGTGCCGGAATGGCAGGAAACGGTGGTGCAGGGCGGCCGTGAGCGACAGCTCCTGATGGGGACCGCGCGGGGCTCGCTGCTTGCGGCGGACGGACAGTTCCTCTGCCTAGGCGAACTGGGCCACCTCCTCTGGATGGATCTGACGCCGAAGGGGTACCGCGAGGTGTCGCGGGCCTGGCTGTTCGCGGCGCGCGAGTCCTGGAATCTGCCGGTTCTCTCGCGGGGCCTGCTCTACCTCACGCAGAACACGCGTGATCTGGTGACCGGTGATCTGCCCCGCCTCTGCTGCTACGACCTGCGGGCGTAGCGACCGCGCCGTCGCGCGTGTTGGGCCGCCAAGCCGTAACCGTTAGGCGATTCCGGCTCCCTGGGTTCCGACGTAGACGGAGTACAGGGACTGGCTCGCCGTCATGAACAAGCGATTCCGGCGCGTCCCCCCGAAGCAAACGTTCGCGCACCGCTCGGGCAAACGAATCACGCCGATCACGTCCCCGTCGGGCGCTATTACCTGAACGCCGTCACCAGCTCCCGCCCAGACGTTGCCGTCCACGTCGCACCGCATGCCGTCCGCGACCACGCGGGCCTCGGGGCGGCCGGGAGCCGAGAGCTGCACGAGGCTGCGGCCGTTGACGAGCCGCTCGCCGTCGACGTCCCAAACCTTCATCTCGCGTCCCGAGCCGGTGTCGGCGACGTACAACCGGTCGTAGTTCGGTGAGAAACAGAGGCCGTTCGGCGCACCGATCTCGTCGGTCACTCTCGCGATCGCACCGGTTGCACCATCCACGCGGTAGACGGACAAGGGCAGTTCCGTCTCGGCCGGCAGTCCCTCATAGTTCCCCCGGATCCCGTACGGTGGATCCGTGAACCAGATGCTCCGATCCGGATGGACCACCACGTCGTTCGGCGAGTTCAGGCGGGTCCCCTCGAACGTGTCGGCAATCACCGTAACCTCGCCGGAATGTTCGTACCGCGCCACGCGCCGCCCGCTGTGCTCGCACGAAAGCTGACGGCCCTCGTGGTCGAACGTGTTGCCGTTGCTGTGATTCGAAGGGCTCCGGAAGACGCTGACGTGGCTGTCCTCCTCCAGCCAGCGCATCTGCCGGTTATTGGGGATGTCGCTCCAGACGAGGTAGCGGCCGCTGCCGTTCCAGGCCGGACCTTCCGCCCAGAGGGTCCCGACGTAATGCCGCCGGATCGGCGTGTTGAACAGGATGTAACGCCGGAACCGGTCATCCAGGGCGATGATGTCCGGGTCGGGATACGCCAGTGGCGTGTTCCCCGACCAATCCCGCGGCTCGTAGGGCGGAATGTCCTGCTGCCACGCCATCAGGGCCGGCGCCCATGCCGCGGATCCGGCCGCCGCGCCAAGAAATGCCCGCCGGGTGACGCTCCCCATCGGCGTCAGCGCTCGACGCGCTGCGTGTTCTTCAGCCGGGCGCCTGCCATGATGCCGTGCATGCCGATGTTGCCTTCATGGCAGGCGTACTCGAAGAGCGGGCCGTCCGTCCTGCGGAGCGGCATCATCGCCGTCCACGGGCCGGTGAGGTTGTTCGGATCCTCGACGGTGAACTCGTATACGACCGTGTCGGGATCCAGGCGGCGGAACCGCTCGATGACGTGCGTGTCCTTCGACGAACCGCGCAGGCTGGTTTCGGTAATGAAGTTGTACGTCTCGACCACCAGCGTCTCGCCGTCCCAGTGCCCGCGCGACTCGCCCGACCACTGCCGCAGGCCGTGGCGCGGCGTATCGTCGATCGGGATGATCCGCGCGTTGTGGACCATCTCGTTGACAATGATGACGTAGCCTGGGATCTGCATGATGTGGACGTTGTTGTTGTACGAGGCGGCCGTCATCGGCGGACCCGCATTGAACCCCAGGATGCACCGATCCGACAGGCTCCGGTCCGTGTAGTGGTCGGCGAAACCGTTCCGGAGGTTGAGCCGGCGGACGCGCCGCGCCTCGCGGTGCTCGTCGGTGTACGGAATCCGGCCGCTCGGCGGATCGACGATGAGCGCGGTGCGCTTGTCGGCCGTCAGCTCCACGCCGCGCTCGTACCAGAACTCGTTGTAGGAGAGGACGCCGCCCTCGGCGCGCGACTGGTAGCCGGCGCTCGGTGCTCCGGTCTCCGGATCGAACAGGTCACGGTTCAGCCGGATGCGCTCGGACGCCTCGAACTGCGCCGCCGCCTCGGGATCGAGGGTCTCCTGCCCCTCCAGCGCCGCCGGCCGCTCAAGCGGCGTCAGGGTCCGGAAGGTGAACACGCCGGAGATATGCGGCTGCCCGTCAGGCGTCCGCATTGCGGCGCCGTCGCCATTCCCGTTCGTCTGGGCCAGCCCGGGCGCGGGCGCCAGCGCAAACAGCGCCAAGGCCACGAAAAGCACAGCGAATCGCTTTGTCATCGGATCTGCCTCCCCCGGGATGAACCCGGAACGGACCATGCTACCACGCCCCGCGACGTCCGATCCCCGGCCGTCAGTTCGCCTGCGAAGCGATGCGGTAGAGCTTCGAGGCGGTGCGGATAATGAGACTCCCGCGGGCGATGGCGGGCGTCGCCATTGTCCACTCCTCGAGCGAGTTCTTGCCCAGAATCTCGAATTCGGGACCCGCCTGAATGACGAACGTGTCGCCATCCTCGCTCAGGGCGAAGATCTTGCCGTTGTAGGCCCAGGGAGACGCCGTGAAGAGCGTGCCGGCGGTGACTCGGCGCCGCGGGTAGACCGGCTGTCCGTTGCGCGCGTCGTAGGCCATCATGACCCCGCGGTCGAGCAGCGTGTAGTGGGTGTCGCCATAGACCAGCGACGAGGGGTTGTAGGAGCCGAGCTGCTGGTTCGACCAGACGACGTAGTCGTTGCTCGCGCTCCCTTCACCGAGGGTGATGTCACCGCTCGCGCCGGCCCGGATGGCGTATACCGGCCGGGTCTGATCGGCGATGTAGCCGGAGTTTATGAACAGGAGATCGTGACTCTCGAACGGGGTCGGGATGACGAGCGAGGACATACCGTGCAGTTCCCAGAGCAACTCGCCGTCCTCGACGGCGTAGGAACGGACCCCGCCCGTGCCGGTCGTGACGAGCTCCGTTCGGACGTCGTTCTCCCAGACGAACGGCGTCGACCAATTGGTCGCCTCCTCGCGATCGGTCCGCCAGATCAGGTCCCCCGTTCGCGCGTCGTACGCCGCGACCCAGGACTGCGCCTCGCTGTCGTTCACCATGTAGAGGCGCCCGGCATGCAGCACGGGCGAGCCGGCCGCACCCCAGGAGCGGCGCGGCACCCATTCGAACGGAACCGTCCACGCCTCGTTCCCGTCGAAGTCGAGCGCGAACAGTCCGATGTCGCCGAGGTAGACGTACACCCGCTCGCCGTCGGTGACCGGTGTCTCGGAAGCGAACGTACTCTTCTGATGCGTCGGAAGCGACGGTACCGCCTCGTGCAGCGCGCGCTCCCAGCGGATCTCGCCCGTCTCGAAGTCGATGTCGTAGAGGACCCACCGAAGCGACTCCGTCTCCTGGTTCAGGAAGCCACCGGTCATCGTCCCGCCCAGGGACCGCGCCCGGTAGTGCTCGGTCGGCATCGGCGCTTCGTCGTTGCCGCCCGCGCGGGATGCCGTCAGAACGAAGACGTGCTCGCCCCAGACAATCGGAGAGCTCCAGGCGCGTCCGGGGATGTCAATCCGCCACGCGACGTTCTCGTCAACTCCCCACCGCTCCGGCAGCGCCGGGTCGTCGGGCACGACACCCGCCACCCCGCCGCGAAACTGCGGCCAGTGTTCCTGGGCCATTGCCGCGGTTGCGCTGAACGCCAGCAGCAGGCAAGCCATCCAGATTGTGCGTCGTTCCATCGTTGCGGTCTCCCCTCGCGGTTTGCGCACCATTCTATGACGGGGCGCGTAGACTGTGCCTCGTGACGCTGGCTCGATGGACCGCGTCCTGGTTGCGGCCGTACCGTGGACGGGTCGGGCTGATCCTGATCCTGTCGGCCGGGGAGATCGGTCTGACGGCGCTGGCGCCGTGGGCCCTCAAGTTGATTGTCGACTCGGTGCTCGGCGGGGAGCCGCTGCCGCAGCAACTCGCCGCCCTCCTGCCGGGCCTGGCGGCTACCGGGACCGTTACCCTGCTCGTAGTCTTCGCCGCATCCGGCCTGCTGCTGCAGGTGGCGGCCGAGGTGGTCCGCCTGACCCATACGCAACTGGAAGTGGAGATGGGCCAGCGCGTCGTGCACGACCTGAGAACGCGGCTCCTCGACCACCTTCAGGCGCTGCCGCTCGGCCATCATCTGAAGCACCGGACGGCGGACGCCGTCTACCGGCTCGACGCCGATACGTACTGCATCAACGACCTGGCGACGGGCGGCCTCTTTCCGATTGCGCTGGCCGGGCTGCATCTGGCGGTCATGTTCGGCATCCTGATCGCGATCGACCCGACCCTTGCGCTGCTGTCGCTCGGCGTCGCGCCGTTCCTCTACCTGTCGCTCCGTTACCACGCGACGACACTCGTCGAACGGGCCGAGCAGGTCAAGACGCAGGAATCCGGCCTCGTGGAACGGGCCTACGAGACGCTCCGCTCCATCGCCGCCGTTAAGGCCTTCGCCCGCGAGCGGCACGAGCTGCGCCGCTACGCCGACGCCGGCCGGGAGACCATGCGGGCCCGCGTGCGCCTCACCTGGCAGGAATCGCTCTTCTCGCTGGCGGTGACCGCGATCACGCTGGCGGGAACGGCGGTCATTCTGGTGGTGGGTGGACTGCACGTGCTCGACGGCACCCTGACGGTCGGGACGCTGCTGGTGGTCATCGCCTACCTGGCCGCGGTGTACGACCCGGTCAGCGCCATAGCCCACACCGTCGGCACGCTGCAGGAGGCAGTCGTGAGCGCACGGCGCGTGCGCGACCTGTTCGCCCTGCGCCCGGAAGTGCCGGAGGCACCCGGCGCCGTCGACGCGTCGGCGGTTTCCGGGGCCATCCGCTTCGAGGGCGTCGGTTTCTCGTACGACGGCGACCGGCAGGTCCTCGACGACGTGACCTTCGCGGCCCACCCCGGCGATCTCGTCGCGATAGTCGGGCCGACCGGCGCCGGCAAGACGACGCTCGTGCATCTGATTCCCCGGCTGTTCGACCCGACGGCGGGCCGCGTTCTCATCGACGAACGGAACGTGGCGGACTACCGGCTGCGGTCGCTGCGCGAACGGATCGCGCTCGCGCCGCAGGATCCGGTGCTGTTCGCCGGCACCATCGGCGACAACATCCGGTACGGCCGCCTGGGCGCTTCCGATGCCGACGTGGAGGCGGCAGCGCACGCCGCCCAGATCCACGACTTCATCTCCAGCCTCCCGTCGGGTTATCGGACACCGGTCGACGAGGCCGGAGCCACGCTCTCCGGCGGCGAGCGGCAACGCCTCGGGATCGCACGCGCGCTGGTAAAGCAGGCCCCGATCCTGATCCTGGACGAGCCAGCCTCCTCACTCGACGCCATCGCGGAAGCAGCCCTCTTCAACGCAATCCGTAAGGGCCGGAAGGGCCGCACGACGCTGGTGATCGCCCACCGGCTCGCCACCGTGCGCGACGCGACACGCATCCTGGTTCTCGACGGCGGCCGGGTCGCGGCGGCCGGAACCCACGACCACCTAGTCGCAACCAGCCCGCTCTACCGGCGGATGTGGGAGCGATTCTCGTCACCCGGGGGCCTGCGCAGCGGTCTCGCGACGGGCGCACCTGCACGATGAAGATCGTCCTTGCCGGCATCATTGGCAGGTATCCATTCGGGGGCGTCACCTGGTGTTCCCTCATGTACCTGCTCGGCCTTCGCGCGCTGGGTCACGAAGTCTGCTACCTGGAAGACACCGGCGAGTGCGTCTACGACGCCGACGCCGACGCCATCGCCCTGGATCCGGGTTACGGCACCCGTTACATCCAGGACGCGCTCGCGCCATTCGGCCTCGACGACCGCTGGTGCTTCGTCAACTACGACGAGACGTACCACGGCTGGACACGCCCGCAGCTCCGCGCCTTCTGCCGAGACGCGGATCTCTTCCTCAATCTCTCGGGCGGATCCTGGTTCTGGCGCGACGAATACCGCGCGATTCCGCATCGCGCCTTCATCGATTCGGACCCCGTCTTCACGCAGCTCGCGATTACCAAGGGCGTGCCGTGGTATGTCGATTTCTTCCGCGAATTCGATCACCTCTTCACCTTCGGCGCAAACATCGCGAAGCCGGGCGCGGCGGTCGATGTCCCGTCCGGCCCGTTCAAGTGGGAGCACACCTGGCAGCCGGTCACAACCGGACTCTGGCAGACCGATGAGCCGCCCTCACGTGACCGCTTCACGACGGTGATGACCTGGAAGACCGAGAGTTTCGCCGACGTCGACGGCAACAAGGACCGCGAGTTCGTTCGCTTCATCGATCTCCCGGCGCGAACCGCGGCGCGGTTCGAGATCGCCGTGAACGGCCCGCGCGACCTCCTTCGCCGGCATGGCTGGTCCCCCCTCGACGCGATGCAGGTATCGCGGACGGCGCCCGCCTACCAGTCGTTCATCCAGGGATCGAAGGCGGAGTTCGGCGTTGCGAAGCACGCCTATGTTGCTCATCGATCCGGCTGGTTCAGCGACCGGACCGCCTGCTATCTGGCTGCGGGACGCCCCGCCGTGGCGCAAGATACGGGCTGGTCAGATCATCTGCCGGCCGGCAAGGGGCTTCTTCCCTTTTCCACGCTGGAGGAGGCCGTCGACAGCGTCGAGCGCGTCGAGCGCGACTACGCGGCGCACTCGGCCAGAGCCCGTGAAATCGCAGTCGAATGCTTCGACGCGGACCGAATTCTGCCGCCGTTGATCGACCGGGCATGCGCATGAACCTGGAGTACGATGCGCCGAGCGAGCGCGCCGTGCTCGGCGCGTTGGAATACGGCGCAAGATCCGAGGGACGACCATGCAAGCGCGACGGTTCCTGATTCTCCTCGGCTTGGTCCTGCTGGCCGCGCCGCTTGCGGGCCAGGGGCAGGAACGCTTCGATCTACTCATCCGCGGCGGCCGGGTCGTCGACGGTTCCGGCAATCCCTGGGTGCGCGCCGACGTGGCGATCCGCGGCGACCAGATCGCGCGCATCGGTCACCTGCCGGAAGCCACCGCGGATCGCATCGTCGACGCCGAGGGGCTGGTGGTGGCGCCCGGTTTCATCGATCCGCACACCCATGCGGTGCGCGGCATCTTCGACGTGCCGACGGCCGACAACTACCTGCTCCAGGGCGTCACGACCCTGACCGAAGGCAACGACGGTAGCTCGCCGTGGCCGATCGGCGACCACCTGGAGCGAATCGCCGAGCTCGGCATCAGTCCGAACTGGGGAATCTTCGCCGGCCAGGGAACGATCCGGCGCGAGGTCATCGGCGCCGAGGACCGCGACCCGACGCGAGACGAGCTGGATCGGATGCGGGCGCTCGTCGCCCAGGCGATGCGGCAGGGAGCCTTCGGCCTGTCCACCGGATTGTTCTACGTCCCCGGCAGCTTCACATCGACCGAAGAGGTCATCGAACTATCGAAGATCGCGGCTTCCCACGGCGGAATCTACATCTCGCACATGCGCGACGAAGCACTGCGGTTGCTCGACTCGGTGCGGGAGACGATCCGTATCGGCGAGGAAGCGGGCATCCCGGTGCAGATGACCCATCACAAGGCGATCAGCCGCGACATGTGGGGCCGGAGCGCGGACAGTCTCGCGCTGGTGGACGCGGCGCGGGCACGGGGGGTCGACATCACCATCGATCAGTACCCCTACACCGCCTCCCAGACCGGAATCACCGCCATCGTGCCGCAGTGGGCCCAGGCGGGCGGAACCGAAGAGCTGATCGAACGGTTGCGGGATCCGGAAACGCGGCGTCGCATACGCGAGGAGATCGTCTATCGCATCGAGCACGATCGGGGCGGCGGCGATCCCGCGAACATCGTCATCGGCCTGTGCGAGTGGGACCGATCACTCGAAGGCAAGAGTCTCGCGGACATCCTGGACGAGCGCGGCATCGAGGTCACGACCGCGAACGCCGCCGACCTGGCCATGGAGATCATCGAGAGCGGCGGCGCCCGGGCCATCTACCACGCGATGGACGAACGGGATGTCGAGCGGATCATGCAACATCCGGCCACCGCCATCGGCTCCGACGGCGGCATCTCGGTTTTCGGGGCCAGCGTGCCCCACCCGCGTGAGTACGGCACGTTCGCCCGGGTTCTCGGCCGCTACGTGCGGGAACGGGGCGTCCTGACGATCGAGGAGGCGATCCGCAAGATGAGCGGCGCCACCGCCCATCGCCTGGGCCTGCAGGACCGGGGACTCCTGCGGGAGGGCTTCTTTGCCGACATCGCGGTCTTCGACCCCGACCGCGTCATCGACCGGGCGACATTTCCCGAACCGCACCAGTACAGCGAAGGCTTCGTGTACGTCCTGGTCAACGGCGTGCTCGTCGTCGAGGGCGGCAAGCATACGGGCGCGCGCCCGGGACGCGTGCTCTACGGCCCAGGGCGGCGCTAGCGCGCAGACTCAGGTCGCGGCTACTGCCGGGGCTCGAACTGCGGGTAGTCGACGCCGACCTGCTCCAGGTAAGTGTCGTAGCGCTCCTCGTCGTAGTAGAACTCCTCGAGCTGCGGCTTGAAGCGCTCCATGATGTCCCGGTTCAGCCAGATCGCCGGTTCGTCCTCCGGGCGCAGGAACGTCGTGTACTGCCGGTCCTTGGTCTGGATTTCCTCGAAATAGTCCCGCGCCGACTGCACGAGCTCCGGCTGAAGCAGGAAGTCGAGCAGGGTCAGCGCCTGCACCTTCGCCGCGGCCGTCGCACCCTGGTGGGCGATCGGCGTGGCCATGGCAATGGTCTTGTTCCAGTTGTGACCCGCTCCGCCGGGAATGTTCGAGGGAAACCGCAGCGTGGCGGTCGGCACCACCCAGGAAACATCACCGATGTCGTCGGAGCCACCGCCACGCCGCTGGTTGTCGGGAATGCGCTCGGCGCCGTCCAGCTCTTCCTGCACTTCCGTCAGCAGGCCCTGCTCCTCCACATCGAGCATCTTCTGCACGGCGCGGGCGAAGCGCTGATCGTCCTCCGACCAGTCAGGCATCCCGACCCGTTGGATGTTGGTGAACATCGTCTCGGCAATCACCCGGTTATGGTGCTGCGGCCAGGCCGCGCCGAGAACCCGCGAAGTGACGGTGGTGTCGGTCATCTTCGCCGCACCCTCCGCCATGGCGTCCCCAATTCGCCACATCCGCATGATGTTGTCGTAGTCGGTCTCGCGGAAGAAGTACCAGACGCTGGCGGTCGGCGGCACCACGTTGGGCTGGTCGCCTCCATCGGAGATGACGTAGTGCGAACGCTGCTGGATGCGCAGGTGCTCGCGCCGGAAGTTCCAGCCGATGTTCATCAGCTCGACCGCATCGAGCGCGCTCCGGCCGTTCCACGGATCGCCCGCGCCGTGCGCCGATTCGCCCTCGAACGTGTACTCCACCGAGACCATCCCGTTGCCGCGGCTGTCGCCCCAGGCGGTGGTCATGGCGCTGCTCACATGGCTGTAGAGAACCAGGTCGACGTCGTCGAAGACGCCGGCCCGGACGAAGAAGGCCTTGCCGCCAAGCTGCTCCTCGGCGATACCGGGCCAGATCAGCAGGGTGCCGGGAATCTCCTCCCGTTCCATGATCTCCTTTACCGCCAGCGCGGCGGCGATGTTCACGGCCTGGCCGGAGTTGTGCCCTTCGCCATGCCCCGGCGCCCCCTCGATCATCGGCTCGCGGTACGCCACCCCGGGCACCTGCGACGACCTCGGGATGCCGTCGACATCACTGCCGAGCGCAATCACCGGGCGTCCGGAACCCCATCGGGCCAGCCAGCCGCTCGGCATGCCCGCCGTGCCCAGCTCGATCTCGAATCCCTCCGCCTCGAGGAGCTCCGTGATGTAGCGCTGGGTCTCGAACTCCTGAAATCCGAGCTCGGCGAAGCTGAATAAGCTATCGACCATGCGTTGGACGAAGGCGCGGCGGCTGTCGACGCCCTCCAGCACCTCCGACTTGAGCCGCTCCAGGCGGTCGTCCGTCCCCGACTGCGACGCGGCGGCGGGAGGTGGTTCGGCCGCCGCAAGATCTGCACTTCCTGTAACGGGAATGACAACGGCGGCGACAACGACGGCGGCGGTCGACTTCAGGAACATGGAGCGCACGATAGTCCTCCCCGACGCCCTGCCCGCGATGGCGTCCTGTTGCAGCGGCACCTGCCCATGCGCACGAAGGGTCCGATAGCCAATCATAGACAATCGGAGTCCGGAACCGCCACGCGGGTAGAATCGGGCCATGAGCCGACCCGTTTCCGCGGGGCTGCCGTTTCTGCTTGCCGCCGGCGTGGCCCTTGCCGGGACGGCGTTCGCGCAGGATGGGCCGGCCGAACCGCCAGTCGTCTGGATCCTCGCGACCGGCGGGACGATCTCCGGCGGCGGGACATCCTCCACCAGTCTGACGGAATACCAGGCGGGAGCGTTCTCCGGCGAAGAGCTGGTCGCGGCGGTGCCGGCCCTCGCCGACCACGCCACCATCCGGGTGGAGCAGATCGCAAACGTCGGCAGTCCGAACATCACCTTCAACGATTGGCTGACCCTCGCCAACCGCATCAACACGATCTTCCGCGACGACCCGGACGTGGCGGGAGTGGTGATTACTCACGGCACCAACACGCTCGAGGAGACGGCCTACTTTCTGAACCTGACGGTCCGCCACGGCCGGCCGGTGGTGCTGGTCGGGTCGCAGCGGCCGGCGACGGCCATCAGCTCCGACGGCCCGCTCAATCTGCTGAACGCCGTCCGTACGGCAGCCGCCCCGGAGGCCCGTGGCAAGGGCGTGCTGGTCGTTCTGAACGACGAGATCAACGCCGCGCGCGACGTGACGAAGACCAGCACGTACCGTGTCGAGACCTTCCGGTCCCGCGAACTCGGTTTTCTCGGCTACGTCGACGGCGACCAGGTAACCTTCTACCGTCAGCCGACCCGGCGTCATACGTTCGAGTCCGAGTTCGACGTCAGCCGCGTTACCCGCTTCCCGCGAGTCGACATCGTCTATTCCTACGTGGAGCCGAATCCGCTGCTGATCAACGCGCTGATCGACGACGGGGTCGACGGGATCGTTCTCGCCGGGACCGGCGCCGGGCTCGTTTCCGGCCGCGAGCGGGAAGCGCTGGCACGCGTCGTCGACCTACCTCCGGAATCGAGACCGGTCATCGTACGGTCCAGCCGGACCGGCAGCGGCCGCGTGGTCCCGTTACCTTCCTACGACGAGGCAGGAATGGTCGCAGGAGACACCCTCAGTCCGCAGAAAGCGCGCATCCTGCTGATGCTGGCCCTCGCGAAGACCCGCGACCAGGAAGAAATCCGCCGGATCTTCCGCGAGTACTGACGGGTCGCGTGCAACATGAGCGGTACGGAGCGCCCCCTGCGCATCGCGCTGGTCGCGCCAGTGGCCCAGCGGATTCCGCCGGAACGTTCCGGCTCCATCGAATCGGTCACTGCCCTGCTGGCGGCGGGGCTGGTGGCGCGCGGCCACGACGTGACGCTCTACGCCGCCGGCTCGTCCAATACCCCGGCTGCGCTGCACGCCACCTTTCTCCGTGGCTACCACGAGGACGACGCGCTCTGGCCATGGGAGCTGTGCGAGCTGTTCAACATAGCCGCGGCGGTCGAACCGGCGAAATCCGGGGACCGCTTCGATCTTATTCACGCCCAGGCGGAGTACGCGCCGATCGCCCTCGCGTTCACCCGCCTCGCGCCCGTCCCGATCATCCAGACCGTCCACCACTGGCCGACCGACCCCGAGGTGGCTCTCTGGTCCCGGTACCCCGAGGCGCCGTTCATCGCCGTCTCGCAGGCACAGGCGCGGCGGCTGCGGGGCCTGAATGTCGCCGGAGTCATCCACCATGCGGTCGACGTCGACGCGCTGCCGTTCCGCGCAACCCCCGACGACTACGTGCTGTTCCTCGGACGGTTCACGGAAGGCAAGGGCGTGCTCGACGCGATCGCGATCGCCCGGCAGGCCGGCCAGCGGCTGATCCTGGCCGCCGCGGAGAACGACTACTACCGCGATCAGGTTGCGCCTCACGTCGACGGCGAGCATGTCCTCTATCGGGGCGAAGTCGATCGCGCCGGCGCCGCGGCCCTGCTCGGTGGCGCGCGCGCCCTGCTCTACCCCGTCACCTCGGACGAGCCCTTCGGCCTCGTCGTCGCCGAGGCGATGGCCTGCGGCACGCCGGTCGCCGCTCTCCACCGTGGCGCCGTACCGGAACTGATAGACAGCGGCGTGACCGGCATCATCGCGCGGACGCCAGCGCAGCTTGCCGACGCGCTCCCTGCCATCCTGGTGTTCGATCGCGGGCGCGTGCGCGAGCGTGCCATCGAGCGGTTTCATCCCGACAGGATGGTGGACCGCTACCTCGGGCACTACACCAGGCTCGCGTTCGACGGGGTGCGGCAATGACGGCGCATGAACTCAGTGGCCGATCACTGATGACGTTCTTTGCGCACCCGGACGACGAATCTCTCGCGGCAGGCGGACTGATCGCGTCGTGCGCCGCGGCGGGTTCGACGGTGACTCTGGTCGTGGCAACCCGGGGTGAGGCGGGACCGGGCCGGGAGGGCGCGAAGCTCGCCGCGGTGCGAACCCGCGAGATGGAAGCGGCGGCGCGCGTTCTCGGCGCATCCGAGCTGGTCTGGCTCGACTACCCGGATGGCCTGCTACCGTCCGCGGACGCGGGACAGCTGGAAGGCGACATCGCTCGGACGGTGGCGGCGCGCCGGCCGGAGCAATTGGTGACTTTCGATCGCGACGGGCTCTACTGGCATCCGGATCATGTGGCCCTCCACGAGCGGGTCACCGCGGCAATCGAGGAGCTGGGCGACGATGCGCCGGGCCTTTGGTACGTGACCATGCCGCACGGAGCGATGCGAGCCGTGGCCGATCATGCGGCGGCAAGGGGAAGGTCCCGCGCACCGATTCTCGGCGTCGACGATCCGGACGCGTTCGGCGCGGAGGCGCCGGCGGCAACCATCACGCTCGACGTCAGGCGGCATGCGGCACGGAAGCTCGCCGCGCTTGCCTGCCACGCCACGCAGTTCCACGGCTCCGCGCTTGCCGCGATCGCACCGGCCGAGGCGGTGTCCCTGCTCGGCCGTGAACAGTACCGGTGTGCCCACGCCGTACGATCCCAGGCATGCACCTGAAGGCGCTTCGGCAACTTCGCTGTCCGTTCTGCGGGACGCGGTTCACGGTCGTCTCGAACCGCGCCCTCCTGGTGGAGGCGGAGAGCATCGTGGAGGGCGTCATCTGGTGCGAATGCAGCGCATTTCCGGTGGTTGCCGGCATACCCGTGGTGATCGCGGACGATGCGACCCGAGACGCCATGCACGCGCTGGAGGCAGGGCACCGCACCCGGGCGCTATGGATGCTGCTCGGCCTTTCGGACGACGCGGCGCGGACGGAAGCGTTCCGCCGCCTGACGGACCCCGAACGGGCGCCGACCTACCGCGAACTGCTCCCGATCCTGTCGCGCGATGCGGAAGCGGACTGTTTTCTTTATCGTTTTTCCGACCCGACATTCCTGACCGCCGAAGCCCTCCTGGACGCCATCGCGCACGACCGCCCATCGCGCGGCCGGGCCCTCGACATCTGCGGCGGATCCGGTCATCTGACACGGGTTCTGATGCGGCAGCCGGGCAACGAAGGCGTTGTCCTAGCGGATCTCGTCTTCTGGAAACTCTGGCTCGCTTCCCGGATCACGACGCCCGGATGCGTGGCTGTCTGCTGCGACGCAAACAGCCCCCTGCCGTTCGACGACGCACAGTTCGATACCGTCCTCCTGAGCGACGCGTTCCCCTACATCTGGCAGAAACGGATGCTGGCGCGCGAGATGCAGCGAGTGGCGTCGCCCGACGGGGTTATCGTCCTGCCCCACCTCCACAACGCGCTGGGCGAGAACTACACTGCTGGTGACGGCCTGACGCCCGCGGCGTATCGCGACCTCTTCCTGCCGTTCAAACCACGATTGTTCGACGACCGGCCGATGGTGGACAGCGTCGTCGACCGTCGAATTGTCGATCTGACCGCCGATGTGGAGCCCGGCGAGCTGGCCGAGACGCCGTCGGTCACGCTGGTCGCCAGCCGCACCGCTGGCGTTTTCCGCCGCCGTAGCGTGCCCGATCAGCTTGACGTATGCGGCACATTGAGAATCAACCCGCTCTACCGGGCGGAACCGGCCGGTGACAACCGCCTGCGCTTGACGCTCCGGTTCCCGACGCCCGAGTACGAGGACGAGTTCAGACTCTTGAAGCGCTACCTGCCGCTGGAGACTACCGTGGACGCCAACCTCGGCGGACGCATCGGCCCGAAGACATTCGGCGACGACTACGCCCGTCTCCGTCGAAGCCGCGTGCTGCTCGACGTTCCCCAGAACTACTGCTAGTCTCGCCCAGGCGTCGAAGGCGCGCCGGATCAAGGCGCCGTGACGACGATTCCGCGCGGCTGACACCGCTCGAAATCCCCCAGGTTGTACGTGAGGATGCGATCTGCTGACGTTCTCTCGGCGCAACAGACGTGCAGTGCGTCGTAGACCGCGCCGCTCGCCAGGCCCGGCTCCGCTGCACGGCGGAGAGCTGCGCTGTAGTCATCCGCGGTGAGCGGTACCGCCGTCACTCTTACGCAGATCGTCTCCTCAATGAGCATGCGGGCCTCATTGGGCAGAACGCGGCGGGCCAGCGGTAGCGCAGTCAGTGTCGCATAGCATTCGGCCAGCGCATGCGTCGAGCAGAATCCCCTGTGGGGCGGCGCCGTGTAGCGCAGCAGAGCCTCGAGCGCCGCTTCGTGGTTGGCGAGCTGGTCGACGACCGCCGGCACCAGCACCGACGTGTCGAAGAGCACGCGCACCTACCGGCGGCCTTCCCTTATGGTCCGCCGGCTCCGCGCGTCTCTCTCCGCGCGAATGAATGCCGCGACGTCGACAGTCGCGCGCGTCCCACCATGATGGACCAGAACCCCTTTCTTGGTCACAAGCGCCGGCGCGGAGTCGACCTTGCGCAACTGCAGGCATTCTCCGTCCAGATCGATCTCCAGCGCGGTGCCGGCCAACAGGTTCAACTGCTCGCGGAATGGCTTTGGGACGACGACGCGCCCGGCGGAGTCAATGGTAATTACCATGGCATGATGGTATTGCAGATGGTCCAAACCGTCAACGTGGTAGGAATGACGCGCGTTGACGCGGGGCGGGAGCCACGGGGGCCGCCGTCATCCTTCGCCGAAGGCGTCGAGCAGGATGGGCAGCAGGCCGTGCATGGTCGCGACGGTCGCCGCGCCCGGGTCGAGGCCGGCACGGAAGCGGCGGCTCTCAAGACGCTGAAGCAGCGCGCTCCGTCCGGCAATCACGTGGACCGGGACGTTCCACGACGCGCCGGCCCCGCTCACCAGCGACGGAGGCTGGTGGTCCCCCACCAGGATCAGGACCAGGTCGCGATCGGCGCGCAACTTGAGGTAACCGCCGATCGTGGCGTAGGCGTATCGGAGCGCCTGCACGTAGCTCGGTCCCAGGTTCATCCAGTCGGGCTGCTCCGACCACGCGCGGTCGAGCACGTCGGCGTCGTACGGCCGCGGTGTCAACACACGCTTCCAGTCCGCCTGATAGGGCGGGGCCGGCGTGAACGGAGCGTGGGTGCTTATGGTCGAAAAGAAAACAAAACGTGGCGTGCGCGTGGCAGGCGCGATCTCGTGGCGATCGAGCATGGCGAGCGCGTACTGGTCCGTGACCGACCACCACCCGAACGGGGGCCCCTTGTAGCCAAGACGGTCGTAGTCGTACACGTCGTCGTAACCGTAAAACGCCCCCTCCGGCCAGGCGACGAGCATCCCGGGGACCAGCGCTACCGCGTGATAGCCGCCGCGCTGAAAGAGCGTCACGAGCGTATCGCGCTCCTGGGCAAGCAGCCGTGCGTTCGTCCGGTTGTCGCGCACCTCGGTGCCGGAGAGCAGGCTGAGGTGCGCGAGCCACGACTCCCCGCCGAACGTCGGCGACTCGACCAAGGCCGAAACGACCCGGCGGCCGGTCGCCTCGATGTTCTCGGCCAACTGGCTGCGGCCGGCGGCGAGTGGCTCCACCAGCGTCGGGACTTCCCAACTGACCGCACCGTACGATTCCATGAAGATCACGAAAACGTCCGCGCCGGCTACCCGCGTGAGGTCGGACTCGATTGACGGCGGCGGACCGAGCGCCTCGAGACCCGCGCCACTCGCTTCGTAAGCCACTTCGTATGCCTCGCGGGCATACGCCGGGGCCACGGGATCGGCGAAGTGGAGCCGGTCCGCCACGCGCCAGCCGATCGCCTGCTCCGCCCCCCAGAGCGTCAGGGCCAAGCCAGCCGCGGCACCGAGCCAGCGCCGCATCGACGGATCGCCGGCGGCGCGCGCCAGACGTCCCAGGCACACGCGCGACGCCAGGTACAGCACCAGCGGCGCTCCGATCACCACCGCGACTCCGGCCGCGACCGCCCACGACTCCGCCACTCGCGTGAACATCGCACCGACGCTCGGCATGTGTTGGACGTCCCAGTAGAGGTTGACGTCCCGCCCGTACAGCCCCTCGGTCGTGACGCCGACGTAACGGCCTGCGATGAGCAGCATCCAGACGGCCGCCAGCGTTCGCAGCAGGCGCCGGGATGCTGTTCGTCCCCGCCATTGCCACCCGATCAGGCCAAGCGCGACGATCGCCAGCTCGACCGACAGCGTGGCGGCCGGACGGACCGACAGCGTCGGCCAGACATGCTCGAACGTCACGGAGAGATTGAGCAGGACGAGCGAGACGACCAGCGCGATCCAGGCCACCCGGCGCCCTTCTACCGCGTCACGCTGTACGGCAGGCCCCGGCCACCGACGGCCAGGGCAAGCAGACTGCCGATCACCGGGGGTCCGTAGCCGTTCGTGAGATAGCCGGCGGTGAAGATCAGACCGCTCGCGAAATGAAAATTGAGGATCATGGCCAAGGCCAGCAAGGCGGTCAGACGAACCCGGAACCCGACCATGAGGGCAGCACCGGCCAGCATCTCGGCGATCGGCACGACGCGGGAAAAAACGGGGGCGCCGGGAATGGCGACGGTCTCCAGGTACCACAGACTGGCGCCGGACGTGAGCTCCCGCCAGAAGGACAGCTCCTGCAGCAGCGGGCCCGTGTCGCTCAACCACGGCACCTTGTCGTTGCCCATCAGCACCAGAAAAAGGCCGATGATCAACGACAGCGTCCGCAAGCCGAACGCGCCAGCCTGGCTGCTCTCGCGCCTGCCTCCAAGGCGGTAGAGTCCCTGTGGCACTACGCCCATTGTAACCGTCAGGACTTTCGCCCAGAATCGACATATGGCCTCTCTCGCCAGCCGCCTCCACCGGACGTGGGGCATGGGACGCTCGCTGGTCGTCTACCACGGAATTCCGGGACGCCAGCGGCGGTTGCGCCGGCTCTACCGATGTTTCGTCAAACCCGGCCAACTGGCGTTCGACCTCGGCGCCCATGTCGGCAATCGGACCCGTGCTCTGCGCGCCCTCGGGTGCCGCGTGGTTGCCGTCGAACCGCAGCCCGACTGCGCCCGGCTGCTCCGGTCGTGCTTCGACGATTCGGATCGGCGCAAGCGCGGCCGAAGAGTGCACACGCATCCCGCGATCGGCCATGTCGCAGTCCTCGAGATGGCGGTCGGCGCCTCCTCGGGGCCGGTGTCGCTGGCGATCAGCGAACGTCATCCCACCCTCACGACCACGTCGGCGGCCTGGCTGGAGACTCGGGGAGCCGATCCGCTGTTTGCGCGAATCCGCTGGAACAGACACACCACGGTAGAAGCGACGACACTCGATCTCCTGATTCAGAGGTTCGGCCTCCCCTCCTTCGTGAAGATCGACGTGGAGGGATCGGAATCGGAAGTCCTGGCGGGGCTCACGCAGCCGGTCCCCGGCCTCTCGTTCGAGTTTCTTCCCTCCGCGCTGGCCGACGTCCGGCTCTGCGTCAAGCGCCTGGAAGCGCTCGGACGCTATGGCTACAACTGGTCGTCCGGCGAGTCGTACAAGCTGGCGTCGGCCGACTGGCTGACCGGCAAGGAACTGATGGACGCGCTCGAGAGCGCCGACGCCCAGCGCCGCTCGGGCGACGTCTACGCCGTCCTGGGAGATCGGTGACACCCGTCCCGCGCTTCGACACCGGCGCCGTCCGCCGGTACTACGACCGTCACACGGCCCGCTTTCTCTCCTGGGGCCAGGGGGGAAGCGTCGGCGCCATCCACCGCGCTGTCTGGGGACCGGGAGTCGCGACGCGCGAGCAGGCGTTCCGGTACGTCGAAGACCGGATCGCCGACCAGTTGCCGGCATTGGCGTCACCTGACGGCAGCGTCACCGTGATCGACCTCGGGTGCGGCGTCGGCGCAACCCTCTGCTCGCTGGCGGAACGCCTGCCGGCGCTCCGCGGACTTGGCGTGACCCTCAGTCCGGTGCAGGCGCAGGAGGCCCAGGCGCGAGTTGAACGGCAGGGCCTCGTGGATCGGGTCCGGTGTATCGAGGGTGACTTCTGTGATCTCTCACTCGACCTGTCAGTGCCGGCGCCGGACCGACACCCGCGCGTAGATCTCATCTACGCCATCGAGTCGTTCGTCCACGGGACGAATCCCGCCTTCTTCTTCATCCAGTGCGCCCGGCGACTCCGCCCCGGCGGGCGCGTCATCATTTGCGACGACATGCTCCGGCCGGACGGGCATGCTCCCGGCGCGAGGCGAGCGATCGAGCGTTTCCAGCGCGGTTGGCGGATCAACACGCTGATCGACCGTGAGGAACTGCGGAAGCTGGCGGGCGGCGGCGGCTTCGCGCACGAGTCGACAATCGACCTCACGCCGCACCTGGAGCTGCGCCGCCCCCGCGACCGGGGTATCACCTTCATGGCCAACGTGGTCCGATGGCTGCCGCTCGACGGCCCACTCGGCCACCTGACCGGCGGCGCCGCGCTTGGCCGTTGCCTGCAACGCGGCTGGATCGCCTACGATCTCGCCCACTTCCGACGTCGCGATGACTGATTCACCCTCGAGATCGTGGGCACGGATGCCACCACGTGACCGGCGCGCCCTGGCCAGGCGCGATCCGGTGGCCATCCTGCCGCTCGGCGCCACGGAACAGCATGGTCCACACCTGCCGCTTACGACTGACAACGACATCAACCGCGGCCTCCTGGAACGCGCCCTCGCCAGGATTCCGCCCGACCTGCCGATCACCGTCTGCGAACCGGTCGACATCGGCGCCAGCGACGAGCATCTCGACGACCCGAACGCAGGGAGTTCCGGTCAGGGGACGGTGTCGATCGGCGCCGATGGCATGAAGTCCCGGATCCTGCGGGAAGGAAGGAAGCTCGCCCGCGCCGGCGTCCGGCGACTCGTTCTTCACAACAGCCACGGCGGAAACCGCCACGCCATGGAAATCGCGGCGCTTGACCTCCGTCGCCGCCAGCGGATGCTGGTGGTCTCGGCGAGCTGGTTCCGTTTCGGCCGGCCGCACGACGTCGATCTCCCGGAGTCCGAGTGGCGCCACGGGCTGCACGGAGGCGCCGTCGAGACCGCCATGATGCTGCATCTCCACCCCGACCGCGTCCGGACCCGGTGGATTCGGCGCTTCGCGTCTATCGGTGAGGAACTCGCGCAGGCGGGTTCGACGATCGGCCCCGAGGCGGCGGCGCCGTTCGCGTGGATGGCTTGGGACCTGAACCCGAACGGCGTCGTCGGCGACGCGACGCTCGCCACTCCCGTGCTGGGGCGGCGGCTCGTCGAGTACTACGGGGGCACGCTGGCCGCGGTCATTCGCGACGCCAGGGCGTTTCCGCTCGACCGTCTGGTGTAACCGGCGGCACCGATGCCCTGTGGGCCGGTGTTGACCGTTTCGGCGGAATGGCGGCGTCGGCGCCCGCCAGCATGTCGTGCAGCCAGTGGCCGGCCCGTTCCACCTTCGCCTTGACGTAGGGCTCGTTGTGAGGGTTGAGCGTGCCGTAGAGCGGCATCCGGCCCGCCACGTCGATGCCCGCCTCGCCCAGCGCAGTTACCTTGCCGGGGTTGTTTGTCAGCAGTTGAACCCGTTTCACACCCAGCACGCGAAGCATGTCGATTGCCGCGGAGTACTGCCGCTCGTCGGCGCCGAAGCCGAGCGTGCCGTCGGCGTCGATCGTATCGAGCCCTTCCTCCTGTAGCCGATACGCGCGCAGCTTGTTCGCCAGGCCGATGCCGCGCCCCTCCTGCGACATGTACAGAAGCACGCCGCCGCCCTGCTGGGCAAAGTAGCGGAGCGCTCCCCGCAGCTGCTCGCCGCAATCGCACCTGAGACTGCCGAACAAATCGCCCGTCAGGCAGGCGGAATGGATCCGCACCGGTGTTGGATCGGGCCACGACTCAGGTGCTCCGAAGAGAATCGCGACATGGTCGAGCAGGCCGTGCGACTCGCGGAAGATGACGAAGCGGGCATCCTCCGCCTCCGCGAGGGGGACCGGTCCGTCGCTGACACGCGTCACGTGGACGCTCCCGGCGGACGTGAGCACGTCGATCTGATCAGTCGTCACGGAGAGGGCCACGCCTCGATCAATCGCCTGCCGCAGCGGCTCCGAAGTGCCGGGGTCGGCCGTCACGCTCACCACGGCGGGCAGCAGGCGACCGACACGCACCAGGCGCAGGGCGCCCGTCTCGATGGACGATGCGGCACGACAGTCGAATTCGTCCTGACCGAACACGCCTCGCGAAGTCGCCAGGTGGACAATCTGATCCGCGTTCTCGCCGTTGAGGGCCAGACTGATCGGCGCCGCCCCCGTCGCCCTGACCTGCCGCTCCCCGTCCAGCGGGGCTGTCGACAGGCCCATCGAGGCCGCCCGCTCCCCGGTGACGGCGAGACGAACCGGTCCCTGGCGCCGCAGCGCTTTCAGCGCCGAGCCCGCCAGACCGTCGACGGCGGCGATCAGCGCGCCCGGTTCCGGCGCGGCCACACCGTTGGACGGGCCGACGTAGATCGGACGTCCCTGCCGGAGGTCGAACAGACCACGTTCAGCTTCGTACATGACGAACGTTCGCTACTGTACCCTCAGTCGGAGCCATCGTGCGTACCCCACAAGAGCCTACACCGCCTCTCGACCGCACGCTGGCCTGGCGCCTTGTTCGAACCGCCGGCCCGGGCGCAGGCGCCGCTAGACGTATCTATCATGATTCGGCGCCCTCGGTGTGGCTGCAAACCCTTCCCAGCGGCGGATGGAAAACGTCACATCCGCCAACCGACGAAGCGCGGCTGATACTGGACCTGTTCCTGCCGCTGCAACTCCGGCCGGATCTGATCGTGGTCCAGGCCGGCCAAAGTCTGGACGGTCGGATCGCCACCGAAGCGGGGCACTCTCACTACATCACCGGGCCGGAGGACATCCGACGGCTCCACCGGCTTCGGTCGCTGGTCGACGCGGTCGTCGTGGGCGCCGGTACGGTCGCCAGCGACAACCCTCGCCTGACGGTCCGGGAAGTGGATGGAGACAATCCCGCGCGGGTCGCCATCGACCCGGACGGGCGACTCGATCCGGCCTGTCATCTCTTGGCCGACGGCGCCGCGCCCACTCTGGTCGTCCGCCGTGACGGCGCCGCCGGGAGCGCCCTCCCCGGCGTCGAGACCATCACCCTGCCCGCCGATGCCAACAACCGCATCGATCCCCGGGCAATAGCGCAGGCGCTTCGCGCACGGGGCTTCCGGCGGCTGTTGATCGAAGGAGGCGGACTGACCGTGTCCCGTTTTCTGGACGCCGGCATCGTCGACCGGCTCCATGTCACCGTCGCCCCGCTGCTGATCGGCTCCGGACGTCCGGCCTTCACCCTTGCGCCGATTGCGACGCTGGATGAGGCTCTGCGGCCCCCATCCCGTACCTTCCGGCTCGGAAACGACGTTCTGTTCGATCTGGATCTGGGCTCCGGCGGCACGCCCTGACCGGCGCGGCTCACCGCTCTCGACGCTACGCGAGGTTTCACCACGGCTCCTCAATCCGGGGGAAGAGCGAGAAAGTCCGTGTGACCGACAATCAGCCGGAACTGGCCGCGGGCGATTGTGCGCGAACGGCGCGCGGCCCAGGCTCGAACCCGCTCCTCCTCGCCCGTCTGTTCGATAGCCGCCTCGACCCAGCCATCGAACAGCAGGCGGACGACCGCCATGTCGTCGGGGCCAAGCTGCCACGGACTCCGGAACAGCCAGGCGCGGTAGCCGGATCCCCGGAAGAGCATCTCGGCGTGCAATCCCGCCATGGGACCGAGCGCGCGGCCGAACCCCTTGTCACGCCGCTGGTGTTCGTTCACCGCGCGCCGGATCCAGCCATCGTCGACGTCGTCCGATTCGTCGTGGACCACCCACTCCAGGATGCCGTCGTAGTTGAGCGCAAACAGCACCGCGGCGCTTGTCGCGCGGCACGTGTCGACAACCGCGGCAAGCCAGTCCTTCGACACGAGATCGAGCAGCGCCGACGCCGTCACCAGGTGGGCGCCCGTCGCACGGGCCACCTCCAGTCCTGCGCTCGCCAGGTTCCCGGTCAACGTGGCCAGGCGCAGGTCGGGCACCCCCTCGGGCGGCCTCGCGCGCGCCAGCAACTCATGATCGTGATCGAACAGTGTCCATTGCTGCGGCCCGGGCAATCGGGGCGCGAGGTATCGCAGATTCGATCCGGTGCCGCTGCCGAGATCGATGATGTTCGACCAGCCATGCTTCGCCCAGGCCGGCGCCAGCAGTTGCATGACCGCCTTCGCCCTCGACTGGTGATCGAGCGGCTCTCGCATGGCCAGCCAGTCGGCCTCGAACCGTTCCTTCGTCAATCCTCTCCTCCGTGCTAGCGCGCCTTTGCGGGCGCGCGGGCGCCAAGCTCCTGGACCGCCGTTTGCGGCGCCAGCTCCAGCAGACATCGTTCGAAAACGGCGACCGCCGCGTCCCAGTCCGGCAGCGCGGCGGCATGACGTCGCGCCGCCGCCGCGAGCGTGGCACGCCGTCCGTCGTCACTCAGCAACGTCTCCAGCGCAACCGCCAGGGCCTGTTCGTCCCCCGGCGTGACCAGCAGTGCTGCATCGGCCGGCGCTGTGTGGGGAATCGCGCCGCCCGTCGTGCTGACGATCGGCAATCCGCGCGCCAGCGCTTCCGCCAGCACCATGCCGTACCCTTCGTAGTGCGATGGCAGGACGAAGATCGAACTGCGGCCGTACAAAGCGTCGAGTGCCGCGTCGTCGCACTCCCCCACGAATCGGATCCTCTCGTCCAGACCCGTCTGGACAACCGCCGCCATCACTTTCCGGACGAACGCCGTCTTCCGGTCGAGTGCCCCGGCGCAGATGCAGGTCCACGGGCGATGCCGCAGGCGTGCGAGGGACTGCACGAGGATGTCATGCCCTTTTCGCGGAGTCACCGAGGCGACTACCAGCAACATGGGCGGATAGCCGGCAACCGGTCCCCTGGCTGGCGCCGACGGATCCGTTCCCGGACGGACAACCCGCAGATGGGCCGGATCGACGCGATACCTCTCTGTCAGCGTCCGTGCAGTAAACGCGCTGGTCACGATCACGCCCCGCACGGCGGCCAGCCCACGCATTTCCAGCGTCGCCAGCCGCGCGCTGACCGCGGGGTCGAGTCCCGTCTCCTCGGCGACCGGATGGTGCACGAGCGCGACGATGCGCAACCGTTCCCCATGCTCGGCGACCGGCTCCGGCAGTCCCGCCATCGCGAGTCCGTCGATGACGACAAGCGCCTCGTCAGGCTGCGCGCAGAGCGCCGCGGCCAGGCTGTCTCGGGCGCTATCGTCCGGATCCGGAAACCTCCCCCGCAGACCCACGCGATCGATCCGCCAGCCGCGCAGCTCGAGGCCATCCAGCATGCGGTTGTCGTAGCGGTAGCCACCCGTCCGTTGTCGAAGCGGGGACGGCGCCAGCAGGCACAATCGCCGGCCGGTCGGTCTGGCGCGACCGGCCTCGCCTCCGACGCATGCCGCAGCACGCGGTCCGCTCACACAGTCCCCTCGTAACTGCCCCAGGCGACGTGCGACTCGTGCAGCGTCACCTTGATCCTGGTGGCTCCCTCGCCGGCCTCCCCCAGATCGCCCGCCCGGGCGGCCTTCGCCAGCCGGTCGAAGATCGTCTTTGCCAGCACCTCCGTCGATGTGTTGCCGCCCGAGAACGCGACCTCCTCGTCCAGGTTGCGATAGTTGAACTCCGCGAGAATCGCGCGCAGTACGTCCGCGGCGCGGCCGATGTCGACAACGATGCCGTCCGGGTCGAGATCCGGACGGGCGAACGTCGCGTCGACAACGTAGGTAGCGCCATGCAGTCGCTGCGCGGGGCCGAACTGCTCACCCCGGAAGCTGTGCGCAATCATGAAGTGGTCGCGGACGTTCAGGCTGTACATCGGTCTAACCCCCAGGATTTCAGGCGCCGTTGCCGTAGCGGATGCGGTGGCAGAGCGTATCATCCGGCGCGGCGCTCAGCCTCGCCATGACGCGCGGCACTTCCTCGAAGGGACTCTCGTGGGTGA
Source organism: Acidobacteriota bacterium (assembly GCA_009838525.1). Lineage (NCBI taxonomy): Bacteria > Pseudomonadati > Acidobacteriota > Acidobacteriota bacterium. The sequence continues at coordinate 834,268 of VXRJ01000018.1, forward strand.
TGAGCGCATCGAATCGACCGTCGGCAAGGAGCGAGAGGGCGAATCGCAGGCGCCGTTCGCGCGTCCACTCGGCGGCGCGACGCGGCGGGACGCGTCCCACCTGGCTGCTCCGGATCGTCAGACGCCGCACGTGAAACGCCTCGCCGAGCGGAAGCGTCACCTCGCGCGCCCCGTACCAGCTTGCCTCGACAATGGTCCCTTCCATCGCCGCCACGTCGAGCGCCGCCCGTAGGCCCCCCGGTGCGCCGCTTGCGTGGATCACGAGATCCGCCGTCGCCGCCGGCGGCGGATCCGGACGCCACTGCAGACCCAGCGCATCGGCGACCGACTCGCGGGACCGGTTCGGATCGACCACCGTCACCGACGTCGCCGCGACGTCCCGGCAGCGCGCGGCGGCAAGCAGGCCGACCACGCCGCCGCCAATCACGACGATCCGGCTGCCCACCACCGGAGCCGCGTCCCAGGCGATGTTGACCGCCGTCTCCATGTTGGCGGCGAGCACGGCGCGCTCGGCCGGCACGTCATCCGGCACCGGATGGACGGCGGCCGCCGGCACGAGGTAGCGATCCTGGTGCGGATACAGGGAGAACACCGTGCGCCCCGCCAGCGTCTCCGGCCCCTCCTCCACGACGCCGACACTGCTGTAGCCGGACGTCACCGGCCCCGGATAGTCCCCCTGCTGAAACGGCGCGCGCATGGCCTCGTACTGCGACGGCGGCACGGCGCCCCGAAAGACCAGCGTCTCCGTGCCGCGGCTGATCCCGCTGTAGCGCGCGCGGACCAGCACCGCGTCTTCTTGCCTCGGCGGCAGATCGACGCGCACAATCTTCCCATGGCCCGGGTGGCTGACCACGAACTGCCGGGCGGTGCCGGTGACGGCCATCCGCGCAGTATGGAGCCGAGGCCGCGCGTAGTCCAGAAGGCGCCCCGTCAGTCCAGCAGCCTCCGCCGGGCCGGCGAAGACCTCCTGACCGGGCTGGCGCCGCTCCTGGCGGGCGCCCTTGGCGTCTGGTACGCGTTCGGGCTCCCGCTGATCTACTTCGCCGACGTCCTGGGACTGTACGGGCTGCTGGCGGGCCTGCTGGTCTATACGCTGCCGACCCGCCTGCCGCTCCCGGGCATTGGCCCCGCCAACCGCGTCACCCTGTTCCGCGCAACCCTGCTTCTGCCGGTCTGCGCCCTGGCGCTCCACTCATCGTTAGCGGAGGCCAACGTCCGCTGGTGGATCATCGTCGTCGGCACCATCGTCATGGTGCTGGACGCGGTCGACGGCCAGGTGGCTCGCCGGAGCGGCGGGAGCACCCGGTTCGGCGCCCGCTTCGACATGGAGCTGGACGCCTTCCTACTGCTGGCGCTTTCCGTACTGGTCTGGCGGTCCGGCCAGACAGGTCCCTGGGTGATCCTGATCGGTCTGCTCCGGTACCTCTTCGTCGCGGCCGGCTGGATCTGGCGCGACCTGACAGGGGAGCTCCCCGAAAGCTACCGGCGCAAAACGGTATGCGTAGTGCAGGGTGTGGTCCTCCTGACCTGTCTGGGCCCGATCATCCCGGCCACCATGGCCGCAACGATTGCCGCCCTCGCGCTCGCCCTGTTGATCTGGTCGTTCGGCGTCGATGTCCGTTGGCTCCGGACGGCTTCTCGTCGCCTGGCCGTCATTGCCGCCGTCTTCGTCGCCACCGGCTGCGGCCCCGCATGGCTCTCGAACGAGACGCGGCTGACCGTCGACGAACTGACGGAGCGCGCCGAACAAGGCGACAACGGTGCGCTGTTCGATCTCGGGACGCGTTTTCACGCCGCGGACGGCGTGCAGCGCGACAACATCACGGCCTACATGTGGTACGCGCTCGCCGAGGAATTCCTGACGACGGAGGAGCGCTACGAGGCGGCACGCATGCAGCTTGTGCTTGACCCCGACATGTTCCGGCACGAGATCGACGAGGCGCACCGGCTCGCCCGGCTGTGGAAGGCGGAGTATCGGCCAGCGGCGCGCTGACCACGGGTCATGCGCGCACCACGTGCACGATTCGACCGAGGAAACGGGAATGCTCGCGGACCTGGCGCGTCCGCCAGGTCATCACGCCGCACGCTCTTGCGCGGAACCTCCGTCCGGGTCCATGATGGCGGAGTCCGTACGAGAGCAACGAGGAGGCTGAAATGCGCTGTCGACATCCATTCACGGCGTTGCTGGCAATCGTCGTGCTGGCCCCGGTCGCCGCGGAAGCCCAGACGCTCCGGACCGCGTGGGGCGACCCGGACCTCCAGGGCATCTGGGACTTTCGCACCATCACCCCGCTGGAGCGCCCCGAGGATCTCGGGGACAAGGCGTTCCTGACCGTCGAAGAGGCGGCTGCCGCCGAACAGGAAGCGATCCAGCGGGATATCGACCTCTGGGAGGCGGAGGCTCGCCGCACCGAGGCGGGTGGCAACGTCGGCGCCTACAACAACTTCTGGATGGACCGCGGGACGACGCCAATCGAGACGCGGCGCACATCGCTGATCGTCTATCCTCCCAACGGCCGGTTCCCGGAACTCTCCGCGATTGGGGCGGAGAGAGCTGCCGCACGGCGCGCCCACATGGAAGCGCATCCGGCCGACTCCTACACCGACCGCAACACGTCGGACCGGTGCATCGTCGGCTTCAACGCAGGCCCGCCCATCACGCCGCTCGCCTACAACCAGAACATGCAGCTCTTCCAGACCCCGGACCACGCGGTGATCTACACCGAGATGGTCCACACGCCACGGATCGTGCCGCTCGATGGCCGAACGCCCCTCGATCCGGCTATCCGGCTCTGGTCGGGCGACTCGCGGGGACGCTGGGAAGGCGACACGCTGGTCATCGAGACGGCCAACTTCAAGGCCGAGCGGGCCTGGATCCCCCTGACTTCGGGAGGGTCGGGAATGGCCTCGTCGGAAAACATGACTCTGGTGGAGCGGTTTACGCGCGTCGACGAGGGCACGCTGCATTACACGTTCACGGTGACCGATCCCGATACGTGGGTGACCGACTGGACGGCTTCGATGCCGATGAAGCGCACGGACGCACCGCTGTTCGAGTACGCCTGCCACGAAGGCAACTATTCGATGGAGGGCATCCTGTCGGGCCATCGGGCCGACGAGCGGGCGGCGGCCGAGGGGCAGTAGAGCGGGACGAGTTGGTCGGCGTCCGGGCGCGTCAGCGCTCCTCGGCCCGCGCGCCTCCCAGCATGTTGACCATCGCCGTCCCGTTCCCCTCGTGGCACGCGTACTCGTACATCACGTAGTTGTCGTCCCGCGACAGCGTGATGCCCGCCTTCCAGGGCGTTACCCAGGTCTCGGGATCGTTGACGAACGCCTCGTACTCGAGCGTGTCGGCGTCGTGAAGCGTGAACCGTTCGGTGACCCGTAGCGCGTCGGTGTGGGCGTGGCCCCGGATGGCGCTCTTGTCGGTGAAGTTGGACGTCTCCACGACCAGTGCGTTTCCTTCCCACCGTCCGTAGGATCTTCCCATCCAGAGCCGGATGCCCGGATCGTCCGGCGGCTCCGCGTCCAGCGGGATGACGCGCACGTCGTGGATCATCTCGTACCGGATAATCACGTATCCCGGAACCTGCAGGATCTGGTAGGCGTTGTTGTAGAGGGACGGGAACGTCGAGGCCGGAACCCCGCGCGTGATGCACCGCACCCAGGGGTCCAGGTAGACGTAGGAATCGAACGTCCTCCGGCAGACCTCGTCGATGCGCCGACTGCCCCCCTCCGTCAGGGGTGGCAGCCGACCGTTCACCGGCTCGGCAATCAGGCTCGGCCGGACCGACGGCCTGCCCGTGGCCGTCTCAAACCAGTGCTCGGGAGGTCCGATCCCCGCGCCGTCCGGTTCCGGCAGCGGCTCGTCGGAGGGGATGCAGGTGCCGGTTCCGCCCAACAGCCGGGCCGGCCGCGTGCCGGGAGGAGGCGGCGCCTCCAGCGAGAACCCCTCGCCGAGGTCGAAGTTCGTCCAGATGCCCTGCAGGTCCAGGTCGCCCCAGGGGGTCCGCGGCGCCGTCCAGGCGCCACCCGAGCCCGCCGACTGCGCCCACGCCTCCGGCTTGCCACCGATAGCCGCGGCGGCGCCCACCACGCCGGCCGCCGCCAACGCCAGAACGCCGCCGAACGCAAAGAGTCGTTTCGACATCAGAACCTCCACAGGTTTAGCATGCCGAGGTTGGCGCCCGCTTGCAACCACCGATCGGGCGTTATGATGTCCTTAGGCCATGAAGACGAACGGCCCCTACAGAATCCCTCCCGCAAACGCGCTGATGGCCTTCGACAGCGCTGCGCGTCACGCCAATTTCACCTTGGCGGCGCGCGAGCTCGGCACCTCGCAGGCCGCCGTGAGCCGCCAGATTGCCAAGCTGGAGACCTGGCTGTCGGCGCGCCTGTTTGAGCGCTCGCGCGCCGGGGCGACCTTGACCGACGCCGGAAAACGCTTCCACAGCGGCGTGGCAGCCGGTCTGGCGGCCATTCACGACGGCGCCACCGAGGCGGCCGAGCTGTCCCAGACCCAACAGGTCGTCATTGCCTGCTCGCACGACGCATCCCACTTCTTCCTCATGCCGCACTACGACACCCTTCGGCGGTTACTCGGGAAAGACGTGCGAATCCGCATCCTCACGTACCATCCATCCGTTGGGAGGCTCGTGTCCGACCCTTCAGTCGACATCGTGCTGACCTGGAATGCGGCGGACGCAGACCCCGCGCACGACGCGATTGGAATCAGGGAAGCAGTCCGACCCGTCTGCTCGCGCACCTACGCCTCCACCCACGCGCAGATCCTCGCCGGGCCCGTTGCCGGCTGGAGTGGGCTGACGTTCCTCGACCTGGTGGGATTCAACGAGGGCTGGGCGACCTGGGAGGACTGGTTCGCGGTCGCCGGGAACCCGAACGGGACGCCGCGCCGCGTAGAATTCGACTACTACACCTACGTGCTCGAAGCGGCCGCCGCGGGACATGGCATCGCGCTGGCCTGGCGGCATCAGATAAGGCGGTCAATCCAGAGCGGCTCATTGGTCGCGCTCGGCAAGGGGTTCGTCGAAACCGGGAACCGTTTCTTCGGGGCACTCACGGAGAAGGGTCGCCGCAAGCCAATCGCGCGCACCTGCCTCGCGCTCCTGAACCGGCCGGAATAGAATCTCCAATACAGGCGCATGGTTCCGTCGAGGTGGATCGTGGCAATCGCTGCAGCACTGCTCATGGTGCTGGCGCCGGTTGGCCTCGCCCTCCACGAGCACGACGCCGGCTCGGAGCACGACGGTCACGCGGACTGTGATGCGTGTCACTTCCGCGTTCTGTCTGTGATCGCCGCGGACGGCGCGCCCGCGCCGATCGCACCGGAGCTCGTTGCGCACACCGTCGTGCCCGCCCCTGCGGCCGGCAGGTTGCACCTCGCTCTCGGGCTCCGTCCCACGCGCGGCCCACCAGCGTAGCCCCCTCGTCGCGCTCGCCCGCGACGTCCTGGTTTCGCATTCGCATCGGGCGAGCACGCTCCGTTTCGCCCCGACCGTCCAATGGCCGTGTTCGGCAAGGAAGAACCTAGTGCCTGCGCCAAGAGCGCAGGCGGATGCGAGGGAAGCGTGATGTCAACGCAAACGACGTATCGGCTCGCGCCGGGTGCCTCACGAGGTTGGCTCAAGCACTTTGAGCTGTCGTGGCGAGCATTGTGGCGCACGCCCTCGTTCACCGTTCCCGCCGTGGTGACGATCGCCCTGGGGATTGGGGCTGCGACGGCGGTGTTCAGCCTGGTCTACGCGATACTCCTCCGTCCATTTCCTTATCCGGACGCGGACCGCCTGGTGCGAGTGTTCACCGTAGCGGAGAGCGAGCAGGGGGCGGAGAGGAACTCCTCGCTGCTCGATATCGAAGAGTACAACCGACGTTCGAGTCTTCTGGAGAACATCGGCGGGTACACCGTTTTCGATTCGCAGATCGAGGGCGACGGTTCGGCGGAGGCCGTCGTCATCGCGCAGTTGAACCAGGAGGCCATGCACGCGGTGGGAGTGCAACCCGTACTGGGGCGGCTCTTCACCGCGGAGGAAGACCGCAAGGGCGGACCGGTGAACAAGGCGCTGCTCGGCTTTGGGCTGTGGCAACGTCGTTACGGCGGTGCGCCCGACGCGCTGGGGAAGATGATCCGGCTGCCCCTGGGCGAGTTCGAAGTGGTCGGGGTGATGCCCGCGGGATACGGGTACCCGGACCGGGCGACGCTGTGGCTCACGATGGAGAGCTGGTACGCGCTGGGGCTGGAGAGCTATCGCGAGAAGCAACGCGATCAGCGTTGGTACCCGACCGTGGCGCGCCTCGCGCAAGGAGCATCCCTCCAGCAGGCGCAGGACGAGATGGGCGCTGTGGCCCGGCAGCTCGCGACGGAATTTCCCACCACCAACCAGGACGTCGGTGTTCGTCTTGTGCCTCTGCGCGACGCCGAGGTGGGCGAGGTGCGCCCTTACCTGATGTTGTTGATCGGCGGCGTGTCGTTGGTTCTGCTGATCTGCCTCGTCAACGTTGCGAATCTGCTGCTCGCACGAGCCCTCACGCAGCGCAAGCAGTACGTGCTGCAAGCGGCGCTGGGGGCGGGGCGGTTCGAGCTGACGAAGGGACTCCTGGCCGAGAGCCTGCTGCTCGCCTCGGTCGGCGGGGTCGGCGGGGCTGTCATTGCGTGGGTGGCCGTCCGCGCGTTCCAGACCCTGCTTCCCGACTCGCTGCCCATGTGGATGCGCATCGCGGTTGACCCGCAGGTGCTGGCATTCTGCTTCGCGGCGACGGTGATCAGCGGGTTGGCGCTCGGGATCGCGCCTGCGGTAATGGGTTCGCGAGTCAACCTGACCGAGGCGCTGAAGGACGGGACGCGAGGGAGTTCGGGCGGTTCATGGCGGCGGTCCGCGCTCGTCGTGACGGAAGTGGCCGCCTCGCTGCTGCTGTTGCTGGGGGCGGGACTCTTGATGAAGACGTTCGTGCAAATGCAGAACGCGGATCACGGTTTCGAGGCCGAGAATCTCATCGTGGCGAACGTTCGCAACAATCTGTTGACGCAACAGGCGGAGCGCGCGGAACGAGCGGCGACGCTCGCGGCGTATCACGGGCGTGTGCTGGCGCAACTGCACGCCATACCCGGAGTCGACAGCGTGGCGGTCACCAACTCGCTCCCCTACGCGGGCGGGGAGTTGCGGCACGGGCGGCTTCGGGTCCAAGGCCGAGCGGAGGAGGAAACGCAGTTTCTGCTGCCAACGGCCGGAGCTGATGTCTCGTGGGACTACTTCGAAGCGATGCGGATTCCCCTGGTGGCAGGCCGGTTCTTCGAACGCACCGACGCGAGCGACAATGCTCCGGTGGTCATCGTCAACGAAGTCGGAGCAAGAGCGCTCTTTGGCGAGCGGAACCCGATCGGGCAGATGGTGCAGTGGGGAGACACGGTGGGGCCGGCGAACCCGTACTGCCGCGTCGTCGGAGTGGTGGGTGACGTCAAACATGGGGGCGCGGAGCGTGACGCAATCGAGCTGTACTACCCCTTCACGCAATGGCCGGTGGGCGGCGGCTACTACGTCCTGCGCACGCAACTGGATCAAGCCGGGATATCAAGGGCCATTCGAGCCGTGGTCTCAAGGGAGGACCAGAACGCGGCCATTGTTTCCATCCGGAGCATGACGGAACGCATCGACGGCGCGCTGTGGCAGCGCCGGCTATGGGGCGTTCTGTTCTCGGTGTTTGCGGCGTTGGCACTGCTGCTGGCCAGCGTCGGGCTGTACGGATTGCTGAGCTACTCCGTTTCGGTGCGCGCGCGGGACCTCGGGATCCGGTTGGCGCTCGGGGCAACACCAGCGGGCGTACGGGCCATGGTCGTTCGACGCGGAATGGCGTTGGTCCTGCTCGGACTCGGCATCGGGCTGGTGCTTTCGGTGGGAGCTCCCCGAACGATCGCGCACTTGCTGGTCGATGTTGCGGTGTTTGACTGGACTATCTACGCCTCGGTGGCCGGCTGTCTGGCCGCAGCCGGACTCCTGGCATCGCTATGGCCCGCCGTCCGCGCTTCGCGGCTCGACCCCGCACAGTCACTGAGGAGCGAATAGACCGAGCGCCTCAACGAAGCGCGAACGCGAACCACTCGCTCGGCATGTCGTCCCAGCCGATGGCGACGACGATGTACTGGCGCCCGTCCACCATGTAGCTCATCGGCGCGCCGCTCGTGCCGCCCGGCAGCTCCATCTCCCAGGCGACTCCGCCGGTCGCCTTGTCGAACGCGCGGAACGCCTTTCCGCCGGGTCCCCCGTAGTACTGCGGCAGCGACGCGACACCGGTGTTCGTCCCCTCGCCGAGGAAGATCAACTCCGGCGTCACGAGGACCGACGCGCGCCCGTGCGATCCGAGCCAGGGCAGGTCCAGATCGCGCAGCCGCGGATGGTCGCGCGGCCCCGGGCCGTTGGCCACCTGCCACAGGATCTCCCCCGCGTTCAGGTTGATGGCGGTCAGCCGGCCGTACGGCGGCTTGAAGAGCGGCAGCCCGTCGATCCGCGGCGTCGGCGTGTAGCGCTCGCGCGTGTACCGGACGTCCGACCGCGGATGCTCCGACGGCGTGAGGCCGATGATGTTCTGGCTGTAGGCCGACGGCACGTACATGACGCCGGTGGTCGGGTCGACGCCGGCGCCCTGCCAGTTCGCCCCGCCCGCCGTGCCGGGATTCAGGACGGTGCCGAGCAGGCCGCCCGGTGACCGGTCGATGATTACCGGCGGCTCGAACAGCGGACCCCAGCGGTAGTTCTCGAGCGCGGCCAGCGCCTCCGCCCGCATCTCGGGCGTGTAGTCGATCAGGTCCTCCTCGCGCACCCCCTGGAGTTCGAACGGCGGCGGCTTCGTCGGGAAGGGCTGCGTCTCGGCCAGTCGTTCGCCCGGGACGGGCGACGGCGGAACCGGCCGGTCCTCGATCGGCCAGACCGGCTCGCCGGTCACGCGATCGAACACGTAGGTGAAGCCCTGCTTGCTCGGGATGGCGACGGCGGCAATCTCGCGCCCGTCCACGGTGATGTCAACGAGGTTGGCGGACGAGGCGAAGTCGTAGTCCCAGACGCCGTGCCGCACCGCCTGGAAGTACCACTGCAGCTCGCCGGTCGCGACGTCGACGCAGACCAGGCTCTCGGCATACAGGTTGTCGCCGGGACGGTGGCCGCCGTAGTAGTCGCTGCTCGGCGTCGACAGCGGCAGGTACGCGAGGCCCAGCTCCGGATCCGCGGTCGGATGCGCCCACATGTTGGTGTTGCCGCTGTAGACCCACGAGGGCTGATCGCTGTCCGGGTCGATTCCCCAGGTCTCGATCCCCGGCTGGCCTTCGAGCGGGATCGTGTGGAACGTCCAGACCTGCTCGCCGGTCCGGACGTCGAAGCCGCGGACGTCGCCCCTCGGAGCCTCTTTCGTCGCCGGCATCTGGTTGTCGAGAATGTCGCGGACGAACGAGCCGACGATGATCACGTCGTTCACGACGAGCGGGGCCGAGTTCCAGTAGTAGTCCGGGAAATCGCGGATCAGCCCCTTCCGCAGGTCTACCGCGCCGTCCTCCCCGAAGGCGGGATCGCGCACTCCCGTTCCTGCGTCGATCGAGATCAGCTTCGGTCCGCGCGCCGCGATCACGCGCGACTCGATTCCATCCGTCCAGTAGGCGACGCCCCGCGTCTGCCGGGTCCGCTGGGAGAGGCCCGCCTCCTCGAAGACCGGCTCGCTGTCGTTCCAGAGGACGTCCCCGGTGGCCGGGTCGAGCGCCGCGACAGTGCCCAGGCCCGTGCTCACGTACAGACGCCCCTCGGCCATGAGCGGCGTGTTCTGCGCCGCCACCGGAGCCCGTATCGTGTCGCCGTTCCGGATCGCGTCCGGAATGACCGACTGCCGCCAGGCGATCTCGAGCCGATCCACGGTAGTGGCGTCTATCTGATCCAGCCGCGTGTACTTCGTGCCGGCCGCGTCGGCGGCGTAGCTCGGCCATTCCACGGTCTGCGCGTCGGCGGGCGCCGGGGCGGCCAGACCAGCCAGCCCTGCGGCAACCGCGATGGCGGCGCCGGCGGGAACCGCCAGGCGGTGTCCGGACATCCAGAACTGCGGCATGTCTCGTCCCTCCCCCGCGCCAGTCTACTCCGACTGCATCGCGGCCATGCTACGTTGACGCGTGCCTCAACCCACCGCTCCGCGTCCCGCCGACGATGAGGTCATCGCCGGTTCCGTGGAGCGGGTGACCTTTCATAACCCGGACAACGGCTTCTCCGTCCTGCGGGTGCGGGCCCGAGGCCGGGGCGGCGTAGTCACGGTCGTGGGGCACGCCGCCGCCATTTCCGCCGGCGAGTGGATCAACGCCTCCGGCGCCTGGATCCAGGATCGGAACTACGGCCCGCAGTTCCGCGCCCGTTTCCTGCAAGCGTCCGAACCCACCTCGAAGGAGGGAATCCGGAGATATCTTGCTTCCGGCCTGATCCACGGGATCGGTCCGGTCTACGCCGCGAAGCTGGTGGACGCGTTCGGCTCCGCGATCTTCGACGTGATCGACGGCGAACCGGACCGCCTCCGGGAGGTCGAGGGCATCGGCGCGGTCCGCGCCGCGCGGATATGCGACGCCTGGGCCGAGCAGCGATCGGTCCGCGAGATCATGGTCTTTCTCCACGATCACGGGGTCGGGACGGCACGCGCCGTGCGCATCTACAAGACCTACGGCAACGACGCGGTCCGCGTGATGTCGGAGAACCCGTACCAGCTCGCGCGCGACATCCACGGCATCGGGTTCCGGACCGCCGACTTGCTGGCGATGCGCCTCGGCATCGAGAAGACGGCTCCTATCCGAGTCCGGGCTGGCGTCGGCTTCGCGCTCCTCGAGGCGATGTCGGACGGTCACTGCGGCCTCCCGGCGGAAGAACTGCTAGCGAAGGCGTCCGACCTGCTCGAAGCGCCGGCGGAGCTCGTCAAGGAGGCGATCGACCACGAGGTGGCGGAAGGAACCGTCATAGCCGATACGGTGCGAGGCACCGACTGCCTATTCCTGGCGTCGCTCCACCAGGCGGAGCGGGCAATCGCCCGCCGGATGCGCGCGATTGCGGCCGGGCCGGTCCCCTGGAGTGAGATCGACACCGCCACGGCGCTCCGCCGGGTCGAAGCGCGGACCGGCCTCCGGCTCGCGCCCCGCCAGGCGGAGGCGATTCGCCGCGCCCTCACCTCCAAGGTGCTCGTGATGACCGGCGGCCCCGGCGTCGGCAAAACCACGGTGGTCAAGGCCCTGCTCGCGGTCCTCGCCCCGGGAGGGCTCGCCGTCACCCTCTGCGCGCCGACCGGCCGCGCCGCGCGCCGCCTCAGCGAGACGACCGGCCTGCCGGCAAAGACGATCCACCGGCTGCTCGAAATCGACCCGGCCACCGGACGGTTTCAGCGCGACGACGAGCGTCCCGTCGATGCCGACTTGATCGTCGTCGACGAGGCGTCGATGATCGACGTCCCGCTGATGCACGCACTGGTCCGCGCCGTCCCGGGCGAAGCGGCAATGCTGATCGTGGGTGATATCGATCAGCTTCCGTCGGTCGGACCGGGCCAGGTACTGAGCGACCTGATTACGTCCGGCGCCCTCCCGATCGTCCGCCTCACGGAAGTGTTCCGGCAGGCGGCCGGGAGCCGGATCATCACGAACGCCCACCGCGTCAACGCGGGCGAGATTCCCTGGCTGGGCAAGCCGGAGGGCCGGACCGACTTCTACTTCGTTCCCGCCGACGACGCCGACGCCGCCGCCGCGCGCGTGCGCGAGCTGGTGACCGAACGAATACCGCGCCGCTTCGGATTCGACCCGATCGACGACATTCAGGTGCTCTGCCCCATGAACCGGGGCGGGGCCGGCGCGCGCACGCTGAACGCGGACCTCCAGGCGGCGCTCAACCCGTCAGGCGGCCGCCTGACCGTCGAGCGCTTCGGTTGGACCTTCGCGGCCGGCGACAAGGTGATGCAGACGGAGAACGACTACGACCGCGACGTCTACAACGGCGACATCGGACGCGTGGAAACGGTCGACCCGGAACTGGGCGAGCTGCGCGTCCGCTTCGACGGCCGGCCCGTTGCGTACGGCTTCGGCGAGCTGGACGCCCTGGTTCCGGCGTATGCGACGACGATTCACAAGAGCCAGGGCTCGGAGTACCCCGCCGTCGTCCTTCCAATCCTCTCGCAACACTACGTGATGCTGCAGCGGAACCTGCTCTATACGGGCATCACGCGCGGCCGGCGACTCGTCGTCCTTGTCGGCCAGCCAAAGGCGATCGCCGTTGCCGTGCGGACCGTCTCCGGCCGCCGCCGGTGGTCCAAGCTGGCCGAGTGGCTGCAGGCGGACCGCCGGCCGGGCTAGCGTGCCCGTGCGCCCGCGCGCCCCGGTGGGGCGGCGTTGTGGGCGCGTTGCGGGCGGGTTGGAAGCCGGGGCCGCGTCAGGAACACTGAGGCTCCCGCCCCCAGCCGTCGCGGCGCCAGCGCTCCACGACGGCCACCGGACCCTCCACCTCCATCGACACGGTCCCTCCCTCCTGTTCGTGGCGGAGAACGCGGCCGAGGCGATAGACGTCGGAGATCCGCCGCCGGTCGCGGTCGAGGCGTTCGTCGAAGCGGAGACGGACGCGCCGGGTGTCGAGGCCGAGCGTCGCGGTGACGGCGCGGACCAGGAGGTCCCGCCCCTCGCCGGTGCGGGCGGACACCAGCAGCGCGTCGGGGTGGAATTCTCGGAGCCGTTGTGCGGTCTCCGCATCGATCAGGTCGCTCTTGTTGAAGACGAGTTGCCTCGCCCGATCGGCGGCGCCCACCTCGGCCAGGACGCGAGTCACCGCGGCGGCGCGCGCCTCCCGGTCCGGATGGCTCGCATCGATGACATGCAGAAGGAGATCGGCCTCCGCCACCTCCTCCAGGGTCGCCCGGAACGCCGCCACCAGGGTATGGGGCAGCCGGTCGATGAATCCGACCGTGTCCGCGACGAGAACGGTGCGTCGATCCGGCAAGCGCAGGGGCCGCAGCAGGGGATCGAGAGTGACGAACAGCGCGTCCGACGACGGCGCCTCGCCATCCGTCAACCGATTGAAGAGCGAACTCTTCCCGGCGTTGGTATAGCCGACGAGCGCCACCGTTGGGGTGGAGTGCTTTCGGCGCCGCTCGCGCAAGCGCCCGCGCCGGCCGCGCACGCGATCGAGGTCGCGTGTCAGGCGGTCGATGCGCCGCCGGATGCGCCGCCGATCGGTTTCGAGCTTGGTCTCGCCCGGACCGCGGGTCCCGATGCCCGCCCCGAGACGGGAGAGGGAGGCGCCCACGCCGGCAAGACGCGGCAACAGGTAGCGGAGCTGCGCCAGCTCCACCTGCAGCCGGCCCTCCCGGGTTCGGGCGCGGGAGGCGAAGATGTCGAGAATGATCTGCGTCCTGTCGATCACGCGTCGACCGAGATCCTGCTCGAGGTTCCGGGACTGACCCGGGCTGAGCTCCGCATCGACGACCATCAGGTCCACGTCGAGTTCGTCGCACGCCGCGGCGAGCTGGCGCACCTTGCCGCGGCCGAGGAAGCAGGCCGGATCCGGCCTGGAGCGCTCCTGAAGGGTATGGAGAACCACCTCGGCGCCGGCGGCGGCCACGAGCCCGGCAAGCTCTTCCAGGGAACGCTCGGTGGCGTCGCGGCGACGGGCTCCGAAGCGGAGACCGACTATCGCCGCGCGGTCGCGCGCTGGCGCGCCCACGGCCCCGCCAAAGCCTCTCACCGGGTCGATTCTACGCGAAAGGAAGCACCCCCCAGGTGCACATCTCCGCAACTCTCAGGTGCTACCATTGTCCGACGTGCCGTCCAGCCCGCTGCCCGAAGCAGACCGCTCGGAGACGCCTGACGCGCCCGCCGCGCCGAAACCGGCGCCGGCGGGCGGCACGGACGGACCGGCCGCCGCGCGCTCCACTTTTCCCTTCGGCTTGAACTGGTCGTCCGAGGCAGGGGCCGTCACCACGACGATGGCGGGCGCCGCCGTCCTCGCCTTCCTGCGCGTCTTCCGCCGCTGGCGGCCGGAGCCGGAGCCGGTCGACGTGGAGGCGGATCAGGCCGCGCTCGACCCGCTTGCCATGCCGCCGAGCGTGCCGGCGGAGTCCAGAGTCGACTCGGTTGACGACCGCCGCGCCGAAGCGCACCTCGGGGGCGGCCAGGAACGAATCGACGCGCAACATGCCCGCGGCAAGCTGACCGCGCGCGAGCGGCTCGACGCACTGCTCGACGACGGCACGTTCGAGGAGCTCGCCCCTTATGTCGAGCACCGCCACGAAACCTTCGGGCTCGACCGCCAGCGCCACCCCGGCGATGGAGTCGTGACCGGCTTCGGGCAGATCGACGGCCGGCGCGTCGCCCTCTTCTCCCAGGACTTCACGGTCCTGGGCGGATCGTTCTCCGAGACGCAAGCACTCAAGGTGGGAAGACTGCTCGAAGCGGCAACCGCCAGCGGCCTGCCGATCATTGCGCTGTTCGATTCGGTCGGTGCACGAATCCAGGAGGGCGTCTGGAGCCTCGCCGGGTTCGGCGACCTCTTCTGGCGCAATACCCAGGCGAGCGGCGTCGTGCCGCAGATCAGCGTGATGCTCGGCCCGTGCGCGGGTGGCGCGGTCTACTCGCCCGGCCTGACCGACTTCGTGATCATGGCGCGGGGCAGCAGCTACATGTTCATCACCGGTCCGGACGTCATCCGTACCGTGACCGGCGAGCAGGTGGACGTCGAAACGCTCGGCGGCGCCGATACTCACGCCGCCACCTCGGGGGTTGCCCACCTGGTGGCGGACGACGAGGAATCCGCGTTCGTCCTGACGCGGAAGCTGCTCGGCTACCTCCCGTCGAACAACGCGGACGATCCTCCGGCGGCGGAACCGGACGATTCGATCGAGCCGGATGGCGCGGCGCTCGACGATCTGATCCCCGCATCGGCCGAAGTCGCCTACGACGTGCGGGAAGCCATCGAGCTGATCGCCGACCGTGGCTCGTTCCTGGAGGTGCACGCCGACTTCGCCCCGAACGCGGTGGTCGGATTTGCGCGGATCGAGGGACACGTCGTCGCGTTCGTCGCGAATCAGCCGTCGCACCTTGCCGGCGTGCTCGACATCGATGCCTCCGACAAGATCTCGCGGTTCATCCGCTTCGCCGATGCGTTCAATATCCCGCTCGTGACGCTGGTGGACTGCCCCGGCTTCCTGCCCGGTGCCAGCCAGGAACAGCAGGGAATCATCCGGCACGGCGCCAAGATCGTCTACGCCTACTCCGAAGCGACCGTGCCGAAGGTGTCGGTCGTGCTGCGCAAGGCCTACGGCGGCGCCTACATCGTGATGAGCAGCAAGATGATCCGGACCGACGTCTGCCTCGCGTGGCCGACCGCGGAGGTTGCCGTGATGGGCGCCAAGGGCGCCGTCAGCATCCTGTACGCGCGCCAACTGAAGCAGGCGGCGTCGGACGCCGAGCGCGAAGCGAAGCGCGCGACGCTCGAGGACGAGTTCCAGCAGCAGTTCAACTCCCCCTTTGTCGCCGCCGCCGCCGGGCACATCGACGACGTCATCCACCCGCGCGAGACCCGGGCGAGGATAGCCACCGCGCTGGCCTATCTCCGCGACAAGCAGACCCAGTCGCTGCCGAAGAAGCATGGCAACATCCCGCTCTGAGGCGCGCCGCGCGCGCGCCCGGCGGCAGACCGCGACCCGATGACATCCGCGCTCGACACCGTCCTGCCCATCGCTGCCGTTGGATCCGGCCTGCTGTTCCTGGCCCTCGCCGGGCTGATCGGCCTCATGTACCTCCTCACGTCGTCCTGGTTCTACGGAGAAACCGAGGCAGTGGACGAGACGGAAGAACAGCCGGAGGAACCGCAGGAGGAGACCATCGACAAGACGCCCGCGCTTCCGGGGGTGGCGGCGCTCGAGGAAGCGAAAGCAGCAGACGAAGCGGCGGAAGCGGATCGGCGGCGGCGCGCGGTCGGCCTGGCGGTTGCCGTGGCGGTGGCGCACGCCCGCGCGGGGCGGACCGCCCGCCGGGCGACTGCCGGCGCCAGCGACGCGGCCTCGGAGTGGCGGCGGGCCGGACGGGCGCGACGCCTGTCGAAGCCGCGGCGCCGGGCGAGGACCGGCCCGTGACGCGCTACCGTGTCACCGTCGACGGTCAGACCTACGACGTCGAGGTCGACGATCCGCGCGCGCGTCCGGTGACCGCCCGCATCTCGGGCGCCACGTACACCGTCGACGTCGATTCGGCGCCGGCCGAAACCGCATCCGGAGACAGCGCCCGTGCGGACGCCGCGCCGGCCGTGAAAGAGCCGGGCCCCGCCGAGAAAACGCCTTCCGGCTCGGCCCCCGCCGTGGAAACTGCCGGCAAGGCGCCGTCCGGCGCCGGCGAGGGCGGTTCGCCGCGCACGATGAACGCTCCGATACCCGGGGTCGTTTCAAGAGTATCGACCCGCCGCGGCCAGACGGTGGCGCGCGGCGACGAGTTGCTTACCATCGAAGCGATGAAGATGTTCAACGTCATGCGCTCTCCCTGGGCGGGCAAGGTGAAGACGATCCATGTCAAGGATGGGGACCAGGTTGTGCAGGGGCAGCCGCTCGTCACCGTGACGCCCCGCTGAGCCGAACCACGCCCGCCGTGCCCGAAGTCCTCGCCCTCGACCCCGGCATCCTGCTGATGTTCGCCGTCGGCGGGACCTTGATCTACCTCGCCATCGCGAAGCAGTACGAGCCTACGCTGCTGCTGCCGATCGGCTTCGGGGTCATCCTGGGCAACCTTCCGAATTCACCGATGAACGAGCCGGGCGGGATGCTGCACATCCTGAACGAGTTCGGCATCCAGACGGAGCTCTTCCCACTGTTCATCTTCATCGGTATCGGTGCGATGATGGACTTCCGGCCGCTCCTGTCACAGCCGTACTTCGCCATCCTCGGCGCGGCCGGGCAGCTCGGCATCTTCGCGACGCTCATCCTGGCCACGCTGCTCGGCTTTCCGCTCAACCAGGCGGCGTCAATCGCCGTGATCGGCGCCATCGACGGGCCGACCAGCATCTATGTCTCGTCGCTGCTCGCGCCGGAACTGCTGGCCCCGATCGCGGTGACCGCCTACTCCTACATGAGCCTGGTGCCGATCATTCAGCCGCCCATCATGCGGCTGATGACCACCCGGAAGGAGCGGCGCATCCGGATGGCGTACGCTCCGCGCCCGGTGCCGCGCCTGGCGGTGATCCTCTTCCCGATCACGGTGACGGTCGTCGTCGGCCTGCTCGTGCCGGAGTCGGCGCCCCTCGTCGCCACGCTGATGCTGGGCAACCTGCTCAGGGAATCGGGCGTGGTCGCGCAGTTGACCAAGTCCGCGTCGAACGAGCTGGCGAACCTCTCCACCCTCTTCCTCAGCCTGACCATCGGCAGCCTGATGCAGGCCGAGACGTTCCTGCAGACCCAGACCCTCTACATTCTGCTGCTCGGGCTCGGCGCCTTCGCGCTCGATACGGTGGCGGGGGTCTTCTTCGGGAAGATCCTGTGCGTCGTGACCGGCGGACGGATGAACCCGCTGGTCGGCGCGGCCGGGATCAGCGCCTTCCCGATGAGCGGCCGTCTCGTCCAGCGCGTGGCTCAGGAGGAGGACTTCACCAACCACGTCCTCATGCACGCGATGGGCGCGAATACCGCCGGCCAGCTCGGCTCCGTCATCGCCGGCGGCGTCCTCCTCTCACTGGTCAGCAACGTCCTGGGGTAGGGCGCGGGCAACCTCTCATCGAACCAGTCTTTCGAGCAGCAGGCTGGCCAGGTCCCGCCGGGCATCCAGAACCGACGAAAGTCAGCCACCCGCCTCCGTAGTCAGGCGTGATCGAATGTCCTCAGGCAGGCTCGACCGGTTCCCCGGTGTAGAAGGCGGTCGTGCGCCGAGTCGAGGCGCTCGCGACATCCGGATCCGCTCCCGCTGCGACGGCAGCCTGTCCCCAGCCGTCGCTGCTGCCCGTGATGAACGCCCTGCCGTCCCGCGAAGCGGCAAACTCCGCTTCGTCCGGCTTCGGCGCGTCCGGCTTCGCGAGATGGAGGGCGAGGCCGAGAAGGCCCAGCTCCCAGCCGACACCCACCGCGCCGGGGCCGTACTCGTCCCAGTGCGGGGAGAGACGCGCGGTATGTGTGAGCGTCAGCCGCGCGCGGCCTGCGCCATCGTCAACCACCCTCACGTCTACCCAACTGACATCCCCGGCGAACTCCCACGTAATCGTGAATTGAGACGGTCGATCGCAGGCCGTGATGACGCCCCCCGCGTTGCCTTGCAACTGATAGCGACCACCGAGTTCGAGGCGGCCGCTGACCGGCAGGAACCAGCGGGGGATGCGCTCGGCGCTCGTCACCGCATCCCACAGGTCCTCGACCGTCGTCGCGTAGCGGCGGGAAAGCGTGACCGAGCCGGCGGACTGTCCGTCCCGCTCCAGCAACGAGACGAAGCGCTCCACGGTGCCAAGCTGACCGTCAACATCGAATTCCATAGAAGTTGTATCCCCCATCGGATCGAATCCGGGCGGGATCGTAGCGCTTTGGGGCACGCGCGTCGTTCGCACCTGCGAGAATGGGCGGATGCCTGCGGCCGAGGCGGCCGGTCTGGATCCCCGCCGCGTCTACGAAGACCGACGCGCCGCGCGCCGAACGGCGCATGCGGCAGCCGAGCGGAGGCACCACGCCACCGGGATGCTCAGGCTGGCAGTACTGGGCATCGCCGCCGTGCTGGGCATCGGCATCGTCGGGGGCGCCGGATACTCCGGCTGGTGGCTGCTGGCCCCGCTGGCCGGGGTCTTCGGGCTGGGGGTGCGGCTCGACCGGATCGAGGCGGAACGCGCGCGCCTGGCACGCGCCATCGCGTTCTACGACCGCGGCCTGGCGCGACTGGACGACGCCTGGGCGGGAACCGGCGACCGCGGGGACGAGTTCGCGGACCCGAGACACCTCTATGCCGCGGACCTCGACCTCTTCGGTGAGGGATCGGTATTCCAGCGGCTCTGCGCGGCACGTACACGGCGTGGCATGGGCACACTCGCCGCATGGCTCCTGTCGCCTGCTCCACCCGGCAGGGTCCGCGACCGGCAGGACGCCGTCGACGAGCTCTCATCGAACCTCGATCTCCGCGAAGACCTGGCGGTGCTGGGCGACGACACGCGAGCCGTGGTCGATGCCCAGGCGCTGGCGATCTGGGGTGCGGCCCCGCCGGACTCCTTTTCGCCGGCCCTGCTCGCGGCGGGGCGCATCGCGTCGGTCGCCGGCGGACTGGCTGTGGCCGCAGGCGTCGCCTACTTGCTGTCAGGAGTGCGTTCGCTGGAGCTGAGCGACGGCGTCCGATCGCTGCTCGGTTGGTACTTCGTCGCCGCCGTGATCGGGGTGGTCCTCGTACAAAGGCGCATCCAGCCGATCGCGGCCCGCGTCTTCGAGGGGGTCGCCCCCCCGGCGCGGGACATCGCGTTGCTGGGCGCCGTGCTCGACCGGCTGGAGACCGAGCGCTTTCGCGCGCCGCGCCTCGCGGAGCTTCGCGCCCGGCTCGACGTTGACGGGGAGCGAGCGTCACGGCAGGTCGCCCGGCTGACCCGCCTGAGGGAGCAGGTCGACTCGCGCCGCAACGCCATGGCGCGGCTCATCGGCTTCTTCGTTGTCTGGGACCTGCACCTCGCGCATGCCGTCGAGCGCTGGCGCCTCGCCTCGGGCCCGAAGCTCGGCAAGTGGCTCGGCACGGTCGGGGAACTGGAAGCACTGGCGTCACTGGCTGGCTATCGGTTCGAGCGGCCGGAGGACGTCTGGCCCGAGTTCGCGGACGGTGCGCCGCAATTCGAAGCGGACGCCCTGGCCCATCCGCTGCTGAACGCGGACGCCGTCGCGAACGATGTCCGCCTGGACCATCACCCGCAGGTGCTGGTGCTAAGCGGATCGAACATGTCGGGCAAGAGCACGCTGCTCCGCGCCATCGGCGTCAACGCCGTCCTTGCCCAGGCGGGCGCGCCGGTGCGGGCGCGACGCCTGCGGATGTCGCCGCTGACGGTCGGCGCGTCGATTCGCATCGTCGACTCGCTGCTGGACGGGAGTTCCCGGTTCCATGCCGAGATCCTCCGCCTGCGGGCCATTCTGGCGACGGCGCACCTGGAAGAACCGGATGACGATGGCGCCCCCGGCGACGCAGGGCCAGTCCTATTCCTGATCGACGAATGCCTGCACGGTACGAACTCGCACGACCGGCGGGTCGGCGCCGACGCCGTCGTCGGAAGTCTGGTCGAGCGCGGCGCGATTGGCATCGTGACGACGCACGATCTTGCCCTCACGGCTATTGCCGACGCGCTCGGTTCGCGCGCCGTGAACGTCCATTTCACGGATCACCTGGCGAACGGCAAGCTGCGCTTCGACTATCGGCTACGGCCGGGCGTGGTCGGGAAAGGCAACGCCCTGGAATTGATGCGGGCCGTCGGCTTCGAGATTCCGACGGCTTCCGCCAAGACCATGACTGAATGAACGTCCGCCGGCCTACCCCGTCATCCAGGTCTCGGCGGTCAGACCGGGCACGCGTTGAAACTCCGCGAGGTTGTGCGTAATCAGCTGGACGTCCCGAGCCAGGGCGTGAGCCGCGATCCACAGATCGTTCGGGCCGATCGGCTGGCCGATGGAGCGGAGATGCGCTCGGAGCTGGCCGTACCGCCTCGCGACTTCCGCGTCGAGTTCGACCACCTGTACCGCGCCGACAATGTCGTGTATAGCGGCAAGGCTGTCCCGCTTGCGATCCGAAAGGCAGGCTCCCCACTCCAGTTCACCCAGGACGATGATGGAGATTCCGCACTCACGAAGCGGCAATCGAGCCTCGAAGCCCTCCCGCCGCTTCATCGCGTAGATACACGTATTCGTATCGAGCATCGCTCTCAATCGAATGGCTCCCTCTTCTCAAGCGGCAACTCGCCCTTGCGCATCTCCGGCGTTGCAGCCTCGAAGTCATCGGGCAACCGTGCACCGTTCTTCAGGTAGTCGTCCCAATCCTCGAACATGGGGCTCAGCACGACATGGCGGCCCTCACGCCGAATCAGGACCCGGTCCGTGTCGAAGCGGAATTCCTTCGGCAGCCGCACCGCCTGGGACCGCCCGGTCATGAACACTCTCGCAATTTTCCGATCATCGCGCTCCTCCTTCTTGCTACCTAATCGCCTGGCGCCGGCCGGTCTCGTCATCGCATCTCCTCCACGCAGACTGGGGCGAACCGAACGTGATATATCTTCTGGAAGTATATCGCTTGTAGCCCTGCCTGCTCGCGTGGGCCGGGAGAGCGCGTATACTGCCGACGGTCGATGCGATCGCCCCCCGGCGCGCCCCGCTACCGCTTCTTCGGTCACATCCTGTCGCCCGCGCGCCGGACACTCGTGCGCGATGGACGGGAGCTGCCGCTGATTCCGCGCTACTTCGACCTCCTCGTCCTGCTCGTCGAGCGGCGGAACGAAGCGGTGTCGAGGAACGAGATTCTCGACGCAGTCTGGAGCGACGTAATCGTCACTGACGGCGCCCTGAGCCAGGCGGTCCGGATCCTCCGGCGCACGCTGGGCGACGACCCGCGTGAGCCGACTTTCATACGCACGGTTTCGCGGCACGGCTACCGCTTCGTCTGCGACGACGTCGTCGAGGAACCGGATGAAGGGCCGCTGGAACCAGCGCGGGCGGCTCCGGCGGAGCCCGCCGGCGCGAACGCCGCGTTCGATCAGGCCCTGGAGGCCTTGCTGAACGACGCTGGCGACGACGCCGAGGGAGCGGACATCAGACGGCGACAGGCCGCCGAGGGCCTCCACCAACTGGGGACGGCGGAGGCTCTCGAACGCCTGGACCTCAGAGAGGGACACGCCACCGCCCGCGCCTACCTGCGCGAGACCCGCTGGGACGTCCCGGGGGCAGGCCCGGTTCCGCTATTCGGACATCCCGGTTGGCTCACTGCCGCCCGGATTCTGTTCCTGCTTCGCCTCCGGCGCATGGCTCAGCTGGTCGAGCGCCGCTGGATGGCCGCGGCGGGTGGCGGCGCCGCTACCGGGGCGCTCGCCGGGTTCCTCGGCGGCCTCGTTCTACGTTTCGGACCCGGGTCTACGGCAGGCGACAGCGTGCTCGCGATGTTGCCGGTTCTCGGAACTGCGGTCGGCGGCGTCGCGGCCGCGGGGGTCGGCGCCGGCCTGGCCGCCGCGGAAGCGGCCTTCCGCACGCAGCGGCGGGTGGCGCTCGCCGCGGCCGGCGCGTTGAGCGGCCTGGTGGTCGGCGCGACCGCCCACCTCCTTGCACGCCTCGTGCTCGAGGGACTGTTCGGTCGCGATCTGTCGCCGCCGGTCGGCGCGGTGGAGGGCCTTGTCCTGGGCGGAGCGGTCGGACTGGGCTACGGGCTCGCCACGCCGACGACGGAAGGCGGGATGGCCACTCCGCATGGGCTAGCCCGGGTCCGCGTGGCACTTCTGACGGGGCTCGCCTGCGCCCTGGCCGCCGGCATGCTTGGCTGGAGCGGCCGGTTCCTGGGGGCGATGAGCCTCGACTTCATGGCGCAGAGTTTCCCCGGCTCGCAGGTCGGCCTCGCGCCCCTGGCCCGCCTGCTCGGCGAACAGGAGCCGGGGGTCGTGACCCGGGCCGCCATCAGCACCTTCGAAGGCCTGATGTTCGGCACCGGCCTGGCCGCGGGGCTGACCAGAAGGCCCCGCTAGGAGCTTGCGCGCGCCCGCCAAGGCGCACTTTCAGCGAAATATCACCGTACCCTCACTTCTCGCTCATGTCTTTGGGCTGCCTTCTTCCCATACTGCCTGCGAGTGAATCTGAGCGGGCGCCGCCGCAGACAAGGAGCGACTAAGAGATGCACGTCGGGCTCATCATGGACGGCAACGGTCGCTGGGCCCATGCGCGCGGGCTCTCAAGGACGGAAGGACACCGTCGCGGCGCCGACGCCGTGCGACGGGCGGTGGAGGCGGCGCCCGGGATCGGCATCACGACACTGACGCTCTATGCCTTCTCCGCCGACAACTGGCGGCGGCCGGCCGCCGAGGTGTCGACGCTGATGCGGTTGCTGCAGTCCTTTCTCGTTCGCGAGCGCACGAACTGTCGCCGCAACGGCGTGCGGCTCGCACTCATCGGCCGGCGGGATCGCCTGTCCCCCACCCTGGTTCGCGCCATCGAGAAGACGGAGTGCGCGACACGCGACGGCGGCCGGCTCTACCTGCGGCTGGCGGTGGACTACTCGGCCCGCTCGGCGATCCTCGCCGCGGCCGGCACGCTGCGGTCCGACGAAACCTGCGACGAGCACGCCTTCCTGCGGCGCGTCAACCGCGCCTGCCACTCCGATCCGGAGACGCCTCCCGTCGACCTGGTGATCCGGACGAGCGGCGAGCAGCGCCTGAGCGACTTCCTGCTGTTCGAGTCGGCTTACGCGGAGCTCATGTTCATCGAGACGTTGTGGCCTGACTTCGACGGCGAGGACCTGCGCCGGACGGTGGAGGCGTTTCGTCGCCGCGACCGTCGCTACGGTGGCCTGACCCGACGGGGAGCACTCGCCACCTGTGGGGTGGAGACGTCCGGGTAGCCGACCGGCGGCAATTCTCGCCGCCGTGCGCTACGGATTGAACAGAACCTGAATGGACAAACAGCTTACGGACGGAAACTCACGGTGATGGTGATCCGCGTGTCGACGGGCACGCCGTGCAGGAGTGTCGGCTCGTATCGCCACCCGCCAACCGCCTCTACCGCGGTGCGAGCCAGGTCGGGGTACACGGTGGTCATCGTCGCCGGGTCCACCGGGGCCAGGATCTGAAGCACGTCGACGGTGCCGTCCATCCTGACCAATCCATCCAGAACCACCTTGCCCTCGAACCCGCTGCCGCGAACGGAGGCGGGATAGACAGGAGACTGATCCCGGATCTTGATGGGGGGCAGAATCGTCCCGCCGCGCGTCCGATTCTCTCGGGCGCGGGCCAGTGCGTCGTCGCTCATCGTCACGGGTGGCGGCGGTGGCGCGTTAGTATCCGTCACGTTGATCGTCTCCTCGATGGAGCCGAGCCTGAGCACCACTTCCTCTTCGCGTTGTTCCTCCGCTTCCAGCGAGAACCGCCGAAACAGCCGCTCGAAGCCCGGTTTGCTCGCGACGAAGCTGTACTCTCCTGGTTCCAGCTCACCGAACTCGAAGCGGCCGGCCTCGTCGCCAGTGACATTTGACCGTTCCCACGTCGCCCGATTGGTGAGCGTGAGAGTGGGATTCTGCACGACGCGTCCGGTCTGGTCCGTGACCGTGCCGGAAATCCGCGCCGTCTGTGCGGCCGCTGGTGCGCTGACGGCGAGCAGCGAGGCGAGCGTCAATCCAAGGCTCGTGTTGCGGCGACGTACTGCCTGCCCGGTGCCCATTGGCAAACTGTATCAACACGTCGCCGGCAGCCCAAGCCTGCCGCCTATCCAGGTCGTTCTGCAGCACCCACGTCGCGGGTAGAGTAGTTACTGGCTGCTACGGCCGACGGGGCGGCACTGGAGTTCTGGACGCACGATGAGCGTCAAGCCAGCGACGCGCATGGAAGAAGCCCTGCTCCTGCGGCGGATACGGGAGGAGTTCCCCAACGTCACGTGGACGTCGCACCGGTACCTGACGCGCGGCTGGGACCATGCCGTCCTGATCCTCGACGAGGCGCTCGTCTTCCGGGCTCCCAAGGCCCGGGCGAGCCGGGATACGCTGGCGAACGAAGCCAGGCTGCTTCGCCACCTCCGGCCGAGGGTCAACGTCGGCATTCCCGACTACGTCTACGAGTCTGCCGACGGCTCGTTCGCTGGCTACAGACTTCTCGCCGGTCGGGAGCTGGACGTCGCTACGTTCGGACGGCTCTCCGTTACGGCAAGGGAACGGGTAGCGGAACAGCTCGCCACGTTCCTCACCGCGGTCCACGAGACCCCGAAGTCGGTCGCCCGCGAGTGCGGCGTGTCCGAACAGGACCCGGAGAAGGACCACGAGGACCTCGCTCGTGACGTCGAAACGCTCGTGCTACCGCGCCTCGCATCGCACGAAGTCGAGATCATCCGTGCCTTCCTGACCGAGCTGGCCGCCGCAGTGAAACCGACCCGCCCGACGGCACTGGTCCACGGCGATCTGGCCGGCGAGCACATACTCTGGGACGCGGGCCAGCAACAGGTCAACATCATAGACTTCAGCGACCGCTCCATCGGAGACCCCGCCCTCGACTTCGCCGGACTGCTCGCCAACGGGCAGCAGTTCGCCCAACGCGTCGTGGACCAGTACCGCGGACCGAAGGATGAGGGGAGGCTGTGGCGGTCACAGTTGTACTTCCGCCGGATGGCATTGGAGACGATGGCATACGCGCTGCAGGGCTACCCGTGCACGTTCGAGGAAGGCTACGCGGAGTTCAGAGCGCAGTTCCGGGTGTAAGCGTCGTGCCCGTGGACCCGCTTCGAGTCAAGGCAACGCGAAGACGAACAGCGTGTTCCCCGCCGCCGGGCGCAATTCGGGCGTGAGGCGGTTGAACGCGCCCGACGTGAGCGACGTGCCGGTGCTGACGGCGACGTACTGTTTTCCGTCGACGGCGTAGGTGACCGGGAACCCGGTCAGCGGCGAACCGAGGTTGATCTCCCAGAGGACGTCGCCCGTCTCGTGATCGAGGGCGCGCAAACGCCCGTTGTGATCCCCGACGAAGACGAGGCCGCCGCCGGTGACGATCAGCGAGCTGGTTGCCGCCCGCTGCTCGTGCTTCCAGAC
The DNA here is from genome assembly GCA_009838525.1 of Acidobacteriota bacterium. NCBI lineage: Bacteria > Pseudomonadati > Acidobacteriota > Acidobacteriota bacterium. The sequence continues at coordinate 860,006 of VXRJ01000018.1, forward strand.
GACCTGCCCGGTCTCCGCGGATATGGCCTGGACCGTCCCGACCTGATCGGTGCCGGGTGCGATCTGGCTGCGCACCGTGAGGTTGTAGAGCGAGCCGTTATCGTTGGCCATGATGCGCGCGCAGGCGTTCCGGAGCGGCATGTACATCGCGTTGGTCAGCGGCGAGTAGGCGCCCGCCTCCCAGTCCTTGCCTCCCGTCAGCGTCGGGCAGACCATCATCTCCTGACCCTCGCGCTCGAAGACCACCTCGGCGTTCTCGGAGACCGCGCCGGTGGCGCCATCGATGGAGCTGACGACGTTCTGGGCGATGGTCGGCTCCGCCCAGAGGAACTCTCCGGTCTCGCGATCCAGCGTGTAGACAATCCCGGTCTTGCCGGGAATGCCGGTCATGACACGCCGCTCCTCACCCGGCGTGAGGCGAGGATTGATCCAGTCCACGGTCTGCGGATCGGGCGCCACCGCGGTATCGACCAGCAGCCGCTCGAACGGATGATCGAGGTCCCAACTGTCGTTCAGGTGCTGGTAGTACCAGACGATCTCGCCGGTGTCGGCGTCGAGAGCAAGCGTCGAGTTGTGGTACAGGTGCTTGTTGCCGGTCCCGCCGATCATGAACTTGGGGGCGGGCGAGGTGACCGACGTGCCGGCGTAGACAAGATCCAACTCGGGATCGAAGCTCGGCACCATCCACGAGCCGACATGCTTGCGTTCCTCGAACGGGACGCCGCCCCAACTCTCGTCGCCCGGCTCGCCGGGGGCCGGAATCGTGCGCCGGCGCCACAGTTCCTCGCCGGTGCGGGCGTCGTGGGCGACGATGACGCAGGCGTTCGGCCCGCCGCGCGGCGTGCAGCCCCGGCCGGAGACGATCTTGCCGTTGGCGATGATCGGCCCGCTGCTCTGATTCGCGGGATTGACGCGGTAATCGAGGATCTGGGTCTCCCAGGCCAGCTCCCCCGTCGCCGCATCGAGCGCGAAGACATAGTCGTCGCCGCTCGTGTCGATGATGTGGGTTCCGAAGATCGCGAGGTTACGGTTCAGGTCGGTCAGCACGCCGAGCATGTAGTCCCTGAGGTCCTCCGGGAGGCTCCGCTGGTAGCGCCAGTAGAGGTCGCCCGTCGCCGCGTCGAACGCCTCGATGATGTCGCGGGGGTTCGGCATGAACATCACGCCGTCGTGGACGAGGGGCGTCCCCTGCTGCAACCCGGGGCCGAGGCCGCGCGACCAGACCATCTGGAGGTCGCCGACGTTGGTCCGGTCGATCTCGTCGAGCGGGCTGAAGCCCCAGCCGTTCAGCGTCCGCCGCCACATCAGCCACGAGCCCGCGGGGGGATCCTGGAGCATGGCGTCCGTGACCGGCGTCACGGCGGGCGCTTGCGCGTTCAGCGCGGCGAGCGCGCCGCCGGCGACAACGACAGCCAACACAATCCGGAGCCAGAACCTGCCCTCCATTGCCACCTCCCGTTCCTGCCGGTCCGCCGCACTACGGCATGGATCAACGATACGCCACCCGAGCCTATTCAGCCCGAGGCGGCGACGGCCGACGCGCGCGACTCCTCCATCGGAATGATCCGATCGAAACCGTTGATCCGGAAGATCTCCCGGATATGACTCTTCATCGCGCAAAGCACGAATGTCCGCCTCTCAGCTTCCAGGGTCTTCGCGGCAAGCAGGAGTACCCGCAGCCCCGCGCTGCTGATGAAGTCGAGACGGCTGAAATCCACGATCACGTGCCCCTCCGCATCACCGATACGCTGCATCACGAGCGATTCGAACAAGTAGTCGTTCGTGCCGTCCACGCGTCCGACGGGCAGCAGCACCAGCACGTCGCCGTCCCGTTCCTCCGACATTTTCAGGCTCATCAACCGTCCCCTTCGAGCTCATGCACCACCAGGTCGCGGTCACGTCAGCGTGCCGCCGACGCCTGTCAATCCAGATCCACAAACACCGGCGCATGATCGGACGCCGTGTTTCCTTCCTTCTTCTTGCGGTACTCGCGATCGATCTCCACGCTACGCACCCGCGCAACCACGGCCGGGCTCCCCAGGAGCAGGTCGATGCGCAGCCCCATGCCGCGGTGGAAGGCCCCGCCCCGGTAGTCCCACCAGGAGAACCTCTGCTCTCCCGGGTACCGATGGCGAAACAGGTCCGTGAGCCCCAGATCGAGGAGGGCCCGGTAACGGGATCGCTCCTCGGTGGTGCAGAAGATCGAGCCATCGGCGGCCGCACCTTCCCAACCGTCCAGCGCCGCCGGCACGATGTTGAAGTCCCCGCCGATAATCAACGCGGCATCCCGATCGACGCCGGAGAGGAAGTCCCGCAGCGCATCGAACCAGGCGAGCTTCATGGGAAAGTCGGGATGGTCGAGCGTCTTGCCGTTGGGACAGTACACCGTGGCGAAGTGGAGGCCGGCGACCCGCACCGCGAGCAGGCGCGCTCCGTCGTCTTCGCGGCCGGGCAGTCCCCGTGTTTCCACCTCCGCCGGCGTGCGGCTGAGCACCGCTACCCCGTTCCAGCCCTTCTCGCCATGCACGACGGCGTGATAGCCCAGGGCCTCGAAGTCGTCGTGCGGGAACTCCTCGTCGCTCACCTTCACTTCCTGCAAGCCCACGACGTCGGGCGAGCGGTTCTTCAGCCAGTGCGCGATGAAGTCCAGGCGCGCCCTCAGCCCGTTGACGTTCCACGTCGCGATTCGCATGGCCCGTCAGTATCGCACCTTCAGTCTGCCCGGCGGCAATCCCGCCGTCGTGACGCGAGCCCCCAGACCGACTACACGAGGTCCTTCCCCATCCGGACGACCGCCATCCGATGCCCGTTGGGGAGCGCGACTTTCGTTCTCTCAAGGACGCTGTAACCGAAGTTCGCGTAGAACCGCTCGGCGTTGAGAGAGGCATGGAGCGTAAGGCGGGTTACTCCATTGGATCTGGCGATCCGTTCGATCTCACACACCAGCGCCGAACCACAGCCCTGCCGGGCGCCCTCCGGCGCCACGTAGACCGCGCGCAGATCCGATTCCTCCAGCACGAGGGCTCCGATCCCAACGGGTTCGCCGTCCAGTTCGGCTATCAGGCGGATCTCGCGGTCGGCATTCAGCGTCAGACGGCGAAGACTCTCGTCCGTCGCCGGCACGACCCAACCCTCGATGTCCTCCTGGGAGTAGTGCCTCCCGGCCAAGCCTCGAATCGCCCGTTCGTGAATCTCGAGGTACAGGCGGACCTCGTCGTCCCGGAGCGGGCGAACGGTCACCGCCATGATTCGGAGTCTACGCGGAGTCGCAGGCGGTGATTGGCGACGCCCCCGGCGTTCCCATTCGGACCGTCTGCCTCTTTGGCATGGCTCTATACTTCGTCGCCTGGAAGCACCTGGTCGGATTCCAGGCCGACGGGGCCGGAGTCACCTTGACGGGATGACTGCTGACGAATTCCGCGACATCGCGCTCGGCATGCAGGGCGCCGTCGAAAGCGCCCACATGAATCACCCGGATTTCCGGGCCAACGGCAGGATCTTCGCGACGCTGGCGGCCGATGAACGGTCGGGAGTGGTCAAGCTGTCGCCTGACGAACAGAGCGAGTACATGCGCGAGCATCCGGAGACGTTCGCCCCGGCGGCCGGCGCCTGGGGCCGCCAGGGATGGACGACTGTATCGCTGGCCTCGGCCGATGCGGGCGCAGTGCGCGGCGCCGTGCTGCTGGCGTGGCAACGCGTAGTCAGCAAGCCTCTCAGGCGGTCTGGTGCGAGACGCAAGTGACCTTCTCATCCGCCGCGGCGGCCGCGACCCATCCGGCTGACGCCGAGGCAGAAAACGGCAGATCAACCAAGAATTCGCTTGACACGTTTTCCACGAGGCCCCTCTGGAACTTCCCAACCGGTGGGTAGACACGTCGTTCCAGCAGCCTGACAGCGCCGTAGAGCGACACCGCCGCGAAAACGAGATCGCAGAGCTCTCCGCCCGCATCGACGCCGCCGTCTACGAACTGCTGGTCCGCATCCGCCGCTTCGACGAGCTGGGCGGCTGGTCGGGCGCCACGTCCTACCCCCAGTGGCTGAGCTGGCGGGCCAACCTGGCCCCCGGCACCGCGCGGGAGTACGTGCGGGTGGCGCATGCCCTGGCCGACCTGCCGAAGACCTCCGACGCGCTGCGGCGGGGCCAGATCTCTTACTCGAAGGTGCGCGCCATCACCCGGGTCGCGACGGCGGCGACCGAGGACCGCCTGCTGCATCTCGCCCGCCAGGCGACGGCGGCCGACCTCGAGCGTATCGTCCGGGCGTGGCGGCTGTGCGACCGCCAGCACGAGGGGCGGGAGGACGCGAAGCGGCGGCGGAACCAGGGTCTCAGCATCTATCCCGATGTCGACGGCATGTTCGTCGTCCGGGGTCTGCTGACGCCGGAGGTCGGCGCGGTGGTGCGCCGGGCCATTGAGGCGGCATCGGAACAGCTCTACCAGGAAGCGAAGGACGCGGAGCCGAAGAACGTCGAGGCGGCCCTGGAGGAGACGGGCGGCATCCGCGTTTCCGCGGAAACGTCGCGGCGGATTGCCTGCGACGCCGGCAAGGTGGTGATGCGGCACGACGCCGAGGGCAACGTGCTGGACGTCGGCCGCAAGACCCGGACGATTCCCCCCGCACTGCGTCGGGCCTTGGCATCACGCGACCAACACTGCCGATTCCCGGGCTGCGAGGCGCGCCGGTGCGACGCGCATCACGTCAAGCACTGGGCGGACGGGGGAGCGACGAAGCTGGACAACCTCGTGCTGCTCTGTAGGCCGCCGCGGAGAATATAGCAAGTCATTAATAATGAATGACTTACTTGTCTTGTACTGGTCGATATTCCCTCGTCTATTCCCTCTTTCTGAGAGGGAATAGACGGAACGTCCACAGCCGCCGCCGGACCGTGGCGCATGACCGCTAGACCACGGTTCGCGCCTTGCCGACATAGACGGTCGTGGCTCCTTGCACGAGAAATGGGCCGGTGATTTGTCCCGGGGCGAGGGAGGGGAAGATGAGAACCGTTCACGCTTGTGTCCAGGCGACGTACTCGCGCACGCACCTGTGGGATTGACCCGTCCTCGCGGCCTTTCTGTAGCTGCCATCGTGGACATCGGAGCCGCCCAGCGGAGTCTCGTCCGCCTGCTGCTTACCACGTCACAGCCAGCCGCATACCCATGCGTTCGTGTGACACTAGCGGTGAGACCTCCACGCGCGCCGGTGGCGGAGCCCGGTAGAGGGTCCTGGTCATGTGCCTGTCGAACAACGCCCCGAAGTAGACGCCGAGGCCGAGCTCCACGTAACCGGCCGTCACGGCGTACGGGATGATCGGACAAATGCCGGTCCGGTTGCCTCCGTACTTGCACCGCATCAGGAACGCACCGACGCCGATGGCCACTCCGATCAAAATGCCGTTGGTCAGGCTATCCCGGGCTTCAACTCGGACGATATCGCTAGCCACCCAGCTCCATTCATCGTTCCCGTTCTTGATCGTCAGCCCCGCCGCGGAGACCTCGCTGACGCGGCCGTCCTCGCGCTCGCCCCCGACATCCGTCACGTAGACCCTGTCGCCCGGTTCCAATCCGGTGCGCAGCAAGTCGTCCGACGGGGCGGACACGTCCTGCGCCGCCGCCGCACTTGCCACCGTGACAAGCACCAGCGTGATGATCCCGATGGTCGCGCGCCGCTTCTCAGAGCTTGCTGAGAGGAGGTTCAGCCGCCGAACCTCCTTTGGATCTCGAACTTCCCTTCTCATCGGTTCGTGCCCTCGCTCACTGCATCACCCACCGCAAGTTCCCGAGAAGGGTTGTCTTCGTGTCCTCAAAACCACAGACGTGCATACAGCACGGGTTGAAAAGCCCGCTCGTCGAAGTCGCGAAGCAGGATCGCGCCGCCCATGACCCCGACGTGCGGGAATAGCTTACGTCCGATCAGCAACTCCAAGGCAACGGTGGGACCGCCCCACGGAAACCGGCGCGTCTCGTCGGTTGCACCGAGCGAGGCACGTTGCGCCTCCGTCAGGTACCTCAGCGGGTTGTATGTGCCCCGATGGAGCACCCGCTCTATCCTCGTGCCCATGAACTGCGCGCCGATGCCCAGTACAAGCTCGGTGCCGTTGTTGAGGAACGCTCGATGTCGCGCCGTGAGCATCCAGTAGCGATAGCCCTCACGCCCGCTGAGCAGGAACGGATGTTGCCGCCACGACTCCGAAGTAAAGGTGAACCCGTCTCCCCGGGTGCGTGCGTGCTGCAGGGCAATCCCCCAGTGGTCGCTGAACCATGCCGCCGCACCGAGTTGATACGCCGTAGCAAAGTCGGCAATGCGTCCCTCTGACAATGCACCGGCGCCAACCAGCACTTCGACCGTGTCGCCGACCTGCGCCGCAACTGGCCCGGCACCCGACCCGATGCCCAGCAGCGCGACGATCGAAATCCGAAGAACGATGACTCCGCCCGTCGTCGTTTCGTTCCGCCGGTCTCGACAGCGACCTGCTGTGCCTCTATGCCTCATGCATTCGGACCTCTACAGCCGAACCGCCCCGTGATGGTTGACGCAGTCATTCCGGCGTCCGGAGTCGTTTCCATACCAGACAGCCGCCCGCTAGTTCGTAGTGGTCCTGCTAGTCCTGCTCTTCCGCCTGTTCGAACGCCAAGATTGCTGCGCGAGTCTGCTCTAGATGCAACGCCCTGATCGGCGTCACGCCCGCGACAATCGAGTCATCGGTATACGTCAGGACCGCCCGACTTGCAGCACACGCCCAGCTTCCAACCTCCCTGCTTCGAGGCACCCGCTGCTCCGACGCCACGACTGCCCTGCCCTTCGTCGCTATCTGGACACACCGCGGGCAGTCGACGGCTTCCGTTCTCGAAGGCGATCTTCGTCCCCGTCCGTCCGGCTTCTGTCTTGCACGCTGATCGGCACCGTTGAGTCAGCCCGTGCGATCATGACCCCCCCCGCCACCCCCAATGCGATGCCCGACCAGAATAGAGCATTGGCCTGATCCGGGTAGTCAGCGCCCGCGGCAGCGCCGTAAAGCATAGCCAGACCGCTGAAAGTTAGCAGCGCCAACCCTCCGAACACCCGCCCCATACGCCGCCCGCTCCGCGCTGGAGTGGCTGGCTGGTGTTCGAGACGTGACGCCGCTCCGATAGCCGACGTGACCAGGCTGGATTCGGGCCGCGGCGCGTCCTTCGCCTGCAATTCCAGCAGCAATGCGGCCCGGGCACGCGGCGTCATCGTGCTCGATGTGTCGGGTGGTCTCCCGTTCGGTGCCGCCTCCTGAGCGTGAACCGGTGTGCTGAATGCGAAATACGCAACCATGCAGAGCACCATTGACCTTCTCATCGTGTCTTCCTCCTACCGGTGGCTGTGCGAAGCATCCGCGTAAGGAATACTAACCAACTTAGTGTGACACTTTGGCGATAGCGCTCTTCCCAGTAGCGATACGACTGAGATTGTCGAGCTGTCGTCTTTGCACGCGGTGGGGAGCCCGGCCGGGCGCCCATGCGTGAGATCTACGAGAGGTCGTTGAACGGGAAGCGGATGCTGCGGGTGTTCAAGCAGCATGAGTTCACGGCCGGACGTCGAGCGGCCCGGCGGACACGAGAAGATCCTGGAGAGCGGCGACGACGATCCGGGAGGGAAGACGAGGCAGGCGCACGACGAGCAGATGAACCGGACAAGCTGGCTCATGGTCCGTTAGGAGCCATGAGCCAGCAGACCCGATGTGCTACATCGGGCTGGCGAGGGGATGCTGCGCTCCCCTCGAACCCCTGGCCACCGGCAGCGCCGGTCTGCCGCTCCCGAACGTCGTTCGGCGCACCCACCGACGACCTGCAGCATGTCGTCTGCGTCGCGCAAGGCGACGGCGCGGCCCTGCCCGTTCGGTCCGGCCTTCCCGCCAGGGAACATTTTCGCCGGGAGCGACCCCCGCGCGATGGGTGTGACACCGGAACACCCATTGCGCCGCAAGGCTACGGGTTTTCCGGGGGTCGCTCCCGGCACTACGGGCGGCGCAATACAGGGCCGCCCGCTCCTGTTGATGTGCACGATTGGCGCAGTGAACACAGGGCATTCCGGCTCCGCGGCCGTGCTGGCCGAATATGATTCGGGCTGTGACTGAGGGCCACTGACTGAATCACACGCCGACGCGGCAAATCAGGTGCTCGACAGTCGTGCTCGAACCTGTCTCGGCGCCGCCGCCCGGTCAGATGAGGTGCGGCGTCAACGACGACCCACGGCGGTTGCTCCGTGCCGACCGTTCAAAGTACGTGCCCCAGTCGTCCATCAGGAACCGGCGCCGTTCGAACAGGTCCGAGCGAGCGTACGCCGCCTCGATGTCGGAAGTACCACTGCGGCCGGCGTTCCTGCGGCAACAAGAATGTCGATGATCCTTGGATGCATGATTCTCCAGCCGCTCGCTAGTCGATGGAGTCGGGCAACGCCCAGTTGCACGCTTCGGCGACTTGCTCGATGGCCTCACGAGCGTCGTCCGCGTCGAGTTCCCATATCAGCGTTCGTGGATTCTCACTATATGGCGTAGCTCGCACGACAACTCGCTCCGCTTCTGCTACTTCTCGAAGCAACGGAATGGGACGAGGGGCGAACGTCGTGTCGTAGTCGGTCGAGACACCCCAAAAATCGCTATACGCATCTCCGACCGTCCGCACTGTCACAAACGATTCATCCGTGTCCATGAGCTCGCCCCAAGTGATGTACACGTCAGTAGTGTTCGAGCGGCACCTACCGATTAGCGTCGCGACCTTGACGCCGAATCGTCCAACGCCGCTGTCAGAATCGGCATCCCGATGCACGGTTACCGTCACTGAATCATCCAGGGGGTCCGTCGACGAGCGGACACGCCACTTCGAGCGCGAAGCCCCCTCGCTCGAGCGCGAAGCCCCCTCGCTCAGCTCCTCGCACTCCGTCACCCACGATTCGAGCGGAGTGGACTCGGCGGCGCTACAGTACCAAGCCGCCGCTTCCGCGATGTCCTGGGCGACGCCGCGCCCCCGCTTGTACATCTCCCCGAGGTCAGCCTAAGCCAGAGGATAGTTCTGCTCAGCGGCCTTGCGGTACCAGGCGATGGCCTCAGTAGTGTCCTGAGGGACACCGATGCCCAATTCGTAGTTGCCCCCGAGCCTCCACTGCGCGCTGGCATCACCAGCCTCGGCTTCGGCGCGCAGTTCTTCCATTGTCGGTGGCTGCTCCTGTGAGCATCCCGGCAAACCAACCAAGAGACCGATGCCGACGATGGCGACCGTGTGCAGGGCATGGCGACGAGTAGGCGTGCACGTATCGGACATGATCCGGTAATCCTACTTCACCGCCACCAGCAGATCGTCGGCAACCACGACATCGCCGGTGTTGTGGCCCCAGCGGGGTTGTGTTGGCCTTCCTCAGGAAGAATGCTGAAGGGAGCGACCCGGCTCCGCAGATGTGACGGAGGAACACCTGCGGGGGCCGCAAATCGCCAGATTCGCCGTGGTCGCTCCCGGCACTACGGGTGGTGCAATACAGGGCCACCCGCTCCTGTCGACGATGCGATCCGCCCAGCAAGGACTGGGCGCTCCGGCGCAACGGCCCGGCCGCGCGATGTGACTCGGGGCGTGACAGAGGGCCGTTGTCGCTGGCGCTGCAAGACTGAGGCTCGCCGTGCTGTTCGACTCCCTGCCCCCGCGCCGCCGCCGGGTCAAACGGGGTGCGGCGTCAACGGCGAGCCTCGGCGGCTGCTCTGTGTCGACCGTTCAAGTACGTGCCCCAGTCGTCCATCAGGAGCCGGCGCCGTTCGAACAGGTCCGACCGGGCATACGCCGCCTCGACCCGGTTGCGGACCGCGTGCGCCAGGGCCGCCTCGACGACCTCGCGCGGGTGGTCCGTCTCCTCGGCCGCCCAGTCCCGGAAGCTGGAACGGAAGCCGTGCGGCACCGCCGCGATGTCCAGCTCCTTGAGGAGCTGCGACAGGAATGTGTCCCTGATGGGGTTGCCCCAGCGGTTCGGGAACACCAGCGGATTGCCGTCGGCGAGTGACCGCGCGGCGTCGAGGACCTCCACCGCCCGCGGGCTGAGCGGCACCCGATGCTCGCGGTTCATCTTCATCCGGACGGCCGGGACGGTCCATGTGCGGCCGGCCGCATCGATCTCGTCCCACGTCGCCAGGCGCACTTCGGCGGAGCGCGCCGCCGTGAGCACCAGGAACTCGAACGCGAGCCTGACCGCCCGCGTCGCCTTCGACGCCCGCACCGTCTCGAGCGCCGCCGCCACGTCCCGATGGGGCAGCGCCCGCATGTGCCGCACGACCTCGCGTTGCGGGCCGAGCACCGGCCCGATGCGGTCGCAGGGGTTGTCGGCCCGGTAGTCCATGGCGATCGCCCACTCCAGCACCGACCGGATGCGCTGGCGCACCGTCCGGGCGGTCCGCGTCTTGACGTGCCAGAGGGGCGTGAGGACCGCCAGCACGTCGGCGCTGCTGACCTCGGAGACGGGCCGGCTGCCGATACGCGGGAAGACGTGCCGTTCGAAGCTGTGGAGCCAGCCGGCCGCCTGCCTCGGGCTGCGCCAGCCGCCCCGCTTCTGCTCGACCACGGTGGTTGCGGCCTCGGCGAAGGTGGGCATGCCCTGGAGCCGTCGCCGGTCGGCGAGCGGATCGCCGCCCGAGCGGGCGAGCTTGCGGTTGGCCAGGGCCAGCTCGCGGGCCTCGGCGAGCGAAACGAGCTGGACGCTGCCGAGTCCGAGTTCGTGCTTGCGGCCGCGGATGACGAGGCGCTGGATCCAGCTCCGGGTTCCGGTGCGCTGGACGTAGAGGTAGAGTCCGTTTCCGTCGGCGTGCCGGCCGACGGGCGCGGACCGGACGAAGGTGGCGGCGAGGCGGTTGTGGGGGTGCCGGCCCCTGGGCTTGGTTTTCCGTGGCTTGGCGGCGGCGATCGTCACACTATCCATTCCCTAATACTAAACGAGATGACGGCGGATTTCACGCCTCGTTCCGACTGGCTCAGCCCGACGGTACGAGTAATAAATCATTACAACACAGCTACTTAATGACAATGCTGCATGTATACGGAAGCTGGCGGATAACGTGGTAGTGCTGCTCTGCAGGCGGCATCATAGCGCCGTGCACGAGGAGGGCTTCGGCCTCACGCTCGATGCGGAGGGCCAGCCGCGGTTCACGCAGCCGGGAGGTGCGCCTCTGCCTGCGGTGCCCACCGCTCCTGCCTGGACTGGCGTTCCGCTGGCGCCGACGGACGCGAAGCTTGCCGAGGACGGCATTGAAATCGACTCCGATACGTCGATTCCAAACTGGGACGGCGAGCGGCTTGACCTGCCCTATGTGATCGGTGTGGCGTGGAGGCCGGGGGACAGTCCGGGCGCGGAGGGAACTGCGGGGCCGTAGATGGGCTCTCCCACGAACGGCGGGAACGCTGCGCCGTGTCAGCCTAGGGCAGCGCGTAGACGACCAGCTGATCCGTAGCGGCTATCGCCACGTGCTGCCGGCCGCCGGCACGGTAGGTCATCGGATTGGCGTTGCCGCGGCCCGGCAGCTCCTCGACCCAGAGCTCGTGTCCGGTCTCAGCATCGAGCGCGCGGAAACGGTTGTCATCCGTCGCGGCGAGGAACAGCAGGCCGCTGCCGGTGACGATCGCCGCGGCCCGGCCTGGGCGGCCGGTCCGCTGCCGGTCCGCCGGAAGGATGTCCGTCACCCCGACCCGCTCCTGCCAGACAATGTCGCCGGTCGCGGTGTCGACGGCGATCAACTGGCCCCAAGGCGGCGCCTGGCACGGCATCCGGACGCCGTCGACGTTCACCTCGAAGCTGGCCGGCCGCGGCGTTTCCTTCCGGTAGGGCGAAGGCGCGTCCGGGTCGTCTTCGTCCACCATCCAGCCGAGGGCGCCGACGTCCATCGTGAAGACGAACGCGTAGCGGGTCGCCGGGTCGAACGCCACCCCGCCCCAGTTCGGGCCGCCGACCCCGCCCGGAAAGTTGAGCGTCGTGCGGGCCGGTCCGTCCGCGGTCCGGTACGCCCACGGCGTGAACGGTCCCTCGCTGACGATCTCGCCCAGGCTGTCGACCAGCGCCGCGCACGCCTCGGCATGCTCGGCCGACGTCATCTCCGCCGTCACCTGATCCGCCGGCGTGTAGCGCACGCGCCCCATCGGCGAGGGCTTCACCGGTATCGGCTGCGTCGCCGCGGTCGCCTCGCCCTGCACATCGCTCTGCGCCACCGCCTGCTCCTCGACACCGTAGATGGGCTCTCCCGTCTCGCGGTCCAGGAGGTAGAGGTAGCCGGACTTCGTCGTCACGCCGAGGGCCGGCGTCACCGTGTCGTCCGCCGCGGCGATGTCGAACAGCGCGGGTGGCGCGGGCGGATCGGCATCCCACAGGTCGTGGTGAATCGTCTGGAAATGCCACCGGTAGGCGCCGGTCTGCAGGTCGACGGCGACAACCGAGTTGCCGTAGAGGTTGTCGCCGGCCCGGTCGCCGCCGTAGTAGCCCGGAATGGGCGACGCGAGCGGCACGTAAAGCAGGCTCCGCTCGTCGTCCACGGTGAAGTAGAACGGCCAGGCATTCGCGCCGAGGCGATCCTGCCAACTGTCGCCCGCCCACGTGTCGTGCCCGGGCTGTCCCGGCTGCGCCACCGAGTCGAACTCCCACCGCTTGGCGCCGGTCCGCGCATCGAAGGCACGCGCGTTGCCGATGCCGCCAATCGTCCCGGCCGGCGTGTTGGCGCCGACCACGACCACGTCGTCATGCACGAGCGGCACCGAGTTGTAAGGCACGCCGATATCGATCGCGCCGCCGTCGCCGAAGCCGTCGGCCGGCTCGCCCGTCCCCGCATCGAGGGCGACCAGCGTCGTGCCGCCCGCCGTGAAGAGGATTCGGGGCGCGAGGGTTCCGTCACCCGGCCACCAGGCGACGCCGCGGCGCGAAGGCGCCCCCGCGGTGGTCATGTGCCGCCACCGTTCCTCCCCCGTCGCCGGATCGAGGGCGACGATGCGATCCGCCGCCGGGAGGTACATCACCCCGTCGACCACGATCGGCGTCACCTGCGAGTTGGGCCCGCGGTCATCCGGACCGCGGTTCTCGCGATGCAGGTCGTAGGTCCAGGCGCGGGCGAGGCTGCCGACGTTGGTGGACGTAATCTCGTCGAGCGGCGAATAGCCGGTTCCCGAGGGCGCACCGCGGTACATCGGCCAGTCGCCCACATCGAGGGCCGGCGTCGAGGCGGACAGCATCGCGGGAGCCGCCGTGTCGCCGGCCGCCGGCGGCTCGGAGGGCCCGCCGCCGCACTGTGCAAGAACCAGGGCCATCAGGACGCAGGTGAATCGGGTCGGTCGCATCGGTCGCATGGCGCGTCATCCCTCCTGCCGGAACCGTAAGGGGAGAGGCGTATTGTATGCTACGGGCAGTCTCGTTAGGCTCGATCTTGGTGAGGAGTTGACCATGCGCCAGCATCGCCAGACGCATATCGCGCTACCGCTCGCCATCGCCATCGCCGCCCTGGCGGCGGTTCCGCTCGCCGGGCAGTTCGGCGGCGGATTCGAGCTGACGGTGACCCCCGATCGGCTGATCAACGCGCAGAACGAGCCGCAGAACTGGCTGCTCATGAACGGCGACTACGGCTCGCAGCGCTACTCGAAGCTGGACCAGATCAATCGCGACAACGTCGGCAACCTCCGGATGGTCTGGGCCCTCGCCCTGGGCGGCATGCTCGGCACCGGCGCCAATGGTCCCGAGAACGAAGTCAACCCACTGATCGACAATGGCTTCATGTACACGACGGACGGCTGGGGCACCGTCTACAAGATCGACGCGCGCAATCACGACTTCGCGAAGTTCATCTGGACCACCGACCCGGGAGTCGACCAGGAGGATAACCGTCCCCGGACGCGCGGCATCGCGCTCTGGGAGGACAAGGTGATCCAGAACCTGCAGGACGGCCGGGTACTGGCCATGGACCGGGACGACGGCGAGATTCTCTGGGACGTCGAAGTGGCGGGCTTCACCGAATTCGGCCGCCGGGAACGGTTCCTCACCGCACCGCTCGTCGCGGACGGTAAGGTCCTAGTGCAGAACGGCGCGGGCGACGGCGGGACGCGCGGCTGGGTGGCGGCTCTCGACGTCAACACGGGCGAGGAACTGTGGCGGTGGTACACCGTCCCGGCCCCGGGCGAGCCGGGCAGCGAGACGTGGAAGGACGACCACAACGCGTGGAAGACGGGGGGCGGCGGCGTCTGGCAGACGGGCTCGTACGACCCGGAGCGCAACCTCTACATCTTCGGCACCGGCAACCCGTATCCGATCTACGACCCGGAATTCCGGCCCGGCGACAACCTCTACACCAACTCGGCGGTGGCCCTCGACGTAGCGACCGGCGAACGGCGGTGGCACTTCCAGTACACGCCGAACGACTCGTGGGACTACGACGAAGTGGGCGTGCACATGCTCTACGACACGGAGGTCGACGGCGAAATGCGCAACGTCGTGGCGCACTTCGCGCGCAACGGGTTCTTCTATTCGCTCGACCGCGACACCGGCGAGTTCATCAAGGGCCACCAGTACGTCAACGAGCTCAACTGGACCGCCGGCCTCAACCCGGAAACCGGCATGCCGCTGGAATACGACCCGGAACTCGATATCCAGATCTACAACGAGGAAGCGCGCGCGCTACGGGCCGACCGCGACGAAATGAAGCGAGCCTGCCCCACCTGGCACGGCGGCGTCGCGCACCAGCCGACCGCCTACAACCCGGAGAAAGGGATCGCCTACGGCGTCGGAACCGAAGGCTGCTTCTCGCAGACCGGCGCCGCTGTCGCCTCGGCCGGCCCCGAGGGGAACATCGACAACGAGGCGAGCGAACGTCGCGAGTATACGAGTGACCTGTACTACGGCTCGGTCACCGCGGTGCACGTCGATACGCACGAGGTGATCGCGAAGGCGGTGACCGAGATCGAGGTCCGGTCCGGCGCCATCGTCACCGCCGGGGGGCTCGTCTTCTCCGCCCTCCAGGACGGCTGGGTGGTCGCCTACAACGACGAGACGCTGCAGGAGCTGTGGCGCTTCAACGTCGGCACCCCCCTCAAGGGCGCGCCGGTCACCTACTCCATCGGACCGCGCCAGTACCTGGCGGTCCAGACGAGCGGACGGCATCTGCATCCCGTCAACTTCGACAACCTGCAGACGTCCAGCTATCTGTTCGTCTTCGCTCTGGACGAATAGGGACGGCGGCCGGTGCGCCGGCGTCCACGCCGGCAATCGCGAACCGTCGCCGCCGTTCCCCTACCGCGGGAACTCGTCCTGGCAGGAGTCGGCGTCCTCCCCCCAGAACTCGATGCATTCGTCGCGGTTCATCTCCCCCTGGCCGATTACCCTGGCCATGAGGAAGTCCGCTAGCCGCTGCACTTCCCGGTCCTGCAGCGTCGCGGGTGGCGCGAACAGACGCAGTCCCATCCGCTCCAGGTCGGCCATCGTCCGGCCCAGGCACCGGTCGTCCTGATACGCCCGCCGGTCGTAGGCCGGCATGTCGCGGCCCGGCAGTCCGCACTTGATGACGAAGACCAACTGATCCCGGTCGAGCGTGCTCATCCGCAGGTTCGCCCCGTCCGGCATCTGGTTGTTCATCTTCCGCCCGTCGCCCGCCCATCCGTGGCAGGCCTGGCAGTTCCCCTTGCCCTGATACAGCCGGCCACCGGCCGCCACGGTATCGGTCTGCGCCTCGGCGACGCCGGCCACGACCAGCACGCCGAGGGCCGCGATAATGCCGAGCGCTTTCACTCGCACGTCGAACCCTCCCGCACGCAGCCTGAGGCTACCACACGCCTCTCCCGCGGGATGCGGCTGGCGCATTCAGGACGTCGAAGACCGGTAACTCGCAGCGAAATGCAGCAACCGCTCGGCCGCATCGATAGCGGACGCAGCCTGCGCTTCGCCGTAAGACTCGGACGGCACGCCACCCGGCAATCCGTTCGGATAGCGCGTGGGGACGTAGTACTGATCCAGCAAGCCGGCGTCTCCCGACAGATCACCGAGCCCCGGCACGCGATCGGCGTACCGCTTGACCAGCTCCGCGATGGAGTGTCCGAGAACGACCCGTTCTCCCAAGCCGTAGGCAACCGCCTTGATCGCCATCTCTCCCGCCTGCTGCGCGTTGAAGCAGGCCTTGTGAGGGAACCCTGCTTCCAGCGCGAGCCGGGCGAACTTCAGGTCGTCCTCGGCAGTTCGACGCCAGCGCTCCGCCTCCGCCGCGCTATCCCACATCGATCGGTCTCGCCGATTCCAGGGCGTGCATGAGGAACGGTCGCTCCTCGGCCTTCAACCGTTCGAATTCCTCCGGCGTGTAGACGAACAGATCGACCGCCCCTTCGGCGGCAAGCAGCGCCGGCATGTAGTCGTGAAACCGGTCGACGAACGGCCGGTCCGAGGGTGCGACGACGATGACGTCGATGTCGCTCTCCGGCGCCGCGTCTCCCCGCGCCCGCGAGCCGAACAGATAGGCCGCCTGGGCAGCCTGCTGCACCAGCAGCGGACGCAACGCCGCGAGGAAGGCGTCAAGGTTCGCGGCCATTTCCCGATTGTAGTCCGGCTAGTCCTCCCCGATGCACCGGACCCTGACGCCGGGCAGGCGCAGCTTCTTCCAGACGGGATCCGCGGTCAGGGCCGGGATGCCCAGTTGCTTCGCCGTCGCGACGCACGCACGGCCGCCGAGGCCGATGGCGTGGCGCCGCGTGCGGCTGCGGAACTCGCCGCTCAGCACCGCGGCCGCCGTGTCGAAGGGGACGATTTCCAGATCGAAGCCATCGATCACGCCCGCGACTTCCCGCCTGGTCCAGCCGTCCTCGTCGAGGCGCGCCACCACCTCGCCGACGTTCACCGCAGACATCACCGCCTGTCCGCGCAGCGCCTCGTGGACCTCCCCGGCGCCGGTTTCCTCGTAGATCACGGCCAGCAGCGCCGACGCATCAAGCAGGACCCTCTCCCCCGCCACCGCCGCTTCCGCCATCACGGCTTCGCCTCCGCGCGCCGGTCGGCGATGAGTTGATCGACGACACTCCCGGAGGGCTTGCGTCCCTTCGACCGGCGCCGGGCAACCTCCTGGGCCTGCTCCACTGCGGCCTCCAGGGTCCTCACGACGACCCTGTCGCCGTCCAGACCGACCATCAGGGACTGCGCCCCGGTGATCCCCAGCGCCCGCCGAAAGGCGATCGGCAGCACCAACCGCCCGGCCTCGTCGATCGGCGCGCGTTCCCACTTAATGGTGGATATTGAACCTACTACCATAACTCCTCGTGTATACCATTATAGATGCAGAAATCCATTTAGGATAGATTAGGGTATCTAGCTGATCTAATGGTATGAATGGACTGGAATGGTATCTGCCCTCTTCGCCACCGTGTCGTTGCTGACCGCCCTGTTCCTGGGCGGTTGCTCGGGGTCTCCGACCGAGCCGACGGACGCGCTCGCGTTCACTTTCGACTTCCATCGCGGCCCGCAGGGATTCACCGCGGGCTTCGCCGACTATCCGGCCGCCGATGAGGAAATCTACGAGTTGACTTCCGGCTACCGAAGCCTCCCACCGCCGCTGGAATCGCAGTCCGGCCTGTTCATCTCCGGAATCAACCGGAGCGACGACCTCTTCATGTTCTTCAAGGGGCCCATCGACGATCTGCCGCCGGGCGCAAACTACAGCGTCACGGCAAGCGTGGAAATTGTCACGGAGACCCCGGCCGGGTGCGTCGGCGTCGGTGGCGCGCCGGGCGAAAGCGTCTGGATCAAGGCCGGCGCGACCGCGATGGAACCGCTCGCGGTCCCCAGCGGCTCGTACTTGCGCATGAACATCGATATCGGCAACCAATCCCGCGGCGGCGAACAGGCGGTTGTGCTCGGCGACGTCGCCAACTCCCGGCGCTGCGAGCAGTCACGCCAGTGGGAACGCAAGTCGTTCGAGGCCCGACCGCTGCCAGCCCCGATCTCCATCGCTCCTGACGGCCGGGCGTGGCTGCTCCTTGGGGTCGACTCCGGATTCGAGGACCGGACCGCCATCTACTTCACGCGAGCATCGGTCACCTTCACACCGATGTGACCAGCTCTCACTCGGCGCGAAGCGTCAGCATCGGGTTCACCCGAGTCGCCCGGCGCGCCGGCATGACGGTCGCGGCGGTGCTGACCACGCCGAGAACAACTACGACACCGGCGAGCGTCCACGCATCAAGGGCCTGGGCATCGGGCGTCAGGGACTGCAACAGGCCCGTGAAGAGCACGGCGCCAGCTACGCCGGCCAGGCCGCCCATGGTGGCGAGCACTATGCCCTGCCGCGTGAAGCGTGCCGTCACGCGGCCGCCCGGGGCGCCCAACGCCAGACGGATGCCGATCTCCCGCGTCTGCTGCGCCACGGCGTAGGCGACGAGCCCGTAGAGCCCGGCGGCCGCCAGGGTCAGGGCCATTGCGGCGAACAGGCCGAGCAGCAGGGTGCGGAAGCGCGTGGCCGCGACCGCACCACGCACTACCTCGTCCATCGTGCGAAAGGCCGTGATCGGAAGGAGCGGGTCGGCTTCCCGGATCACCCGCTCGACGGAGGGAATCACCCCGGCCTGCCCTTCCCGTAGGCGAAGCGCCCAGTTCACCTGAAAGAACTCGTGAACCAGCCCGAGCAGATCGTCCGGCACCTGCTCCACCGGCACGAACACCGTCGGCCTGGTGGCGGTGAGGCCGCGCGTCCGCACGTCGCCGAGCACGCCGACGATCTCGCGCTCCTGGTCGTCCTGCAGCATCGGCAGCAGCCGCGAACCGACCGCCGGCCGGCCGCCGCCGAACTCACGGACGTACGCCTCGTTAACCAGGGCCACTCGTGGTGCGGCGGCGCGGCGGTCGGCCCCGGTGAACCCGCGGCCGGTCACGAGGGGGATACGCAAGACTCGCAAGTAGTCTCCGGCGACGTAACGCCAGTCGACGGCCGTCACGTTATCGCTCCCGGGCGCCGCGCGCATCGGAACATTCAAACCCCGATCGACCGGCAGATTGTTCGTCGCCGCGGCGGATTCGACGCCGGGCACTCGGGCCAGCCCCGCCAGCGTGCTTCGATAGAGCGCCGACACGGCTTC
Source organism: Acidobacteriota bacterium (assembly GCA_009838525.1). Lineage (NCBI taxonomy): Bacteria > Pseudomonadati > Acidobacteriota > Acidobacteriota bacterium. Next base: position 879,076 of record VXRJ01000018.1, read on the forward strand.
CCCCGACTGATACGCGGGTCCCTGGAGCGAGGCGCGCGCCGTGAGCACGTTGGCGGGATCGAACCCCAGCTCCGATGATGTGAGTCCGACAAACGTCCGCAAGAACACGGCCGCCGCCGCGAGCAGCACCGTGCACAGGGCGACCTGGGCCACCACGAGCGACCGGCGCATCCAGGACCCGCCCGCCGCCGTCACGCTGCGCGACCGGTCACCGTGAAGCGCGTCCGCGAGCCCGCCGTGGACCGCCACCAGAGCGGGCAGCAGGCCGAAAACCACGCCGGTGGCGAGCGCGATTCCCAGCGATCCGAGGAGCACGGGCGTGTCGACGGCGATGTCCCAGATCGCGAGCCGCGGCTGCGTCGCGACGAGCCCCTGCACGCACGCGGTTGCGGCCAAGACGCCCACCGCGCCGCCCGCCGCCGACAACAGGACACTCTCGGTCAGGAGCTGCCGGAGCAGGCGGCCACGTCCTCCCCCGAGCGCGGACCGGACGGCCAGCTCCCGTCGGCGCCCCACGCTGCGCGCCAACTGCAGACCGGCCGCGTTGGCGCAGACGATCAACAAGACGGCGCCCACGGCAGCGGTCAGCGGCCAGACCATCCCGGCATGCTCCAAGGCCAGTACGTCCCGATAGGGTTGCACGCCCGGTCGCGGACCGTCGGACGCCGCGTCGGGCAACCGAAGGCGAAGGGACGCCGGGAGCTGGTCACGCAAGCTCACGGCCAGCGAACGGAGCTCTGCCTCGGCCTGCGAGACCGTCCACCCCGGCGCGAGTCGGCCGATCAGCCGGTAGTTACGATCGGTGCCGCGCGGGTCGGGACGGAACGGCGTCCAGGCGTCAGCCTCCTCGTTCGACCAGAAGCCGGCCGGCATGACCCCGATGACCGTGTGCGGCCGGCCCCCGAGCCGCACCACCTGCCCGACGATGTCCGGGTCGCCGCGGAAATGGCGGTTCCAGACGGCGTGGCTCAGCACGACCGTCGACGGATCGAATTCGTCGTCGCGCGCAAAGCCGCGCCCCAGCCGCGGCTCGGCCCCGAAGACCCGAAAGTAGCCGGCGGTCACCTCGAGGTTTCGGATGTAGGTCGAGCCGCGGTCGCTGACGAGGTTGACCCCGGGGCTGATCCCGATGCCGGCCACGGCCGCAAGTGCACGGCTGTGGTCGCGCGTGTACGCGACGGCCGCCTGGGGATGGATGGCGTTCAATCCGGATGGCCCATAGGTAACCACGCTGACGATGCGGTCCGGCTCGTCGAACGGCAGCGGCCGAACGTACATGGCGTTGATCATGCTGATCGCCACCGTCGTGGCGCCGAGACCCAGACCCAGCACGACCACGGCGGCGATGGTGAATCCCGGGTTCTTCGCCAGCGTGCGCGCGCCGACGCGGAGATCCTGACCGAGATCGGCGACGAGCTGCCCCCAGCGCCGCTGCCGTGCCCATTCCCGGTCGATCTTGACGCACGCCGCCTTCACGCGCGCGTAGTCGCCGAAGCGGCGCTCCGCTTCCGTCCGGGCTTCGGCCGGATCATGACCTTCCTGCACGAGCTGCTCGGTCAGCGCGTCGACGTGAAAACGGAGCTCGGCCTCAACGTCCGCGCGGACGTCTGGGCCCCAGAACCGGAGATACCGCCGCCACATCGGTGTGCGCGCCATCCGGGGACCTCCGCTACCCAGCCTCGGCCGCCTGCAGGACCTTGCCGATGGCCGCCGCGAACGCCGTCCAGCCTTCGGTCTCGCTCCGCAGCCGGGCGCGGCCGAGGGACGTCAGGCGGTAGAGTTTCACTTGCCTCCGGTTGTCCGAGATCCCCCACTCGGCCTCGAGCCAGCCGCGCCGCTCCATCCGGTGAAGGGCCGGGTAGAGCGAGCCTTCCTCCAACTGGAGGTGGTCGTCCGACGTTTCTTCCAGCCAGCGCGCGATGCCGAAGCCGTGGTGGCGCCCCCGGCTCAGCGCGGTGAGGATCAGCAGCTCGACCGTGCCGCGCAGCATCTCCGGATTTCGATTGGGCATCACTCGCGGCTCCTTCCCTAGAGTGTCTAGGCTAATGACCAGCATACGCGCACCTCACATAGACTGTCAATGTGACTCGGGCACGCGGGGCGCCGTACCGCAGGGCGGCCCGGACGCCAGGCGGGCGTCCTCATTAGACCGCCCCTCCGGGGTCATGCTTGAATACCGCCATGCAAACCGTAGGGCTTGCTCCGCGAAGCGGCTTCGCCGGTACCGAGCGCGTCGATCGATGGTGGATAGCGCCGGCGGCGACGGCATCCGGCCTTCTTCTCCTCTTCGGCTACCTGACGTTTCGCGCCTTCAACCCGGCCCACGTCTGGTTTGACCCCTACATCAGCCCGACCGTGGCTCCCCCGGTGTTCACGTCGCCATCCAGCTACCCGGGATCGGTTCCGGCGGAACTTGCCTGGCTGGGGGCGTTTCCGGCCTGGTGGCCGGCCTTCATCCCGCAGTCGCCGGCCTTCCTGCTCCCCTGGATGGCGCTCGCGTTCCGCGTGACGTGCTACTACTACCGGGGCGCGTACTACAAGGCCTTCTTCCTGACCCCGCCGTCCTGCGCCGTCGGGGGCGTGCCCCAGCAATACCGTGGCGAGACCCGGCTCTTCCTGATTCAGAACCTTCACCGCTACACGTTGTACGGCGCCCTCTTCCTCATCGTGTGCCTCTGGTGGGAGGGCCTCGCCGCGTTCTTCCGTGACGGCCAGTTCGGCATCGGGGTCGGCACGGTGATCATGCTCGTGAACGCGGCCCTGCTGTCGGGGTACATCCTCGGATGCCACTCGTGGCGTCACCTCGTCGGGGGACGGCTCGACTGCCTGACCTGCGACAGCGCAGCCTCGTCGCGCTATCGTCTCTGGAAGAGCTCGACCTGGTTCAACGTGCGGCACATGCTGTTCGCCTGGGTCAGCCTCGTCTGGGTGGTGTTCACCGATGTCTACATCTATCTGCTCTCGACGGGCGCCGTGCGGGATCTGAACACCTGGCAGTAGCCGAAACGCCGATAGGTTGCCGATGGCCCGCCCCCTGCTGAATCGCCTGCGTTGGGGGCCGGGAACCCAGTTCTGGTGCGCCGGGGGATGTTTCCTGCTCCTGGCGGTTTTTCACACCTGGCCGCTCGCGACGGGCACGGTATCGCCGACTCACGACGACGTATGGCTGAACGCGTGGGCCGTGGCATGGATTGCGCATCAGATTCCCCGCAATCCGCTGCAGTTGTTCGACGCCAACATGTTCTTTCCGCACCAGGGCACGCTGGTCTACACCGAGCCGCTGATCATCCCCGGCCTGATGGCGGCGCCGATTCTCTGGCTGGGCGGCTCCCCGCTCCTGGCGCACATGGTGCTCGTGCTGCTCGGCTACACGCTGACCGCCCTGGGCATGTACGTCCTCGTCAGGAAGTGGACCGGCGACTTTCGCGCCGGCCTGCTGTCGGGCGCGCTGTTTGCATTCTGCACGGAGCTGTTGATGCGAACGGCGCACGTTCAGGGGCTGCACATCTACTGGCTGCCATTGGCGTTTCTTGCGTTCCAGCGGTTGATGGCGCGCCGCCGCCCGCAGGACGCGGCCTGGCTGGGGCTCTGCGTGATCGGCGCGGCGCTGACTTCCGGCTACCTCGTGGTCTTCGTGTGCTTCGCGCTCGGCGCCGCCGCGCTGGCGCGGGTGACCGCGTTCCGGGAACGCGAAGGTGCTCGCCTGTTACTGCAACTGGGGGTGGCAGCGGCAGGGACCGTCGCGATTCTGCTGGCCGTGCTCTGGCCCTACGTACAGGCAGGACATGAACGACCTCCCGTTGCCGAGGCGGCTGATCTGGCGACGGCGTTGGGAAGCTACCTGGCGTCCGGCGCCGTGTTCCACCAGAGCTGGAGCGCCGACTACGCCCAGTCGTCGCCGCGCACCCTGTTTCCGGGAGTCGTGATGCTGGTGCTGGCGACCGCCGCCGCCTGTCAGCGCCGTCGCGTAGCGCCCCTCGGGGCCCGCCGGATGCTTCTGGCGACCGCCGCCGCCGGCTTCCTCCTGTCGTTGGGCTCGTTCACCCCGGTCTACACGTGGGCGTACGAGTTGGTCCCGCCGCTACGAGGCCTCAGGGCGGTCAGCCGTTTCGGCATTCTCCCGCTATTCGCGCTCGCGGCGTTGGCGGGCATCGGCCTGAGCGGGCTCAGGTGGCCGGTGTCGCCGCCGAGGCGGTCGCTGGTTGCCGTCGTCCTGCTCCTGCTGGCTACGGGAGAGAGCTTCCACGGTTGGGGCTCCGATCCGTGGAGGGACACGGCCGGGCGCATTCATCGGTTCCTGGCGACGTCGTCGTGGCCCGGCGCGGTCCTCGAGTTGCCGATCTACCAGCGGCGCTACGGGTTCCACAGGAACGCCCGGTATCTGCTGGCGTCAACCGTCCATTGGCGGCCGCTCGTGAACGGTTTCGGTGGCTTCGCGCCGTCGGATTTCGACGACAACGCCCACGTGGCGAGCGGATTCCCCTCGGTACTGACCGTGAAATGGCTTCAGGAAATCGGCGTCGGCTATGTCATCATCGACCTGGACCACTACGGCAACCGGATGCGGCGGAAGTTGAACGAACTGGATAAACGACGGGATCTGGCGCTCGAGGCCGTGGAGGGGTCGACCCGGCTCTATCGTGTCCGGCCCGACACGCCGCGGGCGATCGAGGCGCTGGCGCCCGTCCCGAACCTCTCCCAACTCCGCTTCGCGGGCGGTCCCGCGGAGGGAAGCATGCTGCGGGCGGCGCATGGACTCCGCCAGGCCTTTGGATTTCAGTCGCCGCGGCGCTTCATCGCGTACCTCGAGTCGACACGCGCCGACGCGCAGTTGGTGCTGCGATTTCCGGCGCCGATGTCCGGATGGTTCTTCGACGCCGCAACCGGCGAAGCGTTGCAGGAGGTGACGGTCAGGGCCAGCGCGGCCACCGATCCGCCGGCCAGCCTGTACCCGCCCGCCGGCCGCGCGGACCTTCTTCTCGACCTGCGCCCGCAAGCGTCCGAACCATGACGAAGGCTCCGGTGGGGAGCGTTCTGATCGACTTCGAACTGCTGGTCCTTCAGGCGAACATCCCGGTGGCGATTCTTCCCAGGTCCTGAATCGTGGCGTAGACCATCAGGGCCAGGACGAACGCCCAGCCCATGAGAGTGACCGGCGTCTGCAGGCGCGTGAGCGGCCGATAGACCTTCTCGAGCAGGCAGAACAGTATGCGGCCGCCATCCAGGGGAGGCAGCGGCAACAGGTTCAGCACCGCCAGGTTCAGGTTGATCCACACCGAGAAAGTCAGTAGCCCGACGGCGGTCGATCCGAACTCGGCGCCGCCGATCGCCACGATACCGACGATTCCGCTGATCTGGCTGGGATCGACGAAGAGGGTCGACACCGCGAACGCCAACAGTTGCAGGCTGCTCCACAACTGCGTCGTCGCGAAGACCGCCACCTTCGCCGGACTCAATCCGAATTCGACGACACCGAGTGCGAGCAGGCCAAAGAAGGCAGCGACGACGTTGGCGATGGGCCCGCCCATGGCGAACAGAATGCGACTGGCGGTCGGCCGCCGGCGGAACTCCCGTTCATCGAGGGCCGGCAGGACGTATCCGCCCAGCGGTACGGCCGAGATCCGGTAGAGGGTCCCTCCCCAGCGCCGGCCGGCCAACTTGCGTCCGAACCCGATGGAGAACTCCGCGATCGGAATCCTGCACAGCTTCGCCGCCAACAAGTGGCCGAACTCGTGTACGGCGATCAACGCGCCCAGAATGAGGACTACCAGCAAGTAGGACAGCATCCTCCGAGTATGTCACACCCCCTCTAGTGGAACCGCACCGAGTAGTTCAACCGGACGCCGCGACCCATCTCGGGGGCTAGATCCTTGATGAACGACGTGTGGTTGCGATAGAGCGCGTTCGTCAGGTTGTAGCCCGTGAACGACAGGATGTGCGCCGTGTACTGCCGTGGCCAGACGTACGACGCCCGCAGATTGACCACGGAATAGCCTTCGGTCTCGGTCTCGCCCCTGAACACGTCGGCCTGCCGCCCCGCGAACTCCACCTGCGGGCTCAGCGTGAACCCACCGTAGGGGATATCGAGGTTCACCGTGCCTCGCAGCGGCGGAATCCGTGGCAGCGCGTCGTTGGTCGTCGTCAGCCGCGCGTCGACGTACCCGAGGCCGAGTGTCAGCCAGGTCCGTCCAGCGAGACGGGTGCTGCCCCGCGCGTCGAAACCGGTGAAGCGGCTGTCGCCCTGCAGGTAGTTGAACACCGGCAGGTTATCGATCACCAGCCCGCTGTGGTTGCCGAAGATGAAGTTGTCGATGTTGTAGACGAAGAAGTTCAGGTCGGCGCGGACGCGGTCGCTTCGGTGACGCAAGCTCAAGTCCAGTCCGACGGTGGACTCGGGGTCGAGATCCGGGTTGCCGACGTCGAAGGAGAGCGTGCCGACGTGAGCGCCGAAGTTGTACAGCTCCTCGATGGCCGGGGCGCGGTAGGAGCGGGTCACGTTGGCAACCAGGGCGTTGCCGGCGCCGAGCTCCGCGTGGATTCCGACCGACGCTGACGCACCCACGAAGTCGCGGTCGCGTGGATCGGGCGCTTCAAGCGAGTGGCCGTGGTCGTCGTGGTCGTCGTGGTCGTCGTGGTCATCGTGATCGTCGTGATCGTCGTGATCGTCGTGATCGTCGTGATCGTCGTGATCGT